>NZ_JALOCP010000024.1:0-138757 GCF_030511745.1 Paraburkholderia sp. SECH4
CCTCACGAACCACCGCGCTTAGCCGGAGCCCCCTACCGCGCGAGCGGTTTCGTTCTTCGACCCACCTCAGACGGTCGTCCATGCAGCATCTAGACGGCTGCTTTCAAGGTTAAACGGCCACCCCGGCTATTCTGGCGTCTAGTCGCGTTTCTGCGGCTTTGTGCCGTCAGCCTGGCCTGCTGCCGCTCAACAACGCTGAGCGGCAGCAGGCATAACAGGGCTGTTCCGACCATATACAAGAATTCGCTGGCACTGTCCGGTGATACGAAAGTCAATCCAATGTTGTAAACGGGAGACAAAAATTGAAAACAGATCCCGATTTAATTTGACGGAAATATCATTGCGCGCAGGCCAAAAGCCGCGCATGAACCGCAGCGGTTATATAGACCAGCGGTTTGCCTTACAACTAAACATGGGGAGATACTCTGTGAAGAAAACCATCAGCGCCATCGGTGGCGCACTTATCGCCATCGCGGCCCAATCCGCTTTCGCGCAAAGCTCGGTCACCCTGTACGGCATCGTCGACACGAGCGTCCGCTATCTCACCAACGCCAATGCGAACAACGACAGCCAGGTATCGATGGGCGTCGGCCCGATCACCGGAAGCCGTTGGGGCTTGAAGGGTTCTGAAGACCTGGGCGGCGGCTTGTCTACGGTGTTCCGGCTTGAGAACGGCTTCAACCTGTGGAACGGCCAGTTTGCGAGCCAGAATACCCTTTTCAACCGGATGGCTTATGTTGGGCTGTCTAGCAACCAGTATGGCACGGTGACCTTCGGTCGCCAGAATACGCCGCTATTCGACCAGCTAGGGAACGTCTACGACCCGCTGACCGTCGGTAACTACGATCAGGACGGCTGGCTGCCTGGCGCACTCGGATACGGCCTGCGCCAGAACAACTCCGTCAAGTACAACGGCCAGTTCGGCGGCCTGAACGTGGAAGCCATGTATAGCTTTGGCGGTGTGGCCGGCAGCACCGGCGCGAACAACATGTACGGCTTGACGGCGGCCTATACGTACGGCGGCTTGTCCCTTGATGCCGGCTTTCAGCAGAACAGCGATGCACACAACAACAAGTTCAATGTTGTCAACGTGAGCGCTGTCTATGCGTTCAGCACGGTCAAGGCCTACGCAGGCTGGCTGCATGCGCAGGACAACACCGGTATGGTCGACCTTTTCATGTCGGCCGCGAACTCGCCGGCTGCCGCCTTTTCGGCGCCGGTGACGAATACCAACCGCATCGACGACGGCTTCTACGTCGGTACCACCTGGCAGGTCACGCCGCCGCTGCTGCTGACTGCGGCAGCCTACTACGATCACTCCCGCAATGCGTTGAACGCCGATGGCACCACGCTTGGCCGCGGCGTCCGTTACTCGGGCGTGCTGCTAGCCGAATACTCGCTGTCCAAGCGGACCGAAGTGTATGGCACGGTCGATTTCATCCGCGGCACTGGCGCGGCGAAAGCAGACTTTCCAGGCCGCAACAACCAGACCGGCGTCGCGCTCGGCCTTCGCAACATATTCTGATTCGTGCTGACCGGTTTGCCGCCGGGCATCGCGCTTCCGAACCACCTGCGCGCGCTTTTTCTATACGCGCGCAGGTGGGGCGCAATGTGCTGCGGATGACCGGTCCGGCCGACAACACGCCTGACGTGTGCGGCGCACGAAGGGCCGTTATCGGGGCGGAGCGGTCCTTCGAACGTCCGGGTGAAAGCGTGGGGCAACGTCAGTAGATGGCCGAAGAACCCGGAGCCCGTCAGTCACCGGCTCTGCCTCGACGCGAATTTCCCTTGTCGACCCTTCCCGTACGGCCACCTTCTGTGCACGTATGGCGGGATTACGCGTCGAACGGGACATTCGGCGGATACGCGGTAAAGTGCACAGCGTCAAGCAGGACGGCCGGTCGTCGAGTGGACCGTGCTGCTAGTGTCGCTGGCTTCCGCTGGTGCGTTCATCCTCGCCATAGAGAAAAGGTTCGGCGATCCGAGACGGAACGCTCCGCGGCACGGTCACTGCGATTCGAAAGCGCCTTGGATGCTCGCAGTCGAAGGCCGCAGCCCTTCGCAAACACCTCGTGCAACACACGCAATCCAGTCAGGCGACGACTAAAGCGATAAGTCAATCCTCAGAGCCGCGAGAGGAGCGATACGCAGCGAAAAGCATCCAAGCCGCTCCGGCAACAAAAAAAAGATACCGGCCGCGCGCAATACACTGCATCGCTCGGCCGGCCCTGAAATCGCGCCGAATCCCGCGTAGGCTGGCGCCGCGCCGGCCGGCGGCCAACTGCATCAAAACGAGCCCCCAAGAGGAGAGCAGGCGGGGAGGCGGACTGCGATCTTGAAGCTGCTGGGACCACCCTCGGCCCGCACGACCGATCGGCGGCCGCATTGGCGCGCACGGTTGCCGGACCGCCCCCAGCCCGCTGTAGGCCAGCAAAACGTGCCGGGGGCATATTTCGCACTTTACTTATCGTTTTCATCAAACTTAACAATCCTCTGGCCTTGCATGCCAAGACCGGCCATCAGGCCCGTTTGGCCAAAAATGAACGAGTAGACATCGGATTTCAACGTAGTAGTTGTCATAGACCTGGCCATCCCTGCATCCACTACTACGACACTCGGCCCCATACCAACCGATAATCCGGCGCCGCTGGTGAGCGTAGTCATAGCCGAGTCGGTCATGAGAAACAAGGCCTCCGAGAACGATTGGGCGCCAGCCTGCAGGCCATACGAGACTGCGCGTGCTCTGTAGTACCCAAGGACTTTCCCGTCTGGACCAAACATCACCCCTTTCCCGCCTTGCGCACCGACGATAAGCCCGGCCTTGACAATGTCGGGAAACACGACGACGGCCTTCGCCTGGTATTGGAGTTCCTTCGCCTTTGGAGTGCCGGCAAATAGCTGTTGAAGTGCCGCTTGCGCTTTGTCGACTAACTCAGGGTCTCCGCCATTAGCAACGGTCGGGTTCGTCGAGCAGGCCACGACAAACAGAAAGACGGGAATCGCGAGAACAAACCGAAGGGATTTGATCATGATGCAGGCTCCATTAAACATATCGTAATCGCGGTATTGAGCGCGCACGCGCCGCGACAGCGAGACTCACATGAATAGTGGTAGTTGCGGTCCGATCAAACAATTGGACCTTGGTCCAATAGCGTTGTCCTGAGTCAGCCGACCAAGAACTCCGTCGACGACGGATGATGGGTGAGACGGATGGCCGTTAACCGAAAGCTTTAGATCCCTCGATAGGCCTAGCCGGGCGTCCCTTGATGGCCGCATCCCATCAGAAGCTGAACTTCCGTGACCATGACCGGATCGTGCCCGCGATCAAGTCGATTCACACGCCAGATGTTGCCGGCGGAAATACACTCCTCACCGCCGCCGCCAACGATGACATGCTCGTCGGTTCCATTGTCGCCGGAGCAGGCAAGAATTTCCGGACCGACAACGTCAGTATTGCTATGGTTGTTCGGCACATAGGCTTTCGCCTGGGTTATACCCGGAAACACTACCCTGAGCCCTTAAGGACGTGCTAAAAATAGTCGATATCCCGTAAGCGCGAGTGAAGGTCCGGTCCGGAGATTGGAGAATCCCACGCGGTCTGTCGCACGGAATTCCGAGGTGAAAGTATGGAAAAAAAAGTGCTCGTCGCGGTAGCCGCTGCGCTTATGTCTTCTGTGGGCGCGCTGCATCCCGAATCCGCCCGTGCCGCTGATGCTGCAGCCTCGGCCTTCGAAGACTCGACCGTCGACGCCTCTCTCGACCCCGGCGAAAAACGCGTCTCTGCCGATGCCGACATTCAGGCGCGCCTGGCAGACCTGCGCTATGCGTATTTCATCGGCTATAACGCGCGCGCCAGGGAAGACTCGAAATCCTATGCGACGTTGGGCGACGAAGTGAAGCATCGGCAAAAGCCGCTTGCTGTGCCGGCCATGCCCGCATCGCCGAAGCCGGTTGCCGAGCGGGGTGCACCCCCAAGGCGGGTCGTAGCGCAAGCCGCGTCGCCGAGGCAAGTATCCGCGCCGGTCACATCGCCGAAGCGGGATGCTGCTGCGCGAGCCATGCCGTCCCGGCAGGTCGTCGCGCAGGCCGGCCCTGTGCCGCTGAAGCACGGCTCCGCGCAAGTCGCGTCTGCGCCGCCGAAGCGGGTCTCTGCACCGGTCGCGGTCGCGTCGTTGAAGCAGGCTTCACTGCGGGTTACGCCGCCTAAGCGGGCTGAAATGCAGCCTGTGCCTCTGAAGCAGGTTTCAACTCGGACTGCGTTGCCGAAGCTGTTTGCCACCGAGTCCGAGCCTCCCATACTGATTCCGACGCAAGGCGTGACGGCATTGCCGCATGATGACGACTCGCAGTTGACGCAGAGGCGCGATTTGCAGAACGCTCAGCGGGCGGTGCCGCAATATCGGCAGGCCGATGAGGAACCGCAATACGCGGCGGAGCAGGGGACTCAAGCGGCTTACAACCGGCAAGCCCGGCAATATCAGAATCAGCAGCCCCAGCAATACGCAGCGACGCCGGCGTATAACCAGACGTCAACAGAGTCTCAGGAGTCAGGTGGGTACGCGAGGCGGGAATACGCGCCGCCGCCTCGAACTGTTCAGGCTAATCAATACGCGCCAGCTCCGTATCCGCCCGCGCGGTACCAACCGGCTGACGCGCAGTCCGCCTATGTACCTCGGCCGCCCACTCAAGCGGCGGCGCAGCAGGTCATCATAGTGGGCCGCCCGCCTGCCTATCCGGCATACAACGAGATGTACACGCCGCCTGAACTGCGCCGGCCGTACCCCACCGGTTACGGCAATCCGGCGCAGCCTGTCGGATATCAGGGATGGGAGTAGGCGCACTCACTCGCATGTGCCGTTGGGCGCCCTGACTCACGTATGCAACGGGCCGTTACAGGCGTCCCGTTTCCATGATGGCAGCAACATGCGCATGCCGGACACGTGCGATGGCACTGCCGTGACTCCGATCGCCTATCAGGGCGATTCCTGCGAAGGTCCATAATCGTACCGATTGTCGCCACTGGCGCATTCCCAACCGGCGTGACTCGGCGGCTGGTTCATGCCGAAACTTGCTGGATCGGTAACGGGGGCGTCTCGGCCGATACCGTTGCAGGCGGCTTTCGTTAGAATGTGTTTGCGATCCTTATATTCGTTTATAACCGGAGACAAACGTGCCAGGCTTACTTCCCGATGTCGACCGCGAGGGACTGCTCGAGTATTCAGTCGTTTACACCGACCGATCAATCAATCATATGTCGCAGCTCTTTCAAGGAGTCATGCGTGATATTTCCGGTTCTCTGAAGAAAGTCTACAACGCGAAGTCGGCCGTGGTCGTGCCGGGCAGCGGGACGTTCGGCATGGAAGCTGTTGCCCGGCAGTTCGCAACGGGCAAGAAGTGTCTGGTGATTCGCAATGGCTGGTTCAGTTTCCGCTGGTCGCAGATTTTCGACATGGGCGGCATTCCGTCTGAATCGATCGTGCTGAAGGCGCGCCCGGTCGAACAAGGGAGACAGGCTGCCTATGCACCGCCACCGATCGAAGAGGTGGTCGCTGCGATCAGGGAAAACAAGCCGGATCTGGTCTTTGCGCCGCATGTCGAAACCGCATCCGGGATCATGCTGCCGGACGCTTATTTGCGCGCGGTGGCCGACGCTGTGCATGCTGTCGGCGGCATGTTTGTACTGGATTGCATTGCCTCCGGCACGGTCTGGGTCGACATGAAGGCGAGTGGCGTTGACGTCCTGATCAGCGCGCCGCAAAAGGGATGGAGCGCTTCACCGTGCTGCGGGCTGGTCATGCTTAGCCCGCTTGCCCGCGAAAGAATCGACGGAACAACCAGCACCAGTTTCGCTTGCGATCTTCGCAAGTGGCTGCAGATCATGGAAGCCTACGAGAACGGTGGGTTCGCGTACCACGCAACGATGCCCACGGACGGTCTCGCTACGTTGCGTGATGTTATGAAGGAGACCGAGGCATACGGCTTCGATAAAGTGAGAGTAGAGCAGCTTGAACTCGGCAAGCGCGTTCGCTCACTCCTCGTGGACAAGGGTTTCAAAAGCGTGGCGGCCGAAGGTTTTGAGGCTCCGGGCGTCGTCGTCAGCTACACGGACGATGACGGAATACGATCGGGTAAGAAGTTCGCTGATGCCGGCTTGCAGATCGCGCCTGGCGTTCCCCTTCAATGCGACGAGCCTGAAGATTTCAAGACCTTCCGCATTGGGTTATTCGGCCTGGACAAACTGCATGACGTTGAAGGTGCGGTGGCCAGGCTCGCGAAGGCGCTGGACAGTATTCTTTAGGGCATTTTTTTTGTTTTGCGGAGGATGTGCGTATTGGTCGTCATCGCGAACGCCTCGGGAGGAGGAGACCGAGGCTAGGCTATACGCACTATTCGGCCTTATGGAAAGCTTCGCATAAGGCCGATCAACGGTCTGGCACTTCGCATCGGTGATCGGCAGGTCATCGGGGCGGATTCAACGGGGGGATGCAATAGTTTGCTGGAATCGCTCGGCTGGCGTCTCGTAGCCCAGGGTCTTTCTCGGACGCTCGCTACGCACGATTTCAATGTCCGTTCGGCCCCGAAGTTGTTATGGAATCCTGGATTCAGTGCGCCGTTACCCGCCGAGCTGAGGCACGCCGAAGCCGCGCCGCTGCCTGCCAGCGGGCCCCAAACCGCCAGCCTGTTCCAGGGCTGGTGTTACTCATCCCCACGGATCAGGGTTGGCGTTTGCCGCGGCCACCAGCGGGTTTGCCAGCCGGCTTACGTGAACCCGCAGCTGGCTTGCTGGCGGGCTTGCTGCGTGGCTTTTGCACGCTGAATGGGCTACCGCTGGACAAGCTTGTGCCTTTGCCCGCGGCCACAGCGCGCTGCGCCGCAGGCTTGCGTTTGTTTTCGCCACTTTGCGGGCGCGGTTTATTGCTGGGCACCTGCGTGGCGCGCGGCGCAGCTTGCGGCACTTTGGGCTTCTTGGGCTTTTTGGGTTTCTTGATGATCTCGCCTGTCGCGCTAGTTTGCGGCACGCGGTGTTCGGCTTCAAAACCCGGCTCTTCTTCACGGCGCAGTGTTTGCCGGATCAGCGCTTCAATCGCGGCCAGTTGCGGCGCTTCATCGGCACACACAAGGGACACCGCCACGCCGCTGGCGCCCGCGCGGCCGGTACGGCCAATACGGTGCACATAGTCTTGCGCCACGATCGGCAGATCAACGTTGATCACCAGCGGCAGGTCGTCGATATCCAGCCCGCGTGCAGCCACATCGGTGGCCACCAGCATACTTACTTCGCCCGTCTTGAAGCGCTCCAGCGCACGCAGGCGCGCGGGTTGCGGTTTGTCGCCGTGGATGGTGTCGACCGCATAGCCCGCTTCATCCAGCATGGCCGCCAGGTAATCCACGCCAATGCGGGTTTTGACGAACACCAGCGCGTGCTCCCAGTTGTTCTCAGCCACAAGGTGCATGAAGAGGTCAGGCTTGTTCTTTTTATCCACCGGCACCACCCACTGCTTGATCTTGCTGGCCGTGGCATTGGGCGGGCTGACGCTGATATTGACCGGGCTGCGCAGAATGCCCGCCGCCATGGCGCGGATATCATCGGTAAACGTGGCAGAGAACAGCAGGGTCTGGCGCTGAGCGGGCAAGGCAGCAAAGACGGCGTTGAGTTCGCGCGCAAAGCCCAGATCCAGCATGCGGTCGGCTTCATCCAGCACCAGCGTTTGTACTTGATCAAACTGCACTGCGTTCTGGCGATTGAGATCTAGCAAACGGCCCGGCGTGGCAACGAGCACATCCACGCCTTTGCGCAACTTCATCATCTGCGGGTTGATACTCACACCGCCGTAGGCGGCCAGAAATCGTAAGTCGAGGCCTTTGCCGTATTCGATAAAGCTTTGCAGCACTTGTTCGGCCAGTTCACGCGTGGGCACCAGCACCAGAACACGCGCGCGGTTGCTGGACACCGCCGGGCCGTGTTGCACCAGCCGTTGCAACAGCGGCAGCGCAAAACCCGCCGTTTTGCCAGTGCCGGTCTGTGCCGCAGCCATGACGTCCTTGCCACTGAGCACAGCAGGAATCGCCTTGGCCTGCACCGGCGTAGGTGTTTGGTAATTGAGGTCCTGCACATTACGCAGCAAGGGATCGATCAGGCCAAGCGAGGCAAAAGACATTGGCGTATTCCGGGCTAAAACCGCAATTCTAGCGGTTACCGCCTGATTGCACCGCGCAAATCAAAGGTCAAAAAGATCGACGTTGATCGCCACTGAAAAACGCAGCGGCCCACACAGATCGTCGACAATGCGATATCTATCTGGAAGCAACCTGTTGCATTCGGTTCGATGTAACCGATAGCGTCGTCGATTTACTTGAGTTCCGATATCAGGATCAACATATGGCCCGCTCTGAACGTCTTCTTAGTCTCCTGCAAGTGCTACGGCGTTACCGACGTCCCGTGAGTGGTCAAGCTTTGGCCGAGGAGCTCGGTGTGAGCATCCGCACGCTATACCGGGACATCGCCAGTTTGCAGGCGCAAGGAGCGATGATCGAGGGGGAGCCGGGCGTTGGTTACGTGATGAAACCGGGTTTCATGCTGCCGCCAATGATGTTCCGCTCAGAGGAACTCGATGCTTTGGTTCTTGGCATGCGCTGGGTGGCTGATCGCTGCGACAAGACGCTATCGGACGGCGCGCTGAGCGCGCTTGCGAAGATAGCCGCACGATACTGCCAGAATCTGACAGCATCGTCTTTTAGACTGAGCTCCCTTTCTTAGCCAGGAGCTCAAAATGAAGTTTGCGTCTGTTCGTGTTGTTACCCAGGATATCGAAGGTCTGGTCGAGTTTTACCGAAGGCTTTCCGGTCTCGAGGCTGCACGGCCTGCTGATGGGTTTGCGGAAATACAATTCGAAGGGGCGGTGCTTGCGATTTCGTCTGAGCACCTGATCAAGCTGTTTAATGTCGGTGCCGCCACTGCGGCTGCGAATCGGTCGGCGATCCTGGAGTTTGAAGTGGAGGACGTTGATGCAGTGTTCGAACGGATGAATGCGTGGGGGACAGAAATCGTTATGCCGACGACGTTGATGCCGTGGGGCAATCGCTCTCTCTTGCTGCGCGACCCGGATGGGAATCTCGTCAACATATTTTCTCGACCCAAGCGTTGAGAAAGGCCACCGGACCACGGTAACTTTCCCTGACAGTTCGCGACGGGCAAGAAGTGTCTGGTGATTCGCAATGGCGGGTTCAGTTTTCGCTGGTTCGCTTGCGATCTTCGCAAGTGGCTGCAGATCATGGAAGCCTACGAGAACGGTGGGTTCGCGTACCACGCCACGATGCCCACGGACGGTCTCGCAACGTTGCGTGACGTCATGAAGGCCAGTGCGGGATATGCGGCCAATGTCAACCGGACTGCATCGGCTCGACGCTCTTACCGAAGCGCCGAGCGTACTCTGCGGGACTCACCCCGAAGCGGCGTGTAAATGCCTTTCTTAGCACGTCGACGCTGTCGTAGCCATTCTGACGACAGATGTCTTGCATCGATCTCTCGCCAAGCGCAAGCGAACGGCAAACGGATTCCAGCCGGACGTTTTCGACATATCTTGCGGGTGTGGTCTGCAATTCTCGCTGAAACATACGTATCAACGTTCTGACGCTCGTTGAAATTCTGGCTGCCATGACTTCGGCTGTGAGGTCCATGTGCAGATGCTCACCGATCCAGAGACATAACTCGTTCAGACCTGAGTTGTGCGCGCGCTGCGACTGAAGTGCGAAGCTGAACTGCGCCTGTCCGCCCGGACGACGCAAGAACAGGACCAGATTCTTCGCAATTTCCAGGGCGAAGTCATTTCCCAGATCTTCGCTGACCAGCGAGAGCGCGAGGTCGATTCCAGACGATATGCCGGCCGACGTGTACACGTTGCCGTCTTTCACCCAGATAGGAGTCGGGTCGACCTGTACCTTGGGATAGCGCTCCGCCAGGCGCCGTGCCGCGCCCCAATGCGTCGTCGCCCTGCGACCATCCAGTATGCCCGCAGCAGCCAGGGCGAACGCTCCAACACATATGGAGCACACGCGACGCACTGTCTGTGAGCGGGTCCGAATCCAGTCTATACCCGTCGTAGTTATTGCTGGAGAACTTGATCAGGTGGATCTGCCAGAGACATTGCGCGGCGAGCTATTGCCGCGAATCCTGGGCTCCCAAATGCTTCTGCTGCCCGGTACGGGGCACCTGTCACCTCTCGAGAATCCGGCTGCGGTCGCAGCAGTAATTCGCCAATTCATGCAGCAACTGAAGACATAACTTCGAGGGCCCCCTGAACGACGGCTTCCCGCAAAATTGACCGTCGCCTGCCGGCCGAGGGGTTCATCGCGCTAGTCGGCGGGCCGTTTGCCGCCGAGGCACGCAGCGCGAATTGGCGGTGAGAAGCGCGACAGAGAACGCTTCTTCATCTGGATGTATTCGCCAATGCTTGACCGGCTTCGCGAGACCGATAACGGTTGGAGGATCGCGGAGCGCTACATAGGTGGCTCAACGACGAATCGCCGCCTGACGCCGCCAGACATCTCCGCCGCTGCGATACGACCTTTCCTCCCTGGTGCTTAAAGAACGCCGGCGTCTGGCTGCTCGGCCAGGCCAACATTTCTGCAGCCCGGAGTGAAGGCCTGTCACAGTTCGCACGGCGCCTCCGTCTGTGCAAGTCCATAGATCTGAGCCAGCCCTCTCGCCAGTGCGCTCTTTGCGTGGGCAGTTGCAGACAGTGTGCGAAGCTGGTTTCCGCGCTCCTCTCGTGGCGGTAGTCCACGGCATCGTTTGATATTCGAAGGGCGCGCGTGAATCAGGGCCTGTCCTGAAGGTTAAGTGGAGATGCGCTCATGGCAATCCGTCTTTACGGAGCACAAACAGGCAACAGCCGAAGGGCGGCCATCGCCCTGGAAGAGGCTGGCATTTCGTATTCCGTCAGCCGCTTGGATTTGAGAGCCGGGGAGCACAAGACTGCTGCGTTTCGGGTGCTTAACCCGCGTGGCCTTATCCCGGTCATGGTCGAAGAAGGCAAGGCAGGAACAGACCTTGTCGTTACCCAATCGAACGCGATCATGTTCTATGCGGCGAGTCGATCGCGGGAGAGGCTAACGCCCGATCCGGGCCAGGAGGCCGCCTTGTTTTTCGATCGCCTGTTCTATTTCATCACCGAAGTGATTGCGCCAAACGGCGGTGCTTTCGAGCTTAGGCAACAAGGCAACGAACCGGGCGCTCAATTTCTTGCCGGTCGTTCCATCGAGGCGCTCGTTCAGGCCGAACGATTCCTGATCGACGCCCCATATGTCGCCGGCGATAGATTCACACTCGCAGACATCGCTGCCTATACGAGTGCCTTTGCTGCGAGGCAGGACCTCGATTGGTCCAAGCTCCCTCTGCTTCGCGCCTGGTACACGAGGATCAGTGCGCGGCCCGGCGTCGTTCGCGGCATGGCAGCTTTTTAGCGCGGCCTTCATTCAGACTCCGTGAGAGGCGAGGTGTTTCGCTCAAGGCGAACAGAAGCTGCTCGCGAAAAAACTTGCATATAGGAGCACATGCTCCTATATTGCCATACACGAGCATATGCTCTTAACTATTCAGAGGATCAAAACCATGAACGAATCGACCATTCTTGTAAGCGGCGCAACCGGCCGTACTGGCGGTGCAGCCATCGACGAACTGCTCCGGATGGGTAAGCGCGTCCGCGCTTACGTGCGCTCGGATGATGAGCGCGCAGCGGCGCTGCGGGCGCGCGGCGTTGACATCGCCGTCGGAGATTTCACCGACATCGACGACATCCGTGCGGCCATGGAGGGTGTCAGCTCCGCCTACTTCCTTCACCCGATCGCACCGGGGATTCTCGGGGCCGCAGCCTATTTCGCGCAGGCCGCGAAGGAAGCCGGCGTCACTGCGATCGTCAACATGTCGCAGATTTCAGCGCGGCGCGAGTCGACCAGCCATGCGGCGCAGGATCACTGGATTTCGGAGCAGGTCTTCGACTGGTCCGGTGTGCCCACCACGCATCTGCGCCCCACATTCTTTGCGGATTGGCTCGTCTACCCGCATTTTGCAAAGCAAATCTGGGCCAGAAAGAAGATCGATTTTCCGTTCGAAAACGGTCGCCACGCTCCGATCAGCGCGGACGACCAGGGCAGGGTCATCGCGCACATTCTGGCGAATCCGGCAGGCCATGGCGGCAAGACTTACACTCTCCACGGCCCGGTAGAGATGAACCATACGGAAATCGCTGCAGCCGTGAGCGAGGTGCTCGGCGTGACGATCGAATACGCCCCGACTTCGATCGAAGATTTCAAGCAACAGATGGAGCAGGTGTACAAGTTCCCTCCGTTCCTTGTGCAGCACCTCGTTGAAGTCGCGCAGCACTATCGCGAAGGGGTGTTCCAGGGTACTAACGATGCTGTCGAGAAAATCACCGGGACGCCGGCGCTTTCTGTCCCGGCATTCATCGAGAAGTATCGGGGCGCTTTTGCCTGACGAACGCGCGAGGCGCCTGGGCAATTTAACCAACGTTGAGGAGGACACGAGATGCTGCCGGAAAACCAACCCATCGGGGTCGATCAATGCAACTGCTTTACGGTGAGGAAGGCCGCCCGTCAGATCTCGCGTCTTTACGACGCTTATCTCCAGCCATCCGGCCTTCGCATCACGCAGTTTCTCACCCTGGCGACCCTGAATGAACAGCAGAGCGCCTCGGTTAATGCTCTCGCCGAGCGGCTCGACATCGAGCGGACGGCCATGGGAAAGATGATCGGTTTTCTCGAGCGCGATGGTTTCGTGAAGATGCGACCGTCTCCCACCGACGGCCGCATCCGCATGGTTGAACTCACCCCCGAGGGAGCCGATCTTTTCGAGCGGGCGGCGCCGCTGTGGCACGAAGCGCAGCATCAGTTCAGCATCATGAACGGGCCAAAAAATGTTGCAGTGCTGCGGCGGAGCCTTTCGCACATGAAGGTCGACAATGAGGCGACATCTTCCGCCGAATGATCGCCTGCCTGTTTTTCATGGACTACGCTCCGGTGTTCTTGCGCCACCTTCGCATCATGGCCGCGATTGAAGCCACGACGCTGGTGCTGCTTGTGTTCGTCGCAGTTCCGCTCAAGCATCCAGGCGGCATGCCGGCCGCCGTCAGATGGCTGGGGCCAGTGCACGGCGTCGCGTTCGTCGCTTACCTATGGCTGGTCGTCACGTCAGCGGCAAGCGGCGCGTGGCAGCGCTCAGAAGTCGTCCGGCTGATCGTTGCTGCGATCGTCCCCTTCGGGGGCTTCCTGAATGTGGCGTGGCTCGCACGCAAGCGGGCTGCTCGATGATTTATCTGTCAATCAAGGCACTGCATGTTGCGTCAGTAATAACATTTGTCGCTGGGCTTCTTGTCCTTTCCATTTGCGCGGCGACGAACAACCTCGTGATTCTTCGGGTGATGCGCCGTTGGGACCGCCGGGTGACGACCCCAGCACTGGCCATGGTGTGGATCACCGGCCCGACGATCGCGCTGATGGGGCACTGGTTTGGCGCCGCATGGCTAACCGCGAAGCTGCCTTTGGTCGTGTTGCTGTCGGCGTTGCATGGCATGCTCGCAGGTTTTTCGAGGCGGGCAGAGCGCGACGACACAGTGCGCGAATCGTCCGCGTTGAGGTTTGCAGCGCCGGCCGTGATCGTCATTGTTGTGGCGATTGTTTTCCTCGCGGTTCTGAAGTTCTCGCGGTGAGACGCCATGCTGACTGCTATAAATGCGCCCATGTCCATTCCGGCTTATCCGAATTCTGGCGCATGGAAGTGCGACCTAGACAGAGGCTTGAGTACGGCGTGGCCTGACACACGATTAGTCGACTGTGGCGACCGTATCGATTCAGCGCCTCGCTGTTGCGAGAACTGTCGACCGACGCAGCGCGGCAATGCAGTTCCGGCGAAGAGGCAATGACCGAAGTGCTCTCCAGGCGGTCAGAGTTCGGCACTGGCCTTGTATGACCGCAATGGGACGCAAGTACGCATCTGCCTGCAGTGAACCCTGTCATTCGCATCCGCCGACATGCGAATGACAGGAAAGTGATCCGCAGCCGCCAGACCAACACCGATACTCGAATGACGGCTAAGGCCGATGGCAATACTTCAACATTGCGAATTAAATGGCCGGTTCCTGAGCGGAACCGACGCCAGAATGTCGGAGCGACGGTGCGAGCGAACGACGACTCCTGGCCGGTTGCTGCCTGACGGCGATCGGCGGCACGCGACCCTAACCGGCCCTTCGACTCGATGCGAGCGCTCTGGCAGCTTCCAAACTGGAACTGCCAGGGGGTGTTCAGGCGACGACCTTCTGCTCTCCGGCAGCTTGCTCGCGCATGCGACGGGCTTCGTCGCGCAGGAACTGCTGGTAATCGTCCAGATCGCCGTCGAAGGGCTCGACGCCACCCTTGGTAACGAGCCAGAACTCGTCACATACCGCGCGCAGCAGCGACCGGTCGTGACTGACCAGCATCACTGTGCCTTCGAATTCGTTGAGTGCCATGCCTAGCGCTTCGCGTGTGGCCAGGTCGAGGTGGTTGGTAGGCTCGTCGAGCAGCAGCAGGTTGGGGCGTTGCCACACGATCATGCACAACACGAGCCGCGCCTTTTCGCCGCCGCTCATCGTGCCGACCGCCTGATGGACCATGTCACCACTGAAGTTGAAGGTGCCGAGGAAGGTACGAAGCGATTGTTCGGTGCCGCTCTGGCCGGGGGCACGCAGGTGCGCCGGTGTGTCCTTCGCAAGGCGGATCATGTGTTCTAGCGGTGTGTCGAGGGGACGCAGCACGTCGAGTTCCTGCTGTGCGAAGTAGCCGATGTTCAGGCCCTTGCCTTCGCTGATTTCGCCGGCAATCGGCGCCAGCTCGTGCGCCACCGTCTTCACCAGCGTCGACTTGCCCTGGCCGTTGGCACCGAGAATGCCGATGCGCTGCCCGGCCAGCACGGAGCGGTTGATGCCCCGCACGATGACCGTCGGCGGCGTGTCCGGCGCTGCGTCGGTCGGCGCGGGGTAGCCGAAGCTCGCGTCCAGCATCGACAATAGCGGGTTCGGGACGTTGAGCGGCTCCTTGAACTCGAAGGTGAACTCCGCGTCGGCAAGCACCGGTGCGATCTTCTCCATGCGTTCGAGCGCCTTGACCCGGCTCTGCGCCTGCTTCGCCTTCGAGGCCTTGGCCTTGAAACGGTCGATGAATTTCTGCAGGTGGGCGATCTTGTCCGCCTGCCTCGCCATCGCGGCCTGCTGCAACTGCAGTTGCTCGGCGCGCATCTCTTCGAACTTGCTGTAGTTGCCGCCATAACGCACCAGCTTGGCGTTGTCGACGTGCACGGTCACCTGCGTCACCGCGTCGAGGAATTCGCGGTCGTGGCTGATCACGACCATGGTTCCCTCGTAGCGCTTGAGCCACGCTTCCAGCCAGACCAGCGCGTCGAGGTCGAGGTGATTGGTTGGTTCGTCGAGCAGCAGCAAGTCGGACGGACACATGAGCGCTCGCGCCAGCTGCAGTCGCATGCGCCAGCCGCCGGAGAAGCTGTTGACCGGCTGGCCAAGCTGGGCAGCACTGAAGCCCAGGCCTTGGATCAGCGCCTGGGCGCGTGCGGGAGCATCGTGTGCACCGGCGTCGTGCAGGGCCATGTAGGCGTGCGCCATGCGCATGCCATCGTCGCTGGCCTCAGCAGCGGTTACTTCGGCCTGCGCTGCCAGCAGGATGGTGTCACCCTCGATGACGAAGTCGGTCGCACTCTGCTCGGTCTCCGGCATTTCCTGCGCGACCTGGCCCATCTTCCATGCAGCGGGAATCGAGAACTCGCCGCCGTCTTCGTGCAGCGTGCCGTTGAGAAGGCCGAAGAAGGATGACTTGCCGGCGCCATTGCGGCCGACAAGGCCAATCTTTTCGCCGGGGGTGAAGGTGACGGACGCGCCGTCGAGTACGACATTGACGCCACGGCGCAGCGTGACATTACGGACGGAAATCATAAGGAGCTACTTCGGAGAGGACAGGCATGATAGCCCACCGGACGTACGGGGCCGTCTCTTTTCTGGCCGAACGAGTGAAGAACCGCTTGCGCTTTGCGGCGCCCACCCGCCACAAAGCGAGGCGGGCACTGGCGCACCGGGCGTTCCGGCTGCGGGGAGAATGCGTGCTCCCGGCCAGTTTGAGCCATTCAGAGGAAGCTTTCGCGGGTCCGCTCCCGGCTCGACATGAGACGGTCGCTGATCGCGCTCTGAGCTTGCCCGTCCGCCATTCCAGGGCATCGCGAATTGCGGACGAAGGGTGACCTGCTATGTGACCTGACGTCCAGGTGCGATGACGCCGCTGAATAATGCCCGGTCCACCACGGGTGGCCGTGCTGCAGAAAAGCAGAGGTTCATTGGGCGGGCACACCACGTGAAGGCCGGCGCCTGAACTGGAACCGCTGCCTGCGAAACGCGCTTCGCGTGCGCCGAAGCACGTCGACGTCCACCGACAAGCGGCTCAGATCACGCAGTCGGAACAGTTCCGCCGTCGATGACGTACTCAGTGCCGGTGATGGCGCTGGCCCGCGCGGAGACGAGGAAACCGATGAGTTCTGCCACCTCCCGGGGAGAGCATGGCCGGCCGAGAGGAATGCCTCCGAGCGAATCCATGATGATCTTGCGAGCGCCGTCCGTGTCGATGCCGTTCTGCCGGGCGATCTCAGCAACGAGACCCGCGGCGGCATCCGTTTCAACCCAGCCGGGGGAGACACGCACGACCCGAACGCCTTTCGGACTAACTTCCTTGGACAAGGCTTTGCTGTAGTTCGACAGGGCAGCCTTGGCGGCGGCATAGGCAATCGTGGCCTCCGGCAACGGTAACTGCCGCTGGATCGACGTGACGTGGATGATGACGCCTGAGCGCTGCTCGACCATCGAGGGCAACAGCGCGCGATCGATGCGTACTGCCGGGAACAGGTTCAGGCTCAATGCCTTGTTCCATTCGTCGTCGTCGAGCACACTGAAGCCACCCGCTGGCGCAGATGATCCACCCGCCACATGCACGATTATATCGACGCCGCCGAGCCGCTCGAGCACGGCGTCGACAATGGTTTTACAACCCTCGGCCGTCGTGATATCCGCACCGATGAACCTTTCTTCGGTAAGGTCATCGGAACGCGAACGTGCCGTCGCGAGGACGTTCGCTCCCGCCTCGCAAAGGTGTGCGACAACGGATTTACCGACGCCTTTGGTCCCGCCTGTAACAAGCGCCCGAAGGCCCCGAAGTTCAAGTGCCGCGCTC
The DNA here is from genome assembly GCF_030511745.1 of Paraburkholderia sp. SECH4. Classification (NCBI taxonomy): domain Bacteria; kingdom Pseudomonadati; phylum Pseudomonadota; class Betaproteobacteria; order Burkholderiales; family Burkholderiaceae; genus Paraburkholderia; species Paraburkholderia sp. SECH4. Next base: position 17,278 of record NZ_JALOCP010000024.1, read on the forward strand.
ATCAGCGAATCTCCAGAGACGCGATCTTGCCGTCGGCCAGAACAAACGTGTAGGTCAGCTCGACCGGGCTGCCGGGGAAGGCGCCCGTGAGCCTGGCGCGCATCGTCACGGCGGCGCCATCCTGGGACAAGTCCAGCGGCTCGATGGCGTACTGGTACCTGGCTTTGGTGTCTTTCTTCCAGGCCTGGATGGCTTCGAGCCCCTCGATAGTGCGGCCCTCGTCGCGCACGACGGCGTCAGCAGCGAAGCAGTTCGCGAGAGGAGCGGTGTCGCTGGTGGTTTCCGCGTTCAGATAGGCATCCAGTGGCGGGGGCAGGGTCATGTTCATCGGACTTTTCCTGAACGTCACGTTTGCATGTCCCAATGATGGCGCTATAGTTACCACATCGCAAGAACGCACTAAAAAGTAAGTAAGCCGTGCCCAACCGAAAAGCCTACACTCCCACGACTGCCGCGATCGACGTCGAAGCCGCATTCAAGCTGCTGGAAGGACGTTGGAAGCTGGTGATCCTGTTTCACCTTTTCGGTGGTCAGGTGCGACGTTTTTCGGACCTCGAGAGGCTAATCCCCAGCATCACGCAAAAGATGCTTGCCCAGCAGCTGCGCCGCCTCGAAGAGGACGGCATTGTGACGCGCACGGTCTATCACCAGGTGCCGCCGAAGGTGGACTACCGCCTCACCGATTGGGGGCAGGCCCTGTGCCCGGCACTGGATGCGATCCTGAAATGGGCGGAGCACCGTGAAGACTTTCCATCGGCTGCGTCGAGTGTGCGTGCCGAAGACTGACAGACCTGTTTTCCTGAATTCGAATTCTGTGGGTCGTTGACGAGGTGTCTGCTGCAAGTCAACGGATACGTCTGCATCGGTTTGGGGTGCTCTCCCAACGTTTTCGGAGTCACACCGTCGGGGCGCGGTATGGTCGGACCGCGTCAGCGATCCGCCACTTTCCGTGATGGCCGACGAGATAAAGGCCGACGCGTTATCCGCGGTCGTCTCATGTCGCTCCCGGATCGGACGGTGGTAAAGCTTGTCCGCGCGGCTCCATCGGGTCGAGCTGAGCCACTAATGTGATCCTGGTGGCCGTCACCGGATACGGACTGCCGGCGGATTGCCTCAAATCAGCCGAGGCTGGGTTCGACCATCATCTGACCAAGCCGGTCGACTATGAAGCCTTGATCCGGTTATTTGGCGCAGGGACGCAGGGGACGCCACGCACGTAGGGGTTCCCTCAGCCGCCATGCGGTCTGCCACCGTACCGACTTTTTCCGGGTGACACGGCAGAGTGGGTTCAAGCGACGACAGCCGCGCGTCAGTTCAATCGCCCGAACAGACATGAATCACTGCGTACGGGCCGATCCAATGCAACCGGAGTTACCGACAATGAAAGCATTCGTTTATCTTGGCCCTGGAAAGAAGGCTGTTGAAGAACGGCCCAAACCCGAGATCGAGGCGTCCACCGACGCCATCGTCAAGATCAGCAAGACGACAATTTGCGGCACGGACCTGCACATTCTCAAGGGCGACGTCGCGACCTGTCAGCCCGGCCGCGTGCTCGGCCATGAAGGTACCGGCGTAATCGAGCAGGTCGGAGCAGGCGTCACGGCGTTCAAGCCAGGCGAACGCGTCCTGATTTCTTGCATCAGCGCATGCGGTAAGTGCATGTACTGCCGCAAACTCATGTATTCCCATTGTGTCAGCGGCGGCTGGATTCTTGGCAACAGGATCGATGGCACGCAGGCCGAGTTCGTGCGGATTCCGCACGCGGATACCAGTCTTTACCGGATTCCCGACGGCGCCGACGAAGAAGCGCTGGTGATGCTGAGCGATATTCTGCCGACGGGCTTCGAGTGCGGTGTGCTCAATGGGAGGGTGCAGCCCGGTAGCATCGTGGCTATTGTCGGCAGCGGGCCGATCGGGCTTGCGGCATTGCTCACAGCCCGGTTCTATTCTCCCGCCGAAATCATCATGGTCGATCTGGACGATAACCGGCTAGAGACCGCAAAGCGTTTCGGTGCGACCGCGGTGATCAACAACGCGGATGGCAATGCGGTGAAGGCGATCATGAAACTCACGGCCGACCGTGGCGTCGATACCGCAATAGAGGCGGTCGGCATTCCGGCTACCTTTGAATTGTGCGAGGCTATCATCGCGCCGGGCGGGACGATTGCGAACGTCGGAGTACATGGCGTCAAGGTGGATCTTCATCTGGAGCATCTGTGGGACCGAAACATCACCATCACCACGCGGCTGGTCGATACCGTGAGTACACCGATGCTGATGGATACGTTGCGCGCCCGCAAGCTCGATGCCAGACTTCTGATTACACACCGCTTCAGGCTCGATCAGATTCTCGACGCCTACGGGACCTTCGAGCGTGCTGCTGACACGCGCGCGCTGAAGGTGATCATCTCGGCATAGCCGTTCGCCGCGACGATAGTGTTGCCGCTCTAGCGCGGCCTCTCTCATAGGCCTTCGATATGAAATACAAAGACTATTACGAAGTGCTGGGATTGCCGCGCAGCGCGACACAGGACGATATCAAGCGTACGTATCGCAAGCTCGCTCGCAAATATCACCCGGACCTGAGCAAACTCGACGACGCGGAGCCACGCTTCAAGGAGGTCGGCGAGGCGTACAGCGTGCTCAAAGACACGGAAAAGCGCGCAGCCTACGACCGGATGGGCGACCAGTGGCGCAATGGTCAGGACTTCGAGCCGCCGCCGCAGTGGGACGAGGGCTTCGAATTCAGCGGCGGGGAAGACCGCGGAGCCGAGGATGCACGCTTCAGCGAATTCTTTGAGGCACTGTTTCGCGGTGAACATGCCGGTGGTGGTCGCGCCTCGACAAGACGCGGGCGGCACGCTGCCGGCGGCAGACATGATCGCGCAACCGCCCAAGATATGGAGGACGCCTATGGCGGTGTGCCGCACTCGGCTTCGGGCCAGGACCACCATGCCAAAGTGGTGATCGATCTGGAAGATACCTATCGTGGGGCGCAGCGTACGATTTCGCTGGAGATGCCAGTACTCGATGCGAGCGGCCGTGCCGTGCTGAAGTCGCGGACGCTTGACGTCTCCATTCCGAAGGGCGTGCACAGTGGGCAGCATTTGCGACTCGCCGGCCAAGGGGGGACGGGTTTCGGCGAGGGGCGCGCTGGAGACCTGTACCTGGAAATCGCGTTGCGCCAGCATGGACTTTTTCGCGTCGACGGCCGCGATGTGACGATCGTCGTGCCGGTCGCCCCTTGGGAAGCGGCACTTGGCGCGCGCATTACCGTGCCGACGCCCGACGGCGCCGTCGAAATAGCCATACCCAAAGATTCCAGCGGAGGCCGACGCTTACGCTTGAAAGGCAAGGGAATCCCCGCGAGCGGTCCGACCGGTACATCGGGCGATCTCTATGCGCAATTGAACATCGTTCTGCCGCTGGCTGACAGCGAGCAGGCACGCGCGGCTTACGAGACACTACGACAGGCATGCGGCTTCAATCCGCGCGCGCACTTTTCAGGTGATGCATCATGAACGAATCGCGCACTGGGTGGCTCGAATGCCTGATCGTCGAGGAGCAGGTGGAGTTCACGCTACTCGAATTGTGCCGGGTGTCCGGCGCTTCTGAAGTCCAGCTCGTTGAATGGATCGAGCAAGGCGCAATTGAGCCGAAATACGTCAGCGAGGACGATGGCCCGCACTTCGACGGCGTCTCATTGCGCCGCGCCCGCAAGGCTCGCCATCTCGCGCAGGATCTCGAGATCAACGCTGCTGGCATCGCGCTCGCACTTGATCTGCTTGATGAAATCGAAGCCTTGCGAGCGCGGTATCTGAGGCGATAGGGAAGCTCCTTCACGCTATTTCAGATTGTTGAGTTCGGCACGTGCAAGCGTCTCGGCCGATTTCCATGCGACATCTTCACGTTCGAAGAAAGTGTCGAGTTTGATGACGAGTTCGTTGCTCTTCGCTGCGCCCTTCGGAACGACACACACGCTCGCCACCCAGCCATCGGCAATATGGTCTCTGACTGTCATGTAAGCGTCATGTGTTGTGCTTGAGATGATTCTGTCCGCCATGGTGTCACCCGTCTGAGTAAACGACAGCCACATTGGCCGTCGTAGCTGCTGGTAAATCTCGCGGTTCATTCCGATGCGACTGGCTCGTCGGCGCCTGCGTCCGACCAATATCCATGCTTGTCGTAAAACTGGTGCAGCACGACTTCGTAACGCCGGTCGATCGGCATCGAGTCGTCATAAGCTGGGCTATTCTTGATGACGTCACGCGTCAATGCCGTCGATACGGTTGAATCGAACCAGTCGACTTCGCCGATCCAGTGAATCGCGATGAGCACGGCCTTGCCACCGGGCCACCAGTTGTGCGTCTCTACGACCAGGTAACGAATCGCCCAGTCGGTGTCGTCGTAAATGAAGTCGGATACGTGACCGATGCTGCCGTCGGCCGTCTTGAGGTGGTAGCCCTTGACCTCGTCGGTGCTACGCAGATGGACGTCGGGTTGCGGTTTGTTCGTATCCAGGGTTGGCCCTGGTGGCTCATCGGGCAGGGCGTCAGGCGCTACACCTGTTGGGTCATAGGCCGGGTAGGCGCCCATCCCCCATAGGTTTGGGCCGCCCCAATAGGTCGGATAGCTGTAGTAGCGCAGATACTCGATCTCGTGCTGCCGCGATACCGGCTTGTGGGCGTCCAGCATTGGGCTGTCCCTCACTTGCTGCCGGGAGAGGCCGACATGCACGACACTCGATCCGGGATCGGTGTGTTTCACCGAATACGGCGAAACCAGCACTTGCCGGTCATTGAGCCAATTGCCTGTTTCGACCACCAGGTAGCGCACACCCCATGACTCGTCGTCGAAATAGGCCTGGCTAACTGAGCCGATGTCGCCGTCCACTGCGCTAACGGTGCTTCCGTGCAAGTCTCGCATGCTTCGTAACATGGTTTCTCTACCCTGTGTTTCGACGAGGGCGCACATCACGCGCGTCCCTCGGCCTCAATTTCAAAGCGACGTGAGCCGCGTGACTTTTGTGCCTTCCAGCGACGCGCCCGCCATCAGGCCACTGTTGGTCAACACGAAAGCGTCGACCTGTCCGGTCGCGGTGCTAGTGTCGAGATTGCCGTTCGCACCGACTTTCAGCACGGCCACGGAGGCGTCGCCGCCAGCCGACCATCCGTCCCTGCTACGGAAGCGGTTGAGCGACTCGTCGGTCATGAACAGGAAGACGATTGCGCGCGATTGCGCGCCGATCTGCCAGCCGATCGAACCGGTCGCCGTGCTGTAGTAGCCAACCGTGTGTCCGCCGACGCGCAAGGAGCCTTCGCCATACTGACCGCCGACCACGAAGCCGGCATCGATCACCGACGGGAACGTCAGTATCCCGTGCGCCTTGCCGACCAGTTCGCGTGATCCGCTTGCCATACCGTACAGGCGAGTCAGAGTCGAGTCGACGCCTGCATCGATGGAGCGGCGCTTGTCCATCTGCTGACTGCGGCTCGCATCGGAAGAAGAGGTGGTAGTGCAACCTGAGAGCGCTGCGCCGAGCACCAGAAGCGATCCGGATGTGCTCCAGATGAAGGTTCGTCGAAGCATGATTTTCTCCGCGCTGGTCAACGATAGAAGACACGCTACGCGCACGCGCGGCAGAAAGCGGTACGACAACGTACAGAGATCTGTCTATGTTCAAACGCACAATCGACGACGCATTTCTCGCAGTTGACAGACCTGTCCGCGCAGACCCGTTAAGGCGTGGCCGGTGGCGCGCCGCGACGGACCACCAGGCGCACGCGAACTATAATTTAAACAGGGTTTAGTCTGGTTCGACGTCCTCGCCCCATTCGTCTGGCGCATTCATGCAACTACTGCTGATGCCTGATACTGTTAAGAACAATTCTGCGAAAACGGTGCAGTTTCTGGACGGGATGTCGGGGAGCGAGACATGGAAAACGAAAGTCATTCCAAAGAGAACCACCTGCTTTCGGTTCTGCCGGAAGCAGAGCGGGCGCGCGTGGCGCCGCATCTCGTACCGGTCGAAATGCCACTGGGCCTGGTCGTGTACGAGTCTGGCGATCGCCTTGATCATGTCTATTTTCCGACAACGTCCATCGTATCGCTGCTCTATGTGATGGAGGACGGCGCGTCCGCCGAGATCGCAATTGTGGGCAACGAAGGGATCATCGGTATTGCGCTCTTCATGGGCGGTGAAACAACGCCAAACCGGGCAGTCGTGCAAAGCGCAGGACGGGCGTATCGACTGGATGCGCGCATCCTGAAAGAGGAATTCCATCGCGCTGGCCCGGTGCAGCGGTTATTGCTGCGCTATACCCAGGCATTGATTACACAGATGGCCCAGACCGCCGTCTGCAACCGGCATCATTCGATCGACCAGCAATTGTGCCGCTGGCTGCTGCTCAGCATGGACCGCCTGCCGTCAAACGAGCTGAAGATGACACAGGAACTGATCGCCAACATGCTTGGTGTGCGCAGATCCGGCGTGACGGAAGCGGCGCTGAAACTCCAGGACGCGGGGCTGATTCGCTACGGTCATGGCCACATCGAGGTACTGGATCGACCGGGACTCGAAAAGCGTGTGTGCGAGTGCTATAGCGTGGTGAAACGGGAGTTCGACCGGTTGTTGCCCGATCTGAAGGCGATATAAAACGCGCATTATTCCTGCTTGGGCGAGTAGCGCAGGGGCTACCGCAATACTCTCGACAGCATTCCCGACGAAAACGGCTGGCGCTTTTTACCAAGATGCCGGGCGGAAAAAAAGAAATCCCGATGTCCACCACCGTACCGACTGCGCGGCAAATCAATGCCAGCCTCAGGCTACAGGATGGCCCTCTTCCGGGTTGTGCGGATGCCGGTCAGCATCACATTCAATTTGCGAAGATAACTCGCGACAGGCCAGAAGATTCCGGGCACGTGGCGAGAGAGCGGCGATGGGCTCGTCGTAATACGGAGTCGGAAAGGAGTCGTCTCATGTTGAGCATACTATTGATAGTTGTACTGGCGTTCCTGTTGATGGGCGCGATGCCGACCTGGCCGCACAGTCGTTCGTGGGGCTATATGCCAAGCGGGGCGCTGGGTGTGCTGCTGGTCGTCGTTCTCATCTTGCTGCTTCTGGGCAGAATATAAGAACGCGAATTCCTAGAACGTGTTATGAACTTTCGGCCAGACCTGGTACCCTGGCGGGATGAAAAAACGCAGACCTTACCCAACTGATGTATCGGATGAAGAGTGGTACTTCGCCGCTCCGTACCTGACCTTGATGAACAAGGACGCACCCCAGCGCCGCTACGAGCTGCGCGAGATGTTCAATGCATTGCGCTGGATTGTGCGCGCGGGTGCACCGTGGCGTTTGTTGCCCAATGACTTTCCGCCCTGGGAGATGGTCTATCAGCAGACGCAGCGCTGGATTCAGGCAGGCTGCTTCGAGGCGATGGTCAGTGACCTGCGTTCGATCATCCGGGTCGCGCAGGAGCGCCGTGGTCAACCCAGCGCGGTTATTTTCGACGGACGCACGCTTCAGTCGACCTGCGAGAGCGGGCCTCGCGCTGGTTACGACGGCTACAAACGCAAACGCGGCAGCAAAGTCCACATGGCGGTTGATACCTTGGGGCAGTTGCTTGCCGTGCATGTGACGCCGGCCAACGAGCAGGAGCGCGCGCAGGTCGGGGAGCTGGCGCGTCAGGTTCAGCAGGCCACAGGCCAGACGGTCAAGGTGGCGTTCGCCGACCAGGGATACACCGGCGAAGAACCTGCGCAGGCTGCACTCGACGAAGGCATCGAGCTTCAGGTCATCAAGCTGCCGGAGGCGAAAAAGGGCTTCGTGTTGTTGCCGCGCCGCTGGGTGGTCGAACGCAGCTTTGGCTGGCTCAACCGCTTCCGCAGGCTGGCCAGAGACTACGAGCGGTTGCCCGAAACCTTGGCCGGTTTGCATTTCGTCGTGTTCTCCGTGCTTATGCTTGTCCACTTTGCAGCCCTTAACAAAAGTGCATAACACGCTCTAATAGACGATCTGATCGTCAGCCCAACCGATCGGGTTCCCTACGTCATCCGCTCGGTAGGCGGGTTTCTCGGGATGGGAACCCATCTCGTCGCAGTACCGTTTGGCAGCCTTCAGGTCGTCGACAAGCAGATGCGGCTAGAGGATGCGACCAGGGAGTCCCTCAAAGCATTGCCAGAGTTCAGGTACGCGCCTGAGTAACGGCGGCCGCCGGTTTTGATGCGAGTCCGCGAGCAGGCGACGATCGTCGCGCGAGGCTTTCGCCAGCGCTCCAGACCGCCAGACGTATTGACACGCGAAAACCGCGAAAGAAGAGGGCGATGTCGTGGGAATGTGCATGGCGTTCCGGCAGGATCGAAAAACGCCACGCCGGCACGCGGGCACCGCCCCGCCCCGCCTGTTTTGGGGCGCTACAGTGACTTCAGCCTGGTGACCTTCGTATCTTCGAGCGCCACGCCGACCATCAACCCGCTGTTCGTGAGCACGAACGCTTCGACCGGCGCTGTCGCGGTGGTGGTATCAATGTTCCCGTTCGCACCGACTTTCAGGAGTTGGACCTGCTGAGATATGGCGTCACAAAGCTGCCGCTAGCGCAGGCCGAATGTTTTCGACGGGCGGTTTACGGCGAAGGGAGTGAACGCGTACGGTCGGCCAAGAGGCGACATTCGGCAAATTCGATCGAACGTCCGCTCACCGGCTGACAGGCGTCGTCGTGCTTCAACGGCTTGACGCACTTCCGTAACGATGCCCTCATGGATTCTGTGTTACGTCCCGCCCGGAGGTGTGCGATAGAAGCCCAAAAACATACTTTCCGTTGATATGAATTAGTATAACGAATAACGAGAATACGTCTCTATCGGGATGATCGCTTGTGCAGGAACCGGTCGGGCTTCACATGCACTTATCAAGTGCTCTACAGCTGTTCGCAGCATGAGTTGAAGGTCCTGGGTCAGCAAATAGTCAATCGCGTCGCCCCGCAAGAGCGGCTCCGTGACGCGGTTAACTTCGTGAGTCACGTAGACTGTCTGGCCCGCCAGGCCGTATTCCCGCAGCGCGGCCGCCAGCCCTTCGTTGCCACCCGCGACGTTGTAGATGCCATCGAGCTTGCCGTGCTCGTCCAGAAAGCGCCGGGTTGCCTCATAGGTCGCAGCCCCCGAATCAGCGCCCTTGATGACCTCCACTAGGTTCACGTTCGGGAACCGCTGCCTGATCAGAGAACGGAAACCGATCTCTCGGTCCTCATGACAGGTATAGGAAAAGGTTGCGACGACCACGGCGACGTCGGGCGATGGGTGCGCCTGCAAATGCCGCCCGATGAGAAACGCCGCGGATTGCCCTGCAGCGCGGTTATTAACACCAACATAGGTGTGACGGGCGTCGGCATCGACATCTGTTATCAGCGTCACGACCGACTTGCCAGCGGCCATACATTTGCGCAGGGCCGCGGTTGTGGCCGCCGTGTTCGTGCAGATGATTGCAATACCGTCCGCCTCATCAGCCGCGACGCTCACTTGCGCTGCCACGTCGTGATCGGAAACACCCACGCAGTTCACGACCTCAAGCCGCGTTCCTGCCGCAGCGAAGTCATCTTCGAGTTCGGCCGCGCATCGCATCAGTTCCTCTGTGAAAGCGTCCCCGGCCTGCGCGAGCAATCTGAACGCGTAATTCCGCTGCGCGACAGGAACCGTCGAATGTGCCGGAGATCCCGCATCCAGTTGCCGCCGCGCGGCGTCGACGGCGCTGCGCGTACGTGGGTGCACCCCCGGCCGGTTGTTCAGCGCGCGATCGATCGTCGCCCGGCTGAGTTGCGTCATCTCCATCAGTTGTTTGAGGGTCGGCTTGCCTTTCATCGTGCATTCCCATGGGTCGAAGCGCGAAACCAGCGCATGGTTGACATTTTGCCTCAAAAAATGAGTCTTCATGAGACATGACGTGAGTCAATGCTGCGCAAGCAGGCAGCTAGGCGGGTACAGCCGGCAGGACTGGGACCATGGAATACCCTGAGTAGCTCAATATGAGGCATATTAGTCTTTGACGATGGCTCATAAAGAGCCTTAAATGAGCTCAAAGATGATCAATGCTTCATCTCACATCTCATCGTCAAACCGATTTCTCGTACAGGGTGCGACTCATGTCCGACCAGCAAGACAGCAGGAAAACGATCACCATGGACGACTGGTATAAATGCCGACTCGACAGAAAGGTGCTCAAGGAAGTCACGCGGCGCAACGACTCCGCCGCGCTTCTTCGTTTTGGCGGATTCATTGGGCTGGTGGTGGCAAGCGGCACGCTCGCATGGTTCTCGCTCGGTTCGCTCTGGTGCATACCGGCGTTTCTTCTCTACGGCACGCTGTATGCGTTCGCCGAGGCGATGGAACACGAACTGCGCCACCGCACGCCATTCAAAAGCGAATGGCTGAACGAGTCGGTGCATTGGCTGATCTGCTTCATGACATGGCGTGAGCAGATTTATAGCCGCTGGTCGCATGCGCAACATCACACTTACACGCATCTCACCGCAACCCTTCCCGCCGACGTTGAAATTGCGGTCAAGCGGCCACCGAATTACCTGAAGCTCGCCACCGATTTTCTACGTGTTTCGCACGGCGTTCATCACCTGGGCAACATCGTCCGGCATAGCTTCGGCATCGTGTCGAAGAGCGCCAAGGCCGTCGTTCCGCCCACCGAATTTCGTGCAATGTGCCGCAATTCGCGTGTGATCCTGGCGCTGTACATTGCCGCCGCCACGTGGGCGATGTTGGCCCATAGCTGGTTGCCGGTCATTTTCCTGCTGCTGCCCCGTTCCTATGGCGCCTGGCTGCACGAATTGCTGGCCATTGCGCAGCATACGGGATTGCGTGAGAACGAACTCGACCACCGCTTCTCGACACGAACGATCAAACTCAATCCTGCTCTGCAGTTCCTCTACTGGAACATGAACTACCACGTCGAGCATCACATGTTCCCCAACGTGCCTTTCCACGCGCTGCCGAAACTGCGCAAAGCGATCGAGGCCGATCTGCCGCCGGCATACGAAGGGCTCTTCAACGCGTGGGGCGAAATCTTCCACGTCTTCCGGATGCAACGACACGATCCGGACTACATGGTTACGCCGTGCGTACCGGGCAAGTCGCCGTACGTCGCGGCAGAACACGACACCGCCGCGCCGCTTGCGGCCCAGGTACGCTAACCGCGGAGAGATGCAATGAATATCCTGCAATGGCATCAGGTCTGCGGGTGCGATGACATCGACGAAGAGGACGTCATCGAGTTTCGTCACGACGACAAGCTGTATGCGATCTATCACACGCCGAGCGGCTTTTACGCAACCGCCGGTCTTTGTACCCACGAGACGGCGCGCCTCACCGAAGGTCTCGTGTTCGGCGAGATCATCGAATGTCCGATGCACATGGGCCGTTTTCACATTCCGTCGGGCGCGGCGAAAGGCGCGCCCGTCTGCGTGAATCTGCTTACTCATCCTGTGAAGATCGAGGACAACAAGGTTTTGATCGGGTTAGCAAGCGATTGACCGCCGCGCCTCGATTGAGAGGCGCGGCTCCCCCTGGCCCGTGTCGTCATACAGGCCAACAGAACGATATATACGGAGACAGCTATGCAATCCACCATAGGGAAGGCGCTTTGCCTGACCGCCACAGTGTTGAGCCTGGGACTATGCACCGGTGCTTTCGCGGACCCCGTCGCTCATTTTGATTTCATTACGCACGCGCCGGATTCGGATGCGTGGTGGAACACGGTCAAGAATGGCATCAGACAGGCCGATCAGGATTTCAACGTACAGACCGACTACCGGAATCCGCCAAACGGGGACATCGCCGACATGGTGCAACTGGTCAACCAGGCGGCCGCACGCAACTACGATGGCGTGGTGTTGACGATTGCCGACTACGACCTTCTCAAAGGAGCCGTCACGAAGCTGAAGGCGAAGAATATCCCGTTCATTACCTCCAATACCGGTACGGAGCAGCAGAGTGCCGACCTCGGCGCCATCATGCATGTGGGTCAGCCGGAATACCTGGCAGGCAAGGAAGCGGGGCTGCGTGCGAAGGCGGCCGGCATCAAGACGTTTCTGTGCGTGAACCACTATGCGACCAATCCGCTCTCGTTTGAGCGCTGCCGCGGGTTCGGAGAAGCCATCGGTGCGGACACGAAGGCATCTTCGCTTGATGTCGGCACCGATCCAACCGGTATCGAAGCCAAAGTGAGTGCCTATTTGCGTGCTCACCCAGATACGCAGGCCGTGTTGACGCTTGGACCGACGTCCGCCGACCCCACCATTCGTGCCGTGACCAAAATGGGGCTCGCCGGCAAGATCTGGTTTGCGACGTTCGACATTGATCCTGACGTTGCCAAGGCGATCAAGGACGGCACGATCAAGTTCTGCACCGATCAGCAACCCTATCTGCAGGGCTACATTCCCATCGCAATGCTGGCGATCATGCACAAGAATCACAACACGGATGTCGTAGCCGCCCGCACGGAGCTGGAAAAGGATCCGAAGTTCATGAAGCGCCTGGAGTCCTATGGACTCAAGCCGGTCTACGAGGCGCGCAATATCAGCTCGGGACCTGGCTTCATTACGCCGCAGAACATTGAGAAGGTGTCGGCGCTGGCTGGCAGCTACCGTTAAGCCCAGTTGCTTGCCGAGGAGGTCCAATGAGTCAACGCCTGCTGGTGTTTCAGTCAGTGTGGGCGATGGAGCGTCGCCATACCGACGGCTACGAACGCACGCTCGAAGAGAACGTGCGGATGATCGCCGATGCGGGTTTCGATGGCGTGAGTGCGCACTATACCGACCGGGAGTCTGTTCAGCGCCTGGCGCAGTTGCGCGGGCCGCATGGACTGCATGCAGAAGGCCAGTGCTTTCCACGGACGGTGGACGACTTGCAGCCCGTGCTCGAAAATGCCGCCGAGTTTGGGGTTCACCACATCGATCTGCAGCCCGACGTGCGTCCTCGCACGGTCGCGGAATGCGTGACGCTGCTCGATGGGTGGCGGCGGCTGGCGGAACAGGTCAACTTCCCGGTCTACATTGAAACGCACCGCGACCGGATGACCACGGATTTGCATTTCACGCTCGATCTGCTCGACGCGCGGCCCGATCTTAAGTTGCTGGGTGACATTTCGCATTACCTCGTGGGGCGTGAATTTGCATGGCCCGTGTCCGACGAAAACCACGCGCTGATGCACCGCATCCTCGACAACTCATGGGCATTTCACGGACGCGTCGCGAGCCGTGAGCAGGTGCAGATCGAGCTGTCGTTCGAACCGCATCGGATGTGGGTCGACCTGTTTCTCGACTGGTGGCGCTATGGCTTTGCATCGTGGCGCCGGCGAGCGGGTCCTGACGACACACTGGCGTTCACCTGCGAGCTCGGTCCCAAACCGTACGCGATTATCGGGCGCGATGGCAACGACACGACCGACCGTTGGGCAGAGTCACTGCTGCTGCGCGACTGGATACGCGAGGTATGGGAAGAATTGCAGCTCACTGCAACGCTCACGGGCAGCGCAATCCCCGAATAACAACCGCTTCATCAGAGGACGGCAGTATGAGAACCAAAGCAGCTATCGCATGGAAAGCAGGCGCCCCGTTGACGATCGAAGAAGTGGATCTGGAAGGTCCGCGCGCCGGTGAAGTCCTGATTGAAGTGAAAGCGACGGGTATCTGCCACACCGACTACTACACGCTCTCGGGCGCCGATCCGGAAGGCATCTTCCCGGCGATTCTCGGCCATGAAGGTGCGGGTGTGATCGTCGATGTGGGTCCGGGTGTCGGCACATTGAAGAAGGGCGACCACGTCATTCCGCTTTACACGCCGGAATGCCGTCGGTGCAAATTCTGTCTGTCGCGCAAGACCAATCTTTGCCAGGCGATTCGCTCGACGCAAGGCAAGGGCCTGATGCCCGATGCCACGTCGCGCTTCTCGCTGGGCGGCAAGCCGCTGTTTCACTACATGGGCACATCGACGTTCTCGAACTACATCGTCGTGCCGGAAATCGCCGTCGCGAAGGTGCGTGAAGACGCGCCGTTCGACAAGATCTGCTACATCGGCTGCGGCGTGACGACGGGCGTCGGCGCTGTGGTGTATTCGGCGAAGGTCGAAGCGGGCGCGAACGTGGTGGTGTTTGGCCTGGGCGGCATCGGCCTGAACGTGATCCAGGGTGCGAAGATGGTCGGCGCGGACAAGATCATCGGCGTCGATATCAACCCGGGCCGCATCGAGTTGGCGAAGAAATTCGGCATGACCCACTTCATCAACCCGAACGAAGTCGAGAACGTGGTTGACCACATCGTGCAACTCACCGACGGCGGGGCAGACTATTCGTTCGAATGCATCGGCAACACCAAGGTGATGCGTCAGGCGCTGGAGTGCACGCACAAAGGCTGGGGTCAGTCATTCATTATCGGCGTGGCGGCGGCGGGTGAAGAGATCAGCACGCGTCCGTTCCAGCTGGTGACGGGCCGCGAGTGGAAGGGCTCGGCATTCGGCGGCGCGCGCGGCCGTACCGACGTGCCGAAGATCGTCGACTGGTACATGGAAGGCAAGATCAATATCGACGACCTGATCACGCACCGTCTGCCGCTCGAGCGCATCAATGAAGGCTTCGACCTGATGAAGAAGGGCGAGTCGATCCGCTCGGTCGTTCTTTACTAGGCGAAGGCGGTTACTCGATCACTTTCATTCACTTTACTCCTGGGCGGCGGAATTCCTGTAGGGCGTCGGAGGAGTGACTGATAGTGCAGGGGCGAGAGCTTGATGGGCTGGCGACTCCACCCGCCAGCTTTTTCCCACGCAGGTACGATTTGTGGACGATATGGACCTCGCGTCCATATCGGCTTTTTCGCGTCTGGTCGTTCTGTGGCGACTTCCGGGAAGCCGGGCGCAGTTTCGAAATGGCGCTCCGCTTCATTGTTCATTCGCTGAGGTAAGGACTGTGTCTGACATTGGCCGAGCAGAACACGCGAAACTCGACCGGTTCGGCCCGGGGTGCCGTATCGACGATACCGCACGCATGGAGGGCATGCTGCAATGCCGCGATGACCTGTCCGTCGGGATCCTGGTCGATCGCGATATCCATGCTGCCCGCCTTGATGAAGTCGCGATGCAGATCGAGCATTTCATGGCCGACCCACACCACCTTATTTGCCGCGCCGAACTTGCGCAAGGCCGCTTCGACGCCCGCCGAGCCGTAGCCGCTGTTGTAGATCGCGCTGAGACCGCCTTGTTCGAGCGCTTTAGCCACGGCGTAATAGCAGCGGTCGTCCTCGTCCTGCGTCTCGATCGGCTCGGGTTCACATGTCAGATGGGCAAACGCTTCGTCGATCTGTGCACGGCAGCCGCCAATGCGGTCGAGATGCGCCCGGTAGTCCATACGGCCGCACAGCAGCAACACCCGGCCCAGTTGCCTTGCCAGCCGACCGATGTAATAGCCGGCGGTGCGGCCCGCGCACACGTTGTCAATGCCGGCGTAGTGGAGTCTGCCGGTATCGGGAATGTCCGTGACCATGGTGATCACCTGTTCCCCGCGCGCGATCGCCGATCTGAGTGCGTCGCGCACCGTCGTCGTATCGTGCGTCGTGATGATAAGCGCCGCACGTTGACGACGGGACTGGGTAATCGCCTTCGTAATCACGTCGTCATCGGCTGCCGACAGCACCATGCGATGCACGACAACGCGTCGATCCAGCATCTGCATGGCGCGTTGCAGCGCCTGATTCAGACGATTAAAGAATGGTGCCTGGCTGTCGGGCAGCAGGACGTCGACATGGATAAGTCCGTGGCGGGTCTCAGGCAGCGTGCGCGGCACGGCCAGTTCCCGGGCGGCCGCCACGACGCGCTTACGTGCTGCGTCCGATACGCTGCCGCGCTCGTTCAGGACACGGTCAACGGTGGACGGACTGACGCCGGCAAGTTGTGCGATCTCGATGAACCGCGCAGAGCGCTTACGCCGAGGGGGTGCTGCGCTATTTGCCACGGTTGTCTCCTTGTGCAGTTCACTATTTTCATTGCCATTCTCCTACGCTAGAAGTTTGACGATAAATCGTCAAATTTTCCGTTGAGCGATGCACGAATAGGGCTTATTTTTGATTCATAGACTCTCTGCATCATGCGGAGAAGGACATAACGGAGACAGACGTGGCAAACATGACCGACCGTGCGCGCGAAGCTTCCTCGTCCGCACGACACGAGGAGTATCGGCTCGTCGGCGGAGCGGGTGAGCGCGCGGAGGCTGCCGGTCTAGTCAATGCGGAGTGGTACAAATGTTCGGTACCCCGCCCAGTGATGAAGCAGTTGATGCAGCGCAGTGATGCCCGCGCGATTCGCGACACGCTCATCTGGTACGCGGGCATAATCGCCAGCGGCGTGCTGGCCGGGTTCGCGTGGCACGTTCACTCGCTGTGGGCGACTCCAGCCTTTTTTCTCTATGGCACGCTCTACTGCAGCCCGGCCGATTCGCGTTGGCATGAAGCCGGGCATGGAACGGCATTCAAGACGCGGTGGATGAATGACGTGCTGTATCAGGCGGCGTCGTTTCAGGTGTTCCGTCGTGCGACGGTATGGCGTTGGAGTCACGCCCGTCATCACACGGACACCCTCGTGGTCGGACGTGATCCCGAGATCGCAGCGCCCCGGCCAACCGATTGGCTGGGCCTGGCACTGAGTATCTTCGCGCTAAAGCACGTCTGGAATGAACTGCCAAAGATGGTTGCTGCGGCGTTTGGCCGGATTAATGAGGAAGACCGGACTTTCGTGCCGGCGTCGGAATGGCCGAAAGTGTTCCGCGAGGCCCGAATCTCTCTGGCCATTTACGTCGTAGTGATTGGTGCAAGTGTCTATTTCCGCACAATCCTGCCGCTCCTCTATGTCGGGCTTCCGAGCCTGTACGGGGGCTGGCTCTACCTGTACTTTGGTCTTACCCAGCATGCGGGGATGCCGGAAAACGTGCTGGACCACCGTCAGAACTGCCGTACCGTTTTGATGAATCCGGTTTTCCGGTTCCTGTACTGGAACATGAATTATCACGCCGAGCATCACATGTTCCCGATGGTTCCATTCCATGCACTACCGCAGCTACACGATACGGTGAAGGGTGATATGCCGCCGCCGTATCGCAGCAGTCTTGCCGCCTACGCTGAGATCATTCCGGCACTCGTACGGCAGACGCGCGATCCGTCGTACCACATCGTGCGTCCGGTTCCAGCCGTCAAGCAGGCCTGAGAGAAATCAATACAAAACCTGGAGACAACCGCCATGTCACAATGGGTCGAAGCTGCTGCGCTGGGCGATATCGAAGACGAAGACGTGATGCGTTTCGATCACGCGGGACGTACCTACGCAATTTATCGCGTCAACGATAACGTCTATGCGAGCGACGGATTGTGCACGCATGAACATGTGCACCTGAGCGATGGGCTCGTGATGGACCATGTGATCGAATGCCCAAAGCACAATGGCCGCTTCGACATCCGTGATGGCCGCCCGCTCTGCGCACCCGTGTGCGAAAAACTCAAGACCTACCCGGCGAAGATCGAAGCCGGCCGCATCCTGATCGAGGTCTGACGCGATGACAACCGATCGTGTCATGGCAATCGTCGGCGCGGGTCACGTCGGTGGCCGCGCTGCCCAGGCGCTGCGAGAATCTGGCTGGCGGGGCGTCATCGCGCTAATCGGCGCCGAGTCACACTTGCCGTACGAGCGGCCACCCCTGTCGAAGGGATTGCTGACGGGCGAGCGGGAAGCCGCGCAATGTCAGCTCCGAACACGCGACGCATGGCAGCAGGACAACGTCGAACACATCGTCGCCACGGTGAGAGCAATCGCGCCAGATACCCGTGAAATTCAGCTTGCAGATGGCAGGATCATTCCCTACGAGGCGTTACTGCTTGCCACTGGAGGTCACGTCCGGCGTCTCGCGATTCCGGGCGCCGAACTCGATGGGGTATCGACCCTGCGCACACTCGACGACGCGGCGGCTATCGCACCAAGGCTGGTGCCTGATGCTCACGTAGTGATAATCGGCGGCGGATTTATCGGCCTCGAAGTCGCGGCTTCGGCACGTCAGCGTGGCTGCCATGTTTGTGTGCTCGAAGGCGCGCCGCGTCTGCTTGGACGTGCAGTGCCCGCAACCATTGCCGCGCGGGTGCACGCATTGCATGAGAGCAAGGGCGTCGAGGTTCGCGTCAACACGGCACCGACGGCGATCGAGCATACCCCGGAAGGAGCGTTGGCTGTGACGCTCGCAAATGGCGATGTATTGAAAGCAGACACAGTCATCATCGGCATCGGGATTGATCCGGCGGACGAGTTGGCGCGAGAGGCAGGACTTAAGGTGCAACGCGGCGTAGTCGTCAATGCTGAGCTCAAGACATCGGCGCCCGGAATCTACGCGGCGGGTGACGTCGCCATCTTTCCTAGCCGCCTCTCAGGTCAGCCGATCCGGCAAGAAACATGGCACAACGCGGAGACGCAGGCGCGCATTGCTGCTCGTAACATGTTGGGCGCCCAGGAAGAGTATCAGGACCTTCCGTGGTTCTGGTCCGACCAATACGATCATCAATTACAGGTGGCTGGCGAGCCGGTACTCGGAGAGCAATGCGTGATCAGGGTACTTCCCGGTACGGCTGAGATTCATTTCAATCTTGACGCCAGCGGTCGACTCGTTGGGGCCAGTGGTTTCGGGCCCGTAAGCGGTTTTGTGAAAGAGATGAAGCTCGCACGCATGCTGGTCGATCGAAGCGCAACACCGGCACCCGAAACGCTCTCTGATTTGAACTTCAAGTTGAAGTCACTCCTGTAAAGGAATGAGAGTACGCACCGATTCGTTTCGTGGCGCTTCGCTAACGGACACATGTCTGCCACTTCCCGACCACCGGATGCGTTCGGTAGTCGGGCTCGCCCTCGTTTTCGCACGACGTCTCGCGTCCCTGTGAGCCCTTTGCGTATCGGCCAAACCCCGGCTTGCCTTTACCTCCCGGATACGCGACATTTCTGGAACCACCTCGCTGACAGTAGCGAAGCAGAACACCCTGATCCAGGACGGTTCGTCACTTCTGCCCCCAGGAACAATGCGCATCCCTCCACTAAAATCCATCGTCGCGTTTGAAAGTGTCGCCCGGACAAAGAGCGTCAATCGGGCGGCTGATGAATTGGGGTTAACACCATCGGCGGTCAGCCATCAAATTGCCAACCTCGAATCCATGGTGGGAAGGCCCTTGTTCACAAGAGTGGGACGGGGACTCGTGTTGACGCCAACGGGTCAGCAATATCTGGCGGATGTCACCGGATCGCTCGCCGATCTGAGCCGCGCGACGGAGCGCGCATCGAGCCAGTCGGGTGTCGAGATTCTTCGCATTCACTCGAGTCCCAGCTTTGGGCTGATGTGGCTGCTACCGCGGCTCGCTTTGTTCCAGGAAGCGAACGGCGACATTCAGTTGAATCTCGCCTGCTCGTATGAGGATGTGTCGTTCACCTCTGGCTTCTATGACGTCGACGTACGGCATGGCTACGCTCATTGGACCGATGGCGAGATCAAGACGCTACGCAACGAGTTCATCGCGCCTCTTGCTTCAGAGGAATACCTGCAAAGGCACCCGGTGCGTACCCCCGAGGATCTGCTCGAGCGGCGCCTGATCTTCTCGGAAACGCCTCTCGTGCAGTGGAAGCAATGGTTCGGCAAGTTCGGCGTTGCAGTGTCGCGCAAGGCATACGATTTCGCGTTCGACCGCTCTTACATGTCGCTCGAAGCCGCTGCATTGGGACACGGCATCGCGCTCGAAAGCACGATGCTCGCATCGGTTCATCTGAAACGAGGTTCGCTCGTACCGGTCTTCGATCGCGCGTATGCGGTCGAGGTCGGAGCCCATCACCTCGTTTACCCTTCCCAGAACGCGGACTTGCCGCGCGTGGCCAAATTTTTGGCCTGGGTCGAGCAAGAGATCAGCCGTGATGCCGTGTAGCGCCAGGCCGCACCAGGCGGGACGCCAGCGCCCTGCCTTATGCGAAAGGGCTGTTTTCTGACGCCTGTGACTCCACGGTGCGGTGACACCTGAAAATTCTTCAGCAATAGTTGAGCCGGACTGCATTGATCGAGATGGTTGAAGCGCTGAAACTGCGTCTACCAACTAACGTGATCGATGGAGACAAACATGTTGCTCGACAGCAAAGTGGTAATCGTAACCGGCGCAGCCTCGCCGCGTGGCATTGGCAAGGCAACCGCAAAAGCGCTTGCTGCGCAAGGCGCGCGAGTGGTGATTCTGGACCTTCGCAAGGAAGACGCAGAGAGTGCCGCGCGTGACCTCGGCGAAGAGCATCTCGGCCTCGCCTGCGATGTGACCGACAAGGCCGCATGCATGGCTGCCGCCAGGGCGGTCATCGAGAAGTACGGTCGTGTCGACGGATTGATCAACAACGCGGGTATCACCCAGCCGTTGAAGACGATGGACATCGGAGCCGACAACTTCGATGCGGTCATCGACGTAAACCTGCGCGGTACGCTCTACATGTCGCAGGCGGTCATTCCGCAAATGAGAGCGCAAAAGAGCGGCAGCATCGTCTGCATGTCATCCGTTTCCGCGCAACGCGGCGGCGGCATCTTCGGCGGTCCTCACTACAGCGCCGCAAAAGCGGGCGTACTCGGTCTCGCTCGTGCGATGGCGCGTGAACTCGGGGCGGACAACATCCGCGTCAACTCGATCACACCGGGCCTGATCCAGACCGATATCACCGGTGACAAGCTCACGACGGAGATGCGCGTCGACATCATCAAGGGCATTCCACTCGGTCGACTCGGCGATGCGGCCGACGTCGCGAACGCCTGTCTGTTCCTCTCGAGCGACCTGTCCGCCTACCTCACCGGCATCACGCTCGACGTCAACGGCGGCATGTTGATCCACTAAGTACGACATCCGTCGCGCTTGCGGCGGATGGGTCAATGCACCCGGCGGTAAAACCCGGGGCAATATGGCAGGAGACAACCATGAAAACGAAGGCCACTGCGCCGTCAATGACGGGCGATGTCACATCGCTCGCCGATCCGGCGAGCTTCGAATCAAAAACGTATGCGAAGGTGGGACGGCGCCTGATACCGTTCCTGATGCTGTGCTACCTGGGCGCTTATCTCGATCGGGTCAACGTGGGCTTCGCGAAACTGCAGATGCTCAACGACCTGCGATTCAGCGAAACCGTGTATGGTTTCGGCGCTGGCATTTTCTTCCTCGGTTATTTTCTCTTCGAGGTACCGAGTAATCTCATGTTGCACAAAGTGGGCGCACGAAACTGGCTCGCTCGCATCATGCTGACGTGGGCGGTGATCTCAGCCTGCTTCGTCTTCGTCAAGTCGCCCACCACCTTCTATGTTCTCCGCTTTCTATTGGGCGTGGCCGAGGCAGGGTTCGCGCCAGGCGTCATCCTGTATCTGACTTACTGGTTTCCTTCTGCGCGGCGCGCCAAGGCGCTCTCCCTCTTCTTCATGGCGATTCCACTTGCCGGCATTGTCGGTGGGCCGCTGTCCGGTTACATCCTGCATGCGTTCCAGGGCGTACACGGTCTCGCCGGCTGGAAGTGGCTGTTCATCCTCGAAGCGCTGCCGTCGTTGCTCCTTGGCGTCGCCATCCTGCTCTACCTCGACAACGGTATCGCTGCCGCCAGGTGGCTCACTGATCCGGAGAAGGCGCTCCTCGCACGCAACGTGGCGAACGACAACGCCCACAAGATCGCCCATGTGTCGATCAGGTCTTTCATCGGCGATCGTCGTCTGTGGTTGATGGCTGCCATCTACTTCTGCGTCGTGCTTGGTCAGTATGGGCTGACGTTCTGGCTGCCGACGATCATCCGCAAGTCCGTGGTGGCCGACCCGCTGTGGGTGGGCGTCTTCACAGCCATCCCGTACCTGTGCGCCATCATTGCGCTGCCGCTGGTGGGAGCAAGCGCTGACCGCCATCGCGAACGTCGTCTGCATCTTGCAATCCCCATGCTCGTATCGGCAGCAGGCTTTGCAACGCTTCCGATGCTGGGCGGAGTCGGCGCATCGCTGGTGTGTGTCAGCGTGGCCGCCGCCGGCATCCTCGCTTCGTCGTCGCAGTTCTGGTCGCTGCCGACCGCACTCCTCGGCGGCATGTCCGCCGCAGCGGGTATCGCCGCGGTGAACTGTTTCGCCAATCTCGCAGGGTTCTTCTCGCCGGCCATCGTGGGCTGGTTGAACGACCTGACCGGTAAGTCGACGGCTGGGCTCATCTTTATCTCCGTCGCCATCGTCATCGGTGCCGGGCTTGTTTTCCTCGTGCCAGCCAAAACCGTCAATCGCTGACACCTTTCGCTGCAAAGACTCACTTTTTAAATCAAGGAGACACCATGAACAGTCCCTCATCAGATGGGGTGACGCTCGCCGAGCGCGCCTACCGGATTCGCAGAAACGCCTTGCTGATGGGCGAAGTGCAGGGCCAGGGCTATATCGGCCAGGCACTCGATATCGCCGATGTACTCGCAGTTGCCTACTTCGGCGCAATGCGCTACCAGCCCGACAACCCCGACTGGGAAGGCCGCGACCGCTTCCTGCTGTCCAACGGACACTATGCGATCGCGCTCTACGCCGCGCTGTTCGAAGCCGGCTTCCTGCCACCGGAAGAACTCGAAACCTACGGCAGCGACGACAGCCGGTTGCCCATGTCCGGTATGGCGAGCTACACGCCTGGCATGGAGATGTCCGGCGGCTCGCTCGGCCACGGTCTCACGATCGCGGTGGGCCGCTGCCTCGGACTGAAGCGCAAGGGCTCAAACGCCTTCGTCTACACGCTCTTCTCCGACGGAGAACTCGATGAAGGCGCGATCTGGGAGGGCCTGATGTCGGCCGCTCACTGGAAGCTGGACAACCTGATCGCCATGGTCGACGTCAACAACCAGCAGGCCGACGGTCCCTCCTCGAAGATCATGGCGTTCGAGCCGCTCGTCGAGAAGCTCGAAGCGTTCGGCTGGTTCACGCAGCGCGTGGACGGCAACGACATCGACGCAGTGAAGGCCGCCTTCGATGCTGCACGCAATCATCCGAAGGAGCAGCCCCGGATTATCGTTTGCGATACCCGCATGGGCTGCGGCGTGCCGTTCCTCGAAGAACGGGAAAAGAACCATTTCATCCGCGTCGATGCCCATGAGTGGCAACTGGCGCTCGCAGCACTCGAAGCAGGGAGACAAGCATGAGCGACACCACTCTCACCAAGAAGCCGCGCCTGAAGACCTCGGCGATGATCGCTTCTATTGCCGGCGTTGGACAAGTCACGCGTTCCGCGCCGTTCGGCCATGCATTGGCCCAACTGGCCCGGGAGAAGAAGAACGTGATCGGCATGACGGCCGACCTCGGCAAGTACACCGACCTGCATATCTTCGGGAAGGAGTTTCCGGAACGCTACTATCAGATGGGCATGGCCGAGCAGTTGCTGATGGGCGCGGCCGCCGGTATGGCGCATGAAGGCGCCCAGCCGTTCGTGACGACCTACGCCGTATTCGCAACCCGTCGCGCGTATGACTTCATGCACCAGGCCATCGCCGAGGACAACCTCGACGTGAAGATCATCTGCGCGCTGCCGGGCCTCACGACCGGCTACGGACCGAGCCATCAGGCGGCCGAGGATCTTGCGCTCATGCGCGCGATGCCGAACATGACGGTCATCGATCCGTGCGACGCGCTCGACACCGAGCAGATGGTGCCCGCGATCGCCGCGCATAACGGCCCGGTGTATGCGCGTCTGTTGCGTGGCAACGTTCCGGCCGTGCTCGATGAATACGACTATCAGTTCGAACTGGGCAAGGCGAAGCTGCTTCGCGACGGCGCCGAGGTGCTGATCATCTCGTCGGGCATCATGACCATGCGCTCGCTGGAAGTCGCGAAGGCGCTGGAAGCGGACAACGTGGGCGTTGGCGTATTGCACGTGCCGACCATCAAGCCGCTCGACACTGAGACGATCTTGCGCGAAGCCCGGCGCACGGGTCGCATGGTGGTGGTCGCCGAGAATCACTCGGTGATCGGCGGCCTTGGCGAAGCGGTCGCGACCACGCTGCTCACGGCAGGTGTCACGCCGATGTACCGTCAAATCGCCCTGCCCGATGAGTTCCTCGGTGCGGGCGCGCTGCCGACCTTGCACGATCGCTATGGCATCTCGACCAATGTCATGGTAGATACCATCAAGGGCTGGCTTGGATGAGCCAACGGTGTCGTCCAGACGCGGCGGCACGGCGGACATCGCTCCGCCTGCGTGTGAAACGAGCCGTCTGCCAGCTTGAGAGGGGGACGGTGCGTCAGTTCCGTCGACGCACCGCTACCCATGTGCGTGAATGCATGTAAAGCGGCGGTACGTCGGGATCCTGGAGAGGGTCTTCCGTTAGGTGATTGATACTGGAGCAGCCAATGAACGCAATCAGAACACTCAAGCTCGCTGGTGCTGCATTGATTGTTGTCGCTTCCGTCAATGCGTGGGCACAGGAAAGCGAATCGTCTGCCTCATCGGCGGCAACGCAAGGGACGTCGAAATCCGCCGTCAGAAAGGCGAATCGGGCATTAAGCAGAAAAGTGGTTCAGGCGCTTTCGAAGGGCGGTGTCGATACCACGGGCATCAATGTACTCGTAAAAGGTGGTGCAGTAACGCTAGCTGGAAGCGTCACCGATCCGGCACTGATCGACAAGGCGGCCTCGATAGCGAAAGGCGTTTCTGGCGTTACGTCCGTGAAGAATGCTCTGACGATTCGCGAAGGTGGGCCGTAATACCGCCCACGTGTCCATAGCTGCGACTCAGCACACCGGCAACAAACCGATCGTCAGTGTCATTCCTGCTTCGATTTCGGTTGTTGGGGTTGCTGTCGAGGCTCAGATCCGCGTTGTGTCGGCGCCCTCGTACATGCGTCCGGGGGCATTACGTAGGGCACGTCGTCGCAGCAGCACTTATACACCGGAAACCCGTGCGCGTTCGTGCGGATGATGGTCGTTGGCCCGTGCAGCGGGCACACCGCTTTCATGGTGTCTCCTGAGACTCATAAGTCAACTGGTTCTATCGTACACGCAGCTCGCCGGTCCGGTATGGCCCGATGCTGGCGAGCGCTATTGCAACAGTTTTGACCGACCGACGGGGTGCGTTAAGGCTTATTGGACGCCTGCCTGCCCGCACGCGCCGCAGCACACTCACAGCCATGTGAATGAGGGCAGGCGTCCAATAACCCTTAACGACGGCGTGAGTTTGCTGATGCAGGAAGCTGCCATTCGACTGCTCGATGCTGCCACTGTCAGCAATCCGCCAGATTGCCGACGTAGAATCCGGACCGGCCCAATGGCGGCTCCGGCCGATGAACCGCCATGGACCGCCAAGTTCGGACACTGACGAAGCCCAGATATGCCTACGCGCTGACTATCGACGCAGAGACGACTAGCCGCCCGCGTCCTCTGTGACCTCCGAGTTCGCGACAACACGCCAACCGCCGCCGATGATGCCTTGTCCGATCGGCCAAACGCAAACACTTAGCCCGCCTGGTTGAACGCTACGCCGCTGCCATGATTTATAATCATCAAGCCGTCGGGAAACACCCGGCGGCCAGGTGTGGAAGCCTGTTGTTCTAACCGCACACCCGCCCAGGCGGGCGTGCGTCTACCTATGCACGTCTATATTTCAATGGGCGGGCTGTGGTGGGGGAGCCGCAAGGCTCGCCGGCTTGTTAGAACACCGGTCTTCCAAACCCGCCACGTGCCCGCTCACCCACTTCCTCAAGCGAGTGTCGGGCGATCAAAGAAGTACCAGGGAGGTCGCACCATGAGCAACAAACCTACAAAACAATCCCAACCCGCTTCACGCCCGCCAGTCGACGCGCTCCAGTACGAAAAGCTTGCGCTTTCCACCTTCGCCCTCTGCAACCGGCAGTTGAGCCAACTCAACACATTGATCACACTTGCGTCCTCAATGTGTAGGAATCCTGCCATCACGAGTGACGAAAGACGACGTCAGCAGACCATGCTTGAATTGCTCGTCGACACAGCAGAGCAATATCATCGGGAACTCGAATGTGACCGTGAGCTATACCAGGTGATCGCGCTCGATGCGAAGGGCATCCCTCAAAGCCGCATCACCGCGAGCCGTGCAGCGTGCCTTCTCGCAGAGGCATCACAAATAGCGACGACGGAAACACCGGCAGCCACGAAGCCCAGCCCTGCCAAACAAACGTCAGCGAAATCCGCGACAAACGAAGAAGAAGACGCGGACGAACAGCCAGCTCCCGTGCAACATTAAGCACCGAGAAGGCGGACGGCTTTAGTTGGCCGACTGCCGTCCAATGCTCAACCGCCCGAAAACGGGCGGCTCTTCCATCAGCGAATAGTGCAAAGACACGGGTTAAGACCGAAGCTGGAATAGGTTTACTGTCCCACGAGTGGCGCAACGCCGCCGGCATGCGCGGCGTCTGCGGCGTCGTGATGTGCGCCGGCCGCCGTCGAACCCGTTTGCCCCTGCTCACGCGCAAGGCTCAACCGGAACTGCTTGCACCCCAACCACAACAGCCCTGCAGCCAGCAAAGTGGCGATGAGGTTAACGATCGACATCGAGTCACCCACCGCTTTCGGCAAACCGAACACCTTGTCAGTCAGCAACGCAACGAGCGTCGTGCCGATCCCAAGTGCGATGAGATTGGAAACCAGCAGAAACACCGCTGAAATCTGCGCACGCATCTGGTTCGGCGCGAGTGTCTGCATCGCGGCGGTCGACGTGGGCATGGGGAACGACGCGAAGAACATCGCAACGACCAGCAGCGCAAGCGACACGTTCAGGCTATCGACCTGTGTGAAAGCAACTGCCGGCACGAGCATCCCAACCGCGCCGATGAAACCCGCGAGCATTGGGCCGTCCGTGCGGCCTTTCTTCATGAGCCAGTCGTTGAGCCACCCGCCGCAGAACACGCCGATGGTGTTCGCGACCAGCAGGATCGTGCCGAGCGTGTAACCGGCTTCAGCCGGCGTGAGTCCGAAGTGGCGGATATAGAACGCGGGCGTCCAGCTCATCAGGCAGAACAGCGTCATCGCATAGAACGAGAAGCCGAGGTAGTGGCAGGTGAACGTCTTGCCATGCGTACCGATGAAGCGCAGCGAGTCGCCCATCGACACGCGCTTTGCCCGACCGGCGCCGTCCCGCACGAGTCCTCGACGCGCCGGATCGCGCACGGTGAGGATAAACAGCAAAGCAACGAGAAAGCCCGGCAATCCGACGATAAAGAACGTGAGTTGCCACGAACGCACGTCGCCGAGGAGCGGCACGCTGATCGTCGTCATCTGCTTGAGCAGATGGATCACGTATCCGCCGATCAGGAATGCCATCCCGCCGCCGATGAATGAACCCAGCGAGTACACGCCCACCGCGCGCCCCAGTTTTTCCTTCGGAAAGTAGTCGCTCAACATCGAATACGTTCCGGGCGACAGCGCGGCTTCGCCCACGCCGACACTCATGCGAGCCAGGAACATGTGGATAAAGTTCTGGCTGACGCCGCAGGCTGCGGTGGCGAGGCTCCATAACGCAATGCCTGTCGCGATGATGCGAGGGCGGGCGAAGCGGTCGGCGAGATAGGCGAGCGGCATGCCCATCACCGCATAGAAGAGCGAAAACGCGAAGCCTTGCAGCAGGCTGAACTGCGTGTCGGTCAGATGCAGATCCTTCTTGATTGGCTCGATCATCAGCGCGAGAACCTGCCGGTCGACAAAGGAAAACACATACGCAAGCATGCAGATCAGGACCACGTACCACTCGTACGTGTAGCGCCTGCGCGCAGGGTTATTGCTCGTTGATACGGCCATGCCGATTCTCCTGTGCCTGATATTCGACGAAGTTGCGATGAGGTTGCAATGAGGTTGCGAAGCAGCGTATGTAAACAAATTTCTGAAACATATACGCAAGGCCTGCGCACACACGGCGAGATTCCCCTGGGTCACTAAAGTTTTCCCCAGGAGGCGGCCGGAAAGGCTTGTCCAGTAAGGCGAAAGAGGCCGTTGTACGGTGCGCGGCGCACCTCATTCGTGCTGTCTATAAGTGTTATATGTGCGCATTCATCGACGCTCGAAATTGGTGTTCCTAGACTCGCCTCGTTTTCCGCTCCATCAAACGAAAGGCTTTGGGGAAGGCGGAAAACACGAGCGTCGCGACGGCAAATCCGCGCGGCAGATAGAACCAGACTTTCGCCGGGACTAAAGGAATGACCAAACGGATGTGGTGCGTGTCGCTGCTGAGCCTCGCAGCGGCACCCGCGCTTGCGCAATCGAGCGTGACTTTGTACGGACGGATCGACACGTCGATCGAATACGCGAATTTCGGTCCTAACCACGTGGTGAGGATGGGAAGCGGCGATATCTCCGCGACGCAATTCGGCTTGAAGGGCAGTGAAGATCTCGGCGGCGGCTATCGCGCGATCTTCAAGCTCGAAAACGGCTTCAACTCGGCCAACGGCACGCTCGGCAACAACGGCGCGCTGTTCGGACGCGAAGCGTGGGTCGGGCTGGCGGGTCCGTTTGGCGCGATGCAGGCCGGCGTCAATTACACGGTGCTGCATACGTCATTCGTGACCTACAGCTTGCCGGGAGACGGCGCCGGTCTTGCATGGGGCAATGCGGCGAATAACTTCGTCGGGCCGGCCTTTTTGCGCGTGAATAACTCGATACGCTATTCCTCGCCCCGTATGGGCGGCGTGCTGGTGCGGGCTATCGCCGCGCGCGGAGCGAATGGTGCGTCGAACGTTCCTTCGACGCTGGGCGATACCTACGGCGCGTCGGTTAACTATGTGAACGGCAGTCTGTCGGTCGACGCCGACTACATGCTGCAGACCTTCAGTCCGGCGAGCGCGGCGGCACTGAACGTGAGCAGTCGGACGGCTGCCGGCAATTACGCCCTTGGGGCCATCTCGTACGATTTCGGCTTCGTCAAACCGGCTTTCATCTATCTACGGCATCGCGGCGGGCCGGACGTCGCGACGAGCGTGAACGCCGCCAGTTCGAATCCGCACAACGATCTGTTCGAACTCGACGCCACCGTGCCGGTGGGCCGTTCGCTGGTGTTGCTGAGCTACGGCCATTACCGGAAAGTGGCTGACAGCGAAGGCAATGCAGATTCGTTCGGCGTGCGCTGCGACTATCCGCTTTCGAAGCGCACCGTGCTCTATACGGGCGCTGCGATGATCCGCAACGGCGCACACGCGAACTTCACGGTCAACGGCGCGGCGGGTGGCGGCGTGTCGGTAGCGAAGGCTGGTGCGACCGCAAGCTCGGTGGTGGCCGGCATCATGACGGCCTTCTAGGCGGCTGATCAAGCTGACCCGCTGGTGAATCGGCGGGTCGCTCCTGACGCGTTCAGGCGCTACGTACGCCTTCCGGATTGAGATCGAGCGGCGCGCTGAGCCAACTGTCGAAAGGCTCGCGGGCGCCGATCCGGAACAGCTCCATGAGCACACCGCGCAGCCACCGGTGGCCGGGATCGGCATCGAAACGGCGATGCCAGTACGCGTTCACGGGCCACGTGAGCGCATCTTCGAGTTCGAACACGGCCGATTCACCGAGCGTGGAGAACGCGCGCGCAACGGTGCGCGGCAGAATCAGCGCGTAATCGCAGCGGCTCAGGATGGCCGGCACCACCATGAAGTTCGGCACCGCAATCCGCACGCGCGAGGTGAGCCCATAGCGTTCGAGCAGTTCGACCGATTGCGGGTGTGAAGTGACCGCGATGAAGTGCAGTCCCGCGGGCACGTTTGCATTCAGCGTATAGCCTTCCCGCAGTTCGAACTGCTCCGCCACGCGCCGCGCCATCAGCAGCACATAACGCTCCTGCAGCAGTTCGCTATGGTGAAAGTGGCTCGACGCATGCGGGAAATGCCCGAGCGCAAAGTCGATGCGGCCCGATTCGAGCGCCACGTTGAACTGGCTGTCGTCGATCTGATGGGTTTCGATCACCACCCCGGGCGCTCGCGTATCGAGTTCGCGCATCAGCGTCGGCAGAAACGCGGCTTCGGCGAAGTCGCTCATATGCAGGCGGAACACGCGGCGCGACGTGGCCGCGCGGAACTGTGCGCCTTCATCGAGCATGTCTTGGAGAATCTCCAGCACGCGATCGATGGAAATCGCGAGGCGCTGCGCGCGCGGCGTCGCTTCGACACCGCCGGGCGTACGCACGAACAGCGCGTCGCGAAACACGAGCCGCAGGCGGGCAAGCGCGTGACTCACGGAAGGCTGCGTGATCCCCAGCCGCAACGCCGCGCGGCCGACGTTTTTCTCGATGTACACCGCGTGAAATGCCTTCAGCAGGTTCAGGTCGAGGTCCCGCACGCGCGGGGCCCCTGCGGCCTCTGTGAAGGCCAACGGGTCATGTTCGTGCGGATCGGAAGCGGTGGAATCGGCGGAATTGGCGGGATCGGTCTGCATGGGAGTCAGTTGCGCACCATGCGCTTCGCGGTGGCCGATGGCAGGCAGCCGAAACGCCGCGCGTACGCCTTGGCGAAATGCCCAAAGCTGTGCACGCCGTGCTCGACAAAAATATCGGTCACCGAGCGTTCAGACTGCGTTTGTAGTGCGCGGTGCACGGCCTCGAGCCGCCGTTCGCGGATATAGCCACCGGGGGACGTATTGAGGAACTGGCTGAAACCGTTCTGTAGTGTGCGCGTTGAAACACCGGCGGCGCGCGCCAAGGCGTCCATCCGCAGCGGCTCGTCGAGGTGGGCGTCGATATAGTCGCGCGCGCGACGCACGTGGACCGGCAGTGGCGACGAGGAGGCGCGGGCCAGCGTCGCGCTGTACGAATGCGGCAACTGGCTGAGCAGAACGGTCATCAGCCACTGCGTGAGATCGCGGCCGAAGATCCGTTCCTGCGCGGGCTCGTCGAACTGGTCGCACAGATTGCACAGGTAGCGCAGGGTCGACAAAAAAACCGTGGTGCCCGTATGTGCATTGTCGAAAGCGAGATCGAACACGAGCGGTTGTTTGACGCTGTCGTTCAACATCTCGGCAAGCTTGACCTCGAGCGCCTGCCGGTCGATCCGCAAGAGCAGGTTGCGGCATTCGCGGTCCGTGACGATGCGGCTCATACGTGCGGGCGATGACACGCTCAGGCTCCCGGCCCGCAGCGAAACGCGTTCGCCACCCGATTCCAGCGCGCATTGGCCGCTGAGTGTGGTGCGAAACAGGTAGTGATTGCCGATGTCGCCAGCATCGATGTGGGTTTCGCTGCCGTAGTGGAGTTCGAGGAGCATCGCCTGATGGAGTGCGACGCCGTATAGCTCGGCGTTGAGCGGGCCACGGTGCGGGACTTCCATCCGGTGCGGACAGAGCACCTGTGACACTTCCCGCTCGATATCCTCGCGGGCGTGCGATGCGATCAGACGGTTACGGTTTCTGCGTGAAATCGCGATTTCCATTCATGGGCCTCGAAGCGGGGAGCGGGCAGCGCGCTCATCATGCGATGGCCATTTTTTTCGCGCAAGAACGGATCGACCCGGATAGCAAGATTGTTCATCAGGCGCGCGACGGCGCGCTCATTGAGTTGCCGGATTTGAATGCGGCTTGCGCGCTGTGAAGCGTCTTTGTGCCGGCGACCCCGTAGTCTGACGATCATCGAACAAGGAGAAGTGTGATGAATGTCAGCGTACTGGGCGGGGGCCATGGCTGCTACGCGGCCGTGATCGACATGCTGGAAAAAGGACATAACGTGACGTGGTGGCGCCGCGATACGGTCGCCGCGGCGCGGCTGCGCGAACTCGGCGCGCTCAAGGTCAAGGACTTTCGCGGCGAGCGGCGGGTGCCGATCGGCGCGCAGCCGGGCGCGATCCGTCTCGTCGACGACCTCGCGGAAGCAGTGGAGGGCGCACGGCTCATCGTGATCCCGCTGCCTTCAACAACGCACGAAGCGCTGGCGGCTCAACTGGCACCAGTTCTCGCGGATCATCAGGTGGTGTTCCTGCCGCCCGGCACGTTCGGTAGCTATGTGTTCGCGAAGGCAATGCACGAGGCGGGCAACGCACACGAGGTGGCCTTCGCGGAGACCGGCACGTTGCCGTACCTTGCACGCAAACATGGCGAAGACAATGTGGTGGTGAGCGCGTACGCCACGCGCCTGCCGAGCGGCGTCTTTCCCGCACGGTTTGCGACGTGGGCGGTTCCGGTGCTGCGGGCGGCTTATCCGTCGGTCGAACCGATCGAGGACGCGTTGAGCGGCGCCCTGATGAACGCGGGACCGGTGATCCACCCGCCATTGATCATGATGAACGCCGGACCGCTCGAGCACTTCGATGCTTGGGACATTCACAACGAAGGCACGCAACCGTCGATCCGCCGCGTAACGAATGTGCTCGACGCCGAGCGTATGGCGGTACGCGAGGCGCTCGGCTACGGCGCGCCGCATTTTCCGCTCGCCGACCACTACGCGAGCGAGGGCGACGAGTGGATGTATGGCCGCGGCGCGCACGGCAAGTTGACCGATAGCGGCGACTGGCGCGAGGACATCGATCTGAAGACGCACCGCTATATGCTCGAAGATACGCGGCTCGGTTTGTCGTTTCTGGTTTCGGCGGGACGCTGGGCCGGGGTGCCGACGCCCGTCGCCGAAGGTCTGTTGAATCTGGCGAGCGCGGTGTCGGAGCGCGATCTGTACGGCGAAGGCCGCACGCTCGAGCGGCTGGGCCTTGCGTCGCTTTCGCGCGAGGCGATGACGGCCTTGCTCGAACGGGGTTTCGGCCAATGAGCACGGCCGTCGAGATCCAGCACGTTCATATCCTCGGTGCGGGGCGGATGGGGCAAGGCATCGCGCTTGCCTTCGCTTATGCGGGCTTGCGCGTGACGCTGATCGACTTCAAGGACCGCGACCCGGCAGCCCGTAGCGCCTTTGCGGCTGCCGCGCGTGGCGAGATCGTGCGGCAGTTGCAGACGCAGGTGGTGTTCGGCCGCATCAGCGAGGCGCAGGCCGCGGAGACGATGGCGCGCATCGTTATCGTGGATCGTGAGCGCGCGCGGGAAGGGCTTGCCGAAGGCGAGATCGTCTTCGAGGCCGTGCCGGAAGTAATGGAGGCCAAGCAGGTCGCGTTCGCCTGGCTATGTGAGCACGCTGGGGCAAACGTGTTGTTTGCATCGACCACGTCGACGTTTCTTGTGACCGAACTTCAGCTGGTGGTCGTGCATCCAGGGCGGCTTCTCAACGCGCACTGGCTCAACCCGGCTCACCTGATGCCGCTCGTCGAGGTCAGTCGTAGCGATGCCACGGCGAAAGAGACCGTTGAGCGCGTGGTCGCGTTGCTGCGCCGGGTCGGCAAGGTGCCGGTGGTGTGCGCGCCGTCGGCGGGATACATCGTGCCGCGCATCCAGGCGCTGGCGATGAACGAGGCCGCGCGCATGGTCGAGGAGGGCGTTGCCAGCGCGGAAGACATCGATACGGCGATCCGTACCGGTTTCGGTCTGCGGTTTTCCGTGCTGGGTCTGCTCGAATTTATCGACTGGGGCGGCTGCGACATTCTCTACTATGCGTCGCACTATCTGGCGAGGGCGATCGATCCACGCTTTCTGCCCGCCGCGATCGTCAGCGATCACATGCGTGAAGGCCGCGATGGTCTGCGCGATGCGCGTGGCTTCTACGATTACGCGGATGTCGACGTGCCGGCGTATCTGCACAAACGGCTCGGTGAATTCAGCAGCTTGCTCGACAGCATGGGGCTTGCGCCGGTGTTTAATGCCGTTTCCGCGTCCAGTGTGCCGAAGCAGACTACACTTGCCGTAAGCAAGGAGGACTACGGGCCACGGTGACCGGAGGAGACAAGATGGACCTGTTCATGTCGATGGAAGCGTTCGTGCGGGCGGCGGAAGCGCAAAGCTTTGCCGGTGCCGCGCGCCAACTGGGTGTCGCCAAATCGGTGGTGACCTCGCGCGTCAAGCAGCTCGAAGACCATTTCGGCGTGCCGCTCTTTCATCGTTCGACGCGGGCGGTGCGCCTGTCGGAACTCGGCGAAACGTACTACCGCGAGTGCGCCGAACTGGTCAACAAGGTCCACGATCTGTCCGGACGCTCGCGCGGCGATCCGCAGGCGCTCGCCGGCACGCTCAATATCCACGTTCTGCCGGGCTTCGCGCTTGGCCATTTTTCGCAAACACTGATCGAATTCCGCGCCGCTTACCCACGCGTCGAGTTCGTCGTGACCGTCAACGACCGGGTGATCGATCCGGTGCAGGAAGGCTTCGACCTGGCTTTGCAGATCTATCCGCCGGCCTCCAACCTGCTGGTGGAGCGGCGTCTCTTTCCCGTGCGAGGCGTGCTGTGCGCGGCGCCCGGTTATCTGAAGGAAGAGCCGATGATCGAAACGCCGCTCGACCTGTTGCGGCACGATTTCGCCCGTTACTCGTACTATCCATGGGGCGACAAGTGGCCGCTGATGCGAGGCAACGAGTGCTTCGAAATCGCGCTGAATCCGGTGCTCAAAACCAATAGCGTGCACCTGCTGCTCGAGTTCGCGCGGGCCGGTGCGGGCGTCGTCTATCTGCCGACGATGGTCGCCGCGGCCGATCTGCTCGAACGGCGCCTTGAACGCGTGCTGCCGGAGTACGCTGCACCGCCGCTGTGGCTGTCGGCGGTCTATCCCGCCTCGCACCGCTCGACCACCAAGGTCAAGGCTTTCGTCGACTTCCTGCGCGCCCGCTATCTGCGCGAACCGCAGTGGGACAAGGCGCTCGGCATTTCACCGCCGGACGACGAGACCAAAAGCGTCGGCGAGGAGCTGGCCGAAGACTGAAAACCACCGGCGAACCCCCCGAGAACCGCCCGGGTTCTCCACCAGGTAGTTTCCCTGGCGCGATTTTGAAGCACCCATGGTTCGCGTTTCCCGACCCTCAGAACATTGCTGTTGCGCCTGCCGCCACTTAATCTTCGATCCATGCAACGCATTCGCGGATTCGTAGATCAACTGGAGGCAGACATGCAAGAGACCTGGTTCGGTAGCCTGGACAATTTCCGCAAAGGCTCCATCGAAATCATCAATGGCAAACCGGAGCACTACGCGATGTCGAACGTGTTCGAGGTCGCGAGCCGCGCCGCGCCCTACGAGAAAGTCGTCGTCGGCAAGAATCTCAAGTACGTGATCGAGACGCTGCGTGCGGAAGGTTCGTCGCCGTGGTTTGCTGCGTCGCACGATGAATTCGCGGTCGTGCTCGACGGCGAAATCGACATCTATTTCATCAAACCGTCGGACGGCCCGCTGGTCGACGCGCAGACCGAAGGCAGCGTGCGGCTCGAAGGCCAACCGTCGGGCCAGTCGATGGGTTACGTCCGGCTGCGTCGCGGCCATCAGGCGCTGCTGCCTGCGGGCGCCGCGTATCGCTTCGAAGCGAGGACGAAGGGCGTGCTGCTCGTGCAGACGATCCTCGGGCGCTATTCGGTCGAGAAGTGGGCCGACATCTGCATCCACTGATTCCCTCTACCCGATCGATCCTCTCCTGGAGCCCATCATGGACAAAACCAACACCCTGCAAAACGTCACCGCAAGCGAGGCCGACGCGGTGAGCGGTTATCGCACGTTCCGCCTCGGTGATTTCGAATTCAGCCGCGACGCTTATTTCGCCACCGTCAAATGGCCCGCGAAAGGCCAGATCCGCTCACACCAGATGCACGCCGACGACTTCCTGCGCGCCATGATGCGCGACGTGGCTTGGGGCTTCTTCTACGGCTGGGTCAACTTCGACGAAGTGATCGGCACGCGCAATCACTACGGCAAGGTCGACATGTATGCCGGTGCGTACAACGCAAGTTTCAAGGAAGCGGGCGTCGATCATATGCAGCAGTTCGACACGCCGCTCATCATGGCCACCTTCAAGGCGATTCTGCGGGACTGGGTCAACGAAGGCTTCGATCCGTTCGCCGCGCCCGAAGAAACCGGCTCCGCGTTCGGCACGAAACATGGCGACAACATCGCCGCGATCGAGCGCACGCGGATCGCTACGAAGCGCATGCCGGGTCTCGAAGGCGATTCGCCGTTGCGCGACGACTTGCCGGTCAATCGCCAGTTCGCCGATGTGGTCCAGGACGAACCTGAGATTCATGCGGAGCCAGGATTCGAGAGCGCGTTGCATGCGTTCAGCCTCTTCAAGTACCTGTCGCGCTCTGACGTGACGTGGAATCCGTCGGTCACGTCGGTCTGCCAGCAGAGCCTGTTCTGTCCGACCACCGAGGAATTCGTGCTGCCGGTGTTTCATGGCAACGACCGCGTCGAATGGTTCCTGCAACTGTCCGACCAGATCATCTGGGACGTCGCCGATAAAGACAGCGGCGAGCCGCGCGCACGCATCACGATGAACGCAGGCGATATCGCCGCGATGCCGGCCGACATCCGCCACAAGGGCTACTCGCAGAAGCGTTCGATGCTGCTGGTGTGGGAGAACGCCACGCCCGATCTGCCGAAGCGCTACGAAAGCGGTGAACTGCCGCCGTATCCGATCCAGATCTAACTCTCAGGCATTCCCTCCGATCGTTGATCGAACGGCGCCAGACCGCTGGCGCCGCGGGGAATGTCACGTCCAAAGTTTTACTTGCGCGGGATTGACATGCAAACGCAACTCTTCATCGGCGGCCGCTTCGTGCCGGCTGCAAACGGCGAAACGCTCGCCTCCCTTAATCCGCACGACAACTCGGTGATTGCTGAAGTCGCGATGGCCGGACCCGCCGATGTCGATCGCGCCGTGGCGGCGGCGAAGGCGGCGTTTCCGAAGTGGAGCAATCTCGCCGCGATGGAGCGGGGGCGTTTGCTGCTCAAACTCGCCGATGCGATCGAAGCGAACGCCGATGTGCTGGCGCGCCTCGAATCGCTCGATACCGGGCACCCGATTCGCGACACACGCAATCTCGATGTGCCGCGCACGGCGGCTACGTTCCGCTATTTCGGCGGCATGGCCGACAAGTTCGAAGGCTCGGTGATTCCGGTCGAGCAGGGCTTTCTGAACTACATGACGCGCGAGCCGGTCGGCATCGTCGGGCAGGTGGTGCCGTGGAACTTTCCGCTGATGTTCACGAGCTGGAAGATGGCGCCGGCGCTTGCCGCGGGCAACTGCGTGATCATGAAGCCCGCTGAACTCACGCCGCTGTCGAGTCTCGCGATCGCAGAACTGATGGCCGAGGTTGGACTTCCGGACGGTGTCGTCAATATCTTGCCGGGCCTGGGTCATGTGGCGGGTCAGTACATCGCCGAGCATCCGGAGATCAGCAAGGTCGCCTTCACCGGTTCGACAGCGATCGGCCGCAAGATCGTGCAGGCGTCGAGCGGCAATCTGAAGAAGGTGCAGCTCGAACTCGGCGGCAAAGGCGCGAACATCGTGTTCGGCGACGCGAATATCGACGCGGTTGTGCAAGGCTCCGCGTTCGCGATCTTCCACAACCAGGGGCAAGCGTGTATCGCCGGTTCACGGATGATCGTCCATGAATCGATCGCTGACGAAGTGCTGGAGAAGTTCGCCGCATTGAGCCGCACGATCCGGATCGGCAATCCGCTCGATCCACTGACCGAAATGGGCCCGCTGACCTCGCGTCAGCATCGCGACCGCGTGTTGTCGTTCGTCGACGTCGCACGGGAACAGGGTGGCCGCGTGCTGGCGGGCGGCAAGGCGCCGGACGATGCCGCGCTCGCGAATGGCTGCTATGTCGAGCCGACCATCGTCGAAGCGAAGCCGGAGCATCGGGTCTCGCAGGAAGAAGTGTTCGGTCCGTTCATGACGGTCACGACATTCCGCACGGACGAAGAAGCACTCGCGATCGCGAACGGCACCGAGTACGGTCTCGGTGCGGGTCTCTGGACACGCGATCTGCAACGCGCGCACCTGGTGGCCCGCGAGATTCGCGCCGGCATGGTGTGGATCAATTGCTACAAGCGCGTGAGCCCCGCGTCACCGTTCGGCGGTGTCGGCGCGAGCGGCTATGGACGCGAGATGGGTTTTGAAGCGATGCGCGAATACACGCAGCCCAAGTCGGTCTGGGTCAACGTGGATGCGCAGATTCCGCCTTACTACCCGCGCTGAACCGCCATGGAATCGTTCGTCTATAACGGCCTGGCCTCACGCGTGATCTTCGGTGCGGGCAGTCTCGACCAGCTCGATCGCGAGATCGCCTTGCTCGGCGCCACGCGCGCGATGGTGCTGTCCACGCCGCAGCAGCGTGCTCAGGCCGAAGCGTTGGCGGCAAGTCTTGGCTCGCGGGCGGCGGGCGTCTACGCCGAAGCCGTGATGCACGTGCCGATCGAAACCGCTCGCGCGGCCCGCGACTTTGCCATGCAGGTCGGCGCCGATTGCGCGATCGCGATAGGCGGCGGATCGACGACCGGACTCGGCAAGGCGATCGCGCTCGAAACCTCGCTGCCGATCATCGCGATTCCGACCACTTATGCAGGCTCCGAAATGACGCCGATTTACGGCCTCACCGAAGCCGGTGTCAAAAAGACCGGTCGCGATCTGCGCGTGCTGCCGAAGACGGTGATCTACGACCCGTCGTTGACCACGTCGCTGCCGCCCGCGATATCGCTGACGAGCGGCATCAACGCAATCGCTCACGCGGCCGAAGGGCTCTACGCGCAGGACACGAATCCGATCATCGAGCTGATGGCGGAAGAGGGGATCCGTGCGCTCGGCCACGGTCTGCCCCGGGTGATGCTGAAACCGGACGATCTCGCTGCACGTGGTGATTGCCTCTACGGTGCATGGCTGTGCGGCGCGGTGCTCGGCAGCGTCGGCATGGCGCTGCATCACAAGCTATGCCATACGCTCGGCGGCACGTTCAATCTGCCGCACGCGGAAACGCACACGATCGTGCTGCCGCACGTGCTCGCCTATAACCGCGAGGCCGCACCGGGGGCGATGAAGCGTATGGCACACGCGCTGCACGCCGACGACGCCGCGCAAGGCGTATTCGACCTCGCACGCGATAACGGCGCGCCTACCGCGCTGAAAGACATCGGTTTAAGTGCAACCGATCTCGACGTCGCGCTCGATCTCGCGCTGAAGAATCCGTACTGGAATCCGCGGCCAGTCGAACGAACGCCGCTACGCGCGTTGCTGGAAGCTGCGTTCGAAGGCAGACGGCCGGATTAGCACGAACGCCCCCCACTCATACAAAAAATTCAGGAGACAACCATGGACGCATATTCCTTCGATGCGAAGCGCCGCCGCTTCGTCACACTCGCCGCAGGCGGCGCGCTCGCCGCGTCAACGTCGGCGTTCTCGCCGCTCGTCTTCGCTGGCGGCCCGCGCACGCTGAAAATCGGCTACGTATCGCCACAAACCGGCCCGCTCGCGCCGTTCGGTGAAGCCGACCGTTTCACGATCCAGCAGATGCAGACGGCGCTGAAAAGCGGCATCGTGATCGGCGGAAAAACCTATCCGGTGTCGATTGTCGTCAAGGACAGCCAGTCGAACCCCAATCGCGCCGGCGAAGTCGCCAACGATCTGATCCTGAAGGACAAGGTCGACATCATGCTCGTCTCCGGTACGCCCGAGACCGCTAATCCGGTCAGCGATGCGTGCGAGCTGAACGAAATGCCTTGCGTGTCGACGGTGGTGCCATGGCAGCCGTGGTTCTTCGGCAGAAAGGGCGATCCGAAGAAAGGCTTCCGCTTCACCTATCACTTCTTCTGGGGACTCGAGGACGTGATCGCCGTGTTCACCGGCATGTGGCAGTCGGTGCAGACCAATCACAGCGTCGGCGGCCTGTTTCCGAACGATGGCGACGGCAACGCCTGGGGTGACGCGAAACTCGGCTTCCCGCCCGTGCTCGCACAAAAGGGCTTCACGCTGAAGGACCCGGGGCGCTTCCAGAGCATGACGCAGGACTTCTCCGCGCAGATTTCGTCGTTCAAGCAGGCGAATGCGCAGATCGTCACCGGCGTCGTGATTCCGCCCGACGCGAAGAACTTTCTCGTGCAGGCGCGTCAGCAAGGTCTGAAGCCCAAAGTCATTTCTATCGGCAAGGCACTGCTGTTTCCCACTTCGATCGAAGCGCTCGGCGATCTCGGCGATGGCCTCTCCACCGAAGTGTGGTGGTCGCCTTCGCATCCGTTCAAGTCGTCGTTGACGGGACAAAGCGCGCGGCAAGTCGCGGACGACTACGAGCGCATCACGTCGAAGCAATGGACGCAACCGATCGGCTTTGCGCATGCGCTGTTCGAAATCGCCGTCGATGCGTTAAAGCGCGCGAAAGATGTTGACTCGAATGAAGCGATCCGCGACGCAGTGGCAACGACGAAGCTCGATACGCTGGTCGGTCATGTCGCGTGGGGCAGCGGGCCGGTGAAGAACGTCGCAAAGACGCCGCTGGTAGGCGGCCAATGGGTGAAGGGACAGAAGCATCGCTTCGATCTCGCCATCGTCAACAACCAGCTCGCGCCGAACGTGCCGCTGTCCGGCCCGCTCAAGCTGATCGCGTGACTTTATAGCGGGGAGCGGTGATGAACCCAGTTCTCAGATTAACCGGTGTGTCGAAGCGTTATGGCGCGCTGCAGGTGACCGATGACATCAGCTTCGCGGTCGAACGCGGCGAGACGTACGGCATTCTCGGCCCGAACGGCGCCGGCAAGACCACGTTGTTCAACCTTGTCAGCGGCGACGTGCGGCCCGATCAGGGCAGAGTCGAATTCGACGGTGCGGATGTGAACCACTTGCCGCCGCATCGCCGGTGCGCGGCGGGGATCGGCCGCTCGTATCAGGTGCCGCGGCCGTTCGGCGGCATAACGGTATTCGAGAACCTGCTGGTCGGCGCGACGTTCGGCGGCGAACTGGCCGAGCATGCCGCCTACGACGTCTGCATGGATGTACTCGAACGCACGGGTCTCAAAGCGCGTGCCAACCAGTTGGCCGGCACGCTGGGGCTGTTGGATCGCAAGCGCCTCGAACTGGCCCGCGCATTGGCCACGCAACCGCAGTTGTTGCTGCTGGATGAAATTGCAGGCGGCCTGACCGAACCCGAAACGCACGAACTCGTCGACGAGATTCGCCGCGTGAAAGAGGCGGGCGTGACGATCGTGTGGATCGAACACGTCGTGCATGCATTGCTCGCGGTGGCCGACCGGCTGCTCGTCATCAACTTCGGCAAACGGCTCGCCGAAGGCCTGCCCGGCGCCGTGATGGACGACCCCGAAGTGCGGCGGGTGTACCTCGGACTGGAGGCATGACCATGTCGGCATTACTGGAGACTCGCGCGCTGAGCGCGTTTTACGGCGACTTCCAGGCGCTGTTCGGCATCGATGTAACGGTGGCGCAAGGCGAGGTGATTGCGCTGATCGGCTCGAACGGCGCGGGCAAGTCGACCTTTTTGAAATCGGTGGCGGGCCTGCTGCGCCCCCGTTCCGCCGGGCAGATCCTGTATCGCGGCGAGCCGGTCGGCAGTGCGGCTGCGGCGAGCATTGTCGGCAAGGGCATCGCGCTGGTGCCGGAAGGGCGACGTCTGTTTGCGAGCTTGAGCGTCGAAGAAAACCTGCTGCTCGGCGCATTTTCCAAACGGCCCGGCCGCTGGAACCTGCAAAGCGTCTACTCGCTGTTTCCGGCATTGCGGGAGCGTCGTCACCATGCGGGCACTGCCTTGTCGGGTGGTCAGCAGCAGATGGTCGCAATCGGCCGTGCGCTGATGAGCAATCCCGATCTGCTGATGTGCGACGAACTTTCGCTCGGCCTCGCGCCGGTTATCGTGCGCGAGATCTATGCGGCTTTGCCTGCGATTGTCGCCGGTGGCATGAGTGCGATCGTCGTCGAACAGGACGTGCAACTGGCGCGCCGCGTGTCGTCGCGTTTCTATTGCTTCCAGGAAGGGCGTGTGTCGCTGGCGGGTGTATCGGCCGAGGTGTCGGACGAGGCGATCACGCAGGCATATTTTGGAGCGGTCGCATGAACACGTTCATCAATATCGTCGTACAGGGTGTGCTGCTCGGCGCGCTGTATGGGCTCTTCGCGATGGGTCAATCGCTGGTATTCGGCGTGATGCGGCT
This sequence comes from Paraburkholderia sp. SECH4, assembly GCF_030511745.1. Taxonomy (NCBI): domain Bacteria; kingdom Pseudomonadati; phylum Pseudomonadota; class Betaproteobacteria; order Burkholderiales; family Burkholderiaceae; genus Paraburkholderia; species Paraburkholderia sp. SECH4. Next base: position 59,284 of record NZ_JALOCP010000024.1, read on the forward strand.
CACCAACACCGCGCACGGCGATTTCATCGTGCTGTTGGTGTTCGTGCTCTTCGCCCTGACGAACTACGCGCATCTGCCGCTCGCCGTGTCGCTGGTTCTGCTGCTCGTGATTGCGTTTAGCGCGGGTTACGCGGTGCAGTACACGATCCTCAACCGGGTAAGCAGCCGCGATCCGCTGCCTTCGCTGATTGTCACGTTCGGATTGTCGATCGTGATCCAGAATGTGTTGCAACAGGTGTTCTCCGCCGATCCGCGTTCGATCGCGACGGGCAGCTTCGAGTCGAAGAGCCTCACGCTCGCGGGCGGCATCACGCTGGGCTATCTGCCGCTCGTCACTTTGGTCGTCACCACCGCTTTGGCTTTTGCCATGCAGTGGCTGTTCGGCCGCACGCCGCTTGGCCGCGCGTTTCGCGCCACCTCGGATGATCGCGAGATCGTGCAACTGATGGGCGTCTCCTATCGCCGCACCTATGCGCTCGCAATGGGTATCGCGTTCGTGCTGATTGCGGTCGCTGCCGCGCTGTATTCGATGCGCACCGCGGTGTCGCCGACCGATGGCCCGGCGTTGCTGCTCTACGCGTTCGAAGCAGTGATCATCGGCGGGATGGGCTCGTTCTGGGGCACCTTCGTCGGCGGCATGGCGCTCGGTATTGCGCAGCAGGTGGGTTTTTACTTCGATCCCGGCTGGGGTATCTGGCTCGGCCACGTGGTGTTTCTCGGCGTGCTGGTGGCCCGGCCGCAGGGTTTGCTGCCCAAAACCGCATAGAGGCTCGACATGACGATGCATATGAACCGGCCCGCAGGGGGCTTCGAAGTGCGGCGCGCGACGCGTGCGAGCCGCGTGGCGATGATCGTGCTGCTGATCGTCGCGCTGGCGGTGGCGAGCGCGCCATGGTGGGCCGGGCGCGATGCGATGCGCGACTTCGTCCAGCTCGCGTCGTATCTGGTGTTCGCGTTGATGTGGAATCTGCTGGCGGGCTACGGCGGGATGGTGTCGATCGGGCAGCAGGCGTTCTTCGGCATCGGCGGCTATGGGATGCTGATTCTCGCCAACTACTGCGGGATCTCGCCGTTCGTTGCTGTGCCGATCGCGGCGGCAATCGCAACGGTCATCGCAATTCCGGTATCGATGGTGGCGTTCCGGCTGGAAGGCGGTTACTTCGCAATCGGCACGTGGGTGATCGCCGAAGTGTTCCGGCTGACGGTGGCGAACGTGTCGGTGCTCGGCGGCGGTTCGGGCACCAGTCTCACCGCGCTGCAGGACGTGCCGCGTGCGCTGCGCGAATCGCTGACGCTATGGCTCGCGCTCGCTATCGTCGCGGCGGCGATCGGCCTGCTGTACCTGTTCCTGCGTTCCAAAGCCGGCCTTGCATTGACCGCGATGCGCGATAACGCGGTGGCAGCCAGCAGTCAGGGTGTCGACGTGAAGCGTGCGCGGTTGCTCGTCTATCTGGTATCCGCGTGCGGTACGGCGTTGGCCGGTGGCCTGTATTTCGTCGGCAACCTGCGTATCTCGCCGGACGCGGCGTTCTCGGTGAACTGGACCGCGTTCGGTATTTTCATCGTGATGATCGGCGGCCTGGGCACGCTTGAAGGACCGATTGTAGGCGCGCTGATTTTCTTCGTGCTTAACCAGTTTTTGTCCGACTTCGGCACCTGGTATCTGATCGGGCTCGGCGCGCTGGCGGTCGTCGTGACGATGTTCTTTCCGCAAGGACTGTGGGGCTTCGTATCGCGCCGCTACGGACTGCAATTGTTCCCCGTGGGACGCCGCGTCGTGTTCGTCGACGCGGGCGCTTCACAGCAAGATTCACAGCAAGCTTCGCCGCACGATGCATCGACCGATTCCGTCGAGACGCCGTCGGCTCCCCATCGCGCATGAGGTCGACAATGAACGACGAAACTATCCATCCTTTGACGCAGAACGTGCTCAGGACGTTTGCCGACTGCACCGATCCGCGACTCAAGCAGATCATGACCGCGCTGGTCAAGCATCTGCATGCGTTTGCCAGCGAGGTTGAACTGACCGGCGAGGAGTGGCGTCGCGGCATTGAATTCCTGACTGCGACCGGCGACAAGTGCAGCGGCATTCGCCAGGAGTTCATCCTGCTGTCGGACACGCTCGGCCTGTCGATCATGGTCGACGCGATCAATCACGAACGCACCGGCGACACGACCGAGAGCAGCCTGCTCGGCCCGTTCTATCGCGAGGGTGCCAGGGATGAGGTCTTTGGCGCCAACATCGCGCGCACCGAAGGCGAGCCGACGCTGATTCACGGCCGTCTCGTCGACGAACGTGGCACACCGGTGTCCGGCGCATTGATCGAGGTGTGGGAAACGGCCAATAACGGCATGTACGAAGGCCAGGACCCCGATCAGCCCGAGAGCAATCTGCGCGGCAAATTCCGTTCTGGACCGAACGGCGAATACGCATTCAGAACCATCAAGCCAACCAGCTATCCGATTCCGACCGATGGCCCCGTCGGACAGATGCTGCTCGCGACCGGACGTCATCCGATGCGGCCTGCTCATATTCACTTCCTGATCGAGGCGCCCGGCTACGAGACGCTCACCACCGCGCTGTATTCCGCTGGTGACCCATATGTCGACTCCGACGCGGTATTCGGCGCGAAGCCGTCGCTCGTAATCGACTACGTGTCGAACGACAGCGTGGCGGCCGCGAAGGAATGGGACTTGCCGAGCCCATTCTTCGAAGTCCAGCGCGACTTCGTGATGAGTCGGCGACTCGCGTGAGGAGGGCACGTCATGAATGCGGCGAGTCCCGAAGCTCAAGCGGGCTTTCTGTGCGCGCTCGACGATATTCCGGACGGCGGCGCGCTGGAAATTGCCGCTGAGCAAGCCGGTGCACCAGGCATCGTCGTGGTGCGCCGAGGCGACGACGCCTGGGCCTATCGCAACGTCTGCCCGCACTTTTCGATTCCGCTGAACTACGAGCCGAACACGTTCTGGGCCTACGACGCCGAACTGCTGATGTGCGCACATCACAGCGCGATGTTCCGTTTCGAAGATGGTCAGTGCATTGACGGTCCGTGTCAGGGGGCGGCGCTTACACGTGTTGCCATTCGTATTGAGCGGCGAAACATATTCAACAACGACTGAAGGAGACACTGATGAAAAAGACGAAGTCGAAGCGCTTTTCGATAGCAGGCTGCACGGTCGCGTTGATGGCGCCGGGTTTCGCAGGCGCGCAAAGCAGTGTGACGCTGCAAGGCGTGATCGATGCGGGCGTCACTTATGTGAACAACCAGCATGGCGGCGCCGCGACGCTGTTCGACAGCGGCGTGCTGTCGCCGGATTTGCTGACCTTCAAAGGTAGCGAGGACCTGGGGGGCGGCAATAAGGCGATCTTCGAACTCACGTCGCAGTTCGATCTGGGCAGCGGCGCGACGATTCCCGGCGCAGGGCAGCTTTTCAACCGCACAGCACTAGTCGGACTCACCAACGACCGCTTCGGCTCGCTGACCTTCGGCAATCAGTATGACTTCATGTTCGAGACGCTAACGCTCGGACTGTATGACGGTGCGTTCCTGTTCGGCGGTATCTACGATTTTCGCCAGGGGCCGTTTACTGCGTTGGGCGTACCGAACAATCCGACCGGCTCGTTCGACTTTGACCGGATGGCCGGCGCAACGCGCGTGGCGAACTCGGTCAAGTATCGCAGCCCGGATATCTCGGGCTTCACTTTCGGCGCGCTCTACGGATTCGGCGGCGTGCCCGGCTCGTTCTCCTCGGACTCGACGATGAGTTTCGGCGCGAACTATGCGAACGGTCCACTGGGCGTGGGGGCGGCGTACATCGAAGTGAAGTATCCGCAACTGGGCAACGGTCACGACGGTATCCGCAATTTCGGCGTGGGTGCGCACTATAACTTCGGCAGTGTGCTAGCCATGCTGCTGTACACGAACACGAAAAATACCGCGAGCGGCGCGAAGATCGATGTCTACAAGGGCGGCGCGTCGTGGACGATCTCAGGGGCATGGACCCTCGGTCTCGACTATGCGTATATGAAAGGCAACGACGTGCTGCTGGACAACAAGGCGCAGCAGATCACCACGGCGCTGCAATACAACTTTTCGAAGCGCACCACTGGTTACGTCGAAGCGATTTATCAACGCGCGGGCGGCGATGCGGCAGTGACGCGAGCGTGGATCAACGGCTTGTTGCAGCCGGACGGCGCGGCGAGCAACCGGTCGCAGACGCTTGCGCGGATTGGCTTGCGCACGAGCTTCTGAGAGCGTTCGGCTAAAGACGGGACGCTAACTGGCTGCGGCGCAGTCGCAGCCATTCAATCGCAATCGGTTGCGTAGTTCGCAAATTCCTACATCCCCCTGTCTACACGCGTACTCAGGGTTAACTATGGCATCTTTAAGCTTTGACATCGGCATTTTTGCAATTTACTATGCAAACGATTGCACTGATGGAGATGCCCTGTGGAAAATTCGAACCATCTGAAGAACATCGTCGACGACGCCGTTTCGATAACCGCGGTTGTCAAGGCGGCAATGAGCCAGACCGACAATCCTCGGCTCAAGGAACTGCTCGACGCGCTAGTGGACCACGGCCACGCGTTCCTTAAGCAGGTGAAGCTGACCGATGAGGAATTCGAGAAGGGTCTTGATTTCGTGAGGGCGGTCGGCCTGGCTTGCAACGACAAGCACAACGAGGTCGTTCTGCTCGCCGACGTGCTGGGTCTCTCAACCCTGGTTACGTTGCTGAACAATTCGGACGCAAGCGGTCGCACGCCGGGCGCCTTGTTGGGACCGTTCTACCGGGGTGACTCGCCGCAGTATGCGAATGGTGAATGCATCGCATGCGAGAACTCACCCGGCTCCCCGCTCTTCGTGAACGGACGCGTGCTCAACACCAAAGGCGAGCCCGTTGCCAACGCCAAGGTCGACGTCTGGCAGGCCTCGCCAGTCGGTTTGTACGAAAACCAGGACTCGAGCCAGCCCGACAAGAACCTGCGCGGTCACTTCTACACCGACAGCGAAGGGCGGTTTACCTGCAAGAGCGTGCGTCCTGCCGGCTACCCTGTGCCCACCGACGGGCCGGTAGGCGTGCTGCTTGAAAGGCAGAATCGCCACCCATTCCGGCCGGCGCATCTGCATTTCGTCATCATCGCGGAAGGCTACGCGACCCTGGTTTCGCAGGTGTTCGCCGACGACTCGGAGCACCTGAATTCCGACGTCGTGTTCGGTGTCAATCGCCGTCTCGTGGGCACGTTCCGGCGCCACGATTCCGGCACGGGTCCGAGGCAGGACGTAGACAGGCTGTACTACACGCTCGACTACGACTTCGTTCTTGCCGAAGGAACGCCGACCTATCCCACGCCCCCCATCAAGTAAAGAGGAGGTCTCACGTGTCCAACACACTTTCAGGGAAGGTCGCGGTTATTTTGGGCGGAACCGGAGGTATCGGCGCTGCTGCGGCCCGCCGTCTTGGGCAAGCTGGCGCCCGCGTCGTTGTCGTCGGTCAGCATGACCTGACCAAAGCTCAGCGCGTGGCCGACGATCTGCCGGGCGAGGGCCACACCGCGGCGCTCGCGTCCATTACCGCGAGCGGGACTCTGAACGCGCTGGCCGGGCTGGTGCGTGACCGGTATGGTCGCGCGGATATCCTCGTGAACACGGCGGGCTTCACCCAGCCCGTCAAGCATTCCGACCTGAATGCGCTTACCGACGAATTGATCGATGAGATTCTGAAGGTCAACTGGCGCGGGCAATTTGCCGCCATCCGCGCTTTCCGCGAACTGCTCGATGCGTCGGGGGACGGCCTGGTCGTCAATGTTTCATCGATTTCCGGCACGACGGGTGTCGGCAGCAACATCGCCTACTGCGCGGCCAAAGCCGGGCTTGACGTGATGGCCGCCTCGCTTGGCCGTGCACTTGCACCTCGCATTCGTGTCCTGAACGTGTCCCCGGGGGTGGTCAATACGTCGTTCGTTCCCGGCCGTGGCGATGATTTCAACGACAAGGTTGCGGCCACCACGCCGCTAGGCCGCATCGGGACGCCGGACGATATTGCAGCGGCCATCGAGGCCTGCGCCACTCATCTGAAATTCAGCACTGGGGTGACCATCGTCGTGGACGGTGGCCGTCGTCTGAACTAGTTGCAGCGAGGCCTGATATGCATTCCCGCAAGACCATCATCACCTGCGCTGTAACAGGCAATATCACCAAACCGGAGCAACATCCGGGACTGCCGATCACACCCGCGCAGATCGCGACCGCCTCGCTCGAGGCCGCACGCGCCGGCGCGGCAGCCGTTCACATCCACGTGCGTGATCCCGAGACGGGGCGGCCCTCGATGGATGTGGCGCTTTACCGGGAAGTCATCGAGCGCATCCGCGCGGTGAACGTCGATCTCATCATCAATCTGACCACGGGTCCGGGCGGCCGCTTTATTCCGAGCGACGACGATCCCAGAGTTGCGGCGCCTGGCACCACCTTGCTGCCGCCGGAGAGGCGCGTCGAGCATATTCTCGAGCTCAAGCCGGACATTTGCAGTCTCGACCTGAACACGATGAACTCCGGCGGCGACGTTGTCATCAATACACCTAAGAATGTCACGCGCATGGCCCACGTCATCCGGGAGGCGGGCGTCAAGCCGGAGCTGGAGATTTTCGACTCAGGTGACTTGCACCTGGCGTTGGACCTGATCAAGGAGGGCGTTCTTGACGGTCCGGGGCTGTGGACCCTGGTGATGGGCGTCAAATACGGATTCTCGGCCAGTCCGGAAACGCTTCTCTACGCGCGTAACCTGCTACCCCGTCAGGCCACCTGGTCGGCCTTCGGTGTCGGTCGTTCCGAATTCCCGATCGTCGCCCAGTCATGGTTGGCGGGCGGCCATGTCCGGGTCGGCCTGGAAGACAACATTTACATTGCCAAGGGTGTGCTCGCTTACAGCAATGCGGAGCTGGTCGCGCGTGCGCGCGACATCGTGCACTCGCTGGGCGGCGAACTGGCGACCAGTCAGGAGGCTCGCGAGCTTCTGGGGCTGAACCGATGAGCGCGCTTCAGGACGCGTCGGTATTCGGCTCGACCCGCCATCTTGACCTTTTAGGAAAATAAAAAATGAAAACAGTTCGTGTATTGGAAAAGAGCGCCGATATCGACTCGCTCGATCTGCACATTGGAGCGCAAGATCCGCCGGACGTCGAGTTTGCCGAGTGTCTCGTGCGCGTGGTGAGTGCCGCGGTGAATCCGAGCGACGTGAAGGCTGTGCTGGGCTTCATGCCGCATGCGGTGTGGCCGCGCACGCCGGGTCGGGATTACGCCGGCATTGTTGTCGAGGGGCCGCAGGAGATGCTCGGCAAGGAAGTGTGGGGTAGCGGCGGCGAGCTGGGTATCCGGCGCGACGGCACGCATGCCGGCTATCTCGCCGTGCCCGTGGACAGCGTGCGTGCCAAACCGGCCAATCTGACCATGGAGGAGGCGGGCGCGATCGGCGTCCCCTTCGTTACCGCCTTCGAAGGACTGCAACGGGCGGGTGGCGTGGAACAAGGCGACGTCGTCCTCGTGCTGGGTGCAAACGGGAAGGTGGGGCAGGCAGCGATACAACTTGCGACCCAGGCAGGGGCCAAGGTGCTGGGTGTCGAGCGCACGAATGCACCGTACATCGGCCATGCGAACGCCGACGTCACCATGATCGACGCCTCGTCGCAAAACCTCGACGAGGTGGTTCGAGAATTGACAGACGGCCATGGCGCTGACATCGTCTACAACACGGTTGGCAGTCCATACTTCGAAAAGGCCAACAAGGCCATGGCGGTGCGCGGGAAGCAGATTTTCATCTCTACTGTCGAACGTCCGGTGCCATTTGACATCTTTACGTTCTATCGGGGGCAGCACACCTATGTCGGCATCGATACGCTCGCGCTCGACAGCACGGAAGGTGCGCTCATTCTCGATGCGTTGTTGCCGGATTTCGAGCGTGGCACGTTAAAACCGTTTCCCATCGTTGAGGATTTTGTCTTCGATCTCTCCGACGCGGCGCTCGCGTATCAGGCCGTTTTCCGCGGCGCGGCTAACCGGGTCCTGCTCAAGCCATGAACGTAACCCGCTTCGAAGATGCGCCGGAATATTTTCCGCCCAATCACTTTTCGATGCGGTGCGTCCGGCTTCAAGGCCATGAAGCCGGACCGGCGGAGTCGCTGTGGCTAGGCATTTCGGCGATCGAGCCGGGCGGCTACACCACCTCGGATGCGTCGCCCGTTGAAAAACATTATGTGGTGCTGGAAGGCGAAGTCATTGTCCTGACCGATGAAGGCGAGGTTATTCTCGCGGCCTTCGATTCGTGCCGCATTGCGCCGGGCGAACGGCGAGCATTGCACAATCGGTCCCGCCGCCCGGCGAAGATTCTGCTGGCGATGCCGTTTCTGCGGCCTGAGCACTGCGGATGAGGCGACGGCAGTGCTAACCACCCGCGTGCTTTCCATGGCGATCTGCAAAAGCTGCACATGACATATTCCGCCTGTGTGGTGACGGATGTGCGGCTTGGCGCGCGTGATCAGCGGCATGCCCAATCCGCCGCGGTCGGCTGCTTTCTCTATGTGCGGCGAGGCGGCGTGTGGATAACGGCTGAACGGCGCGCGTACTGTGTGACAGAGGGCAACGGCGTCTGGCTTCCGCCGGCCGTCGCACATAGCGTCTGTGCGGTGTACGGAGCCGATATTTGCGCGCTTCGAATCGATGCCGGGCTAAGCGCCGATTTCGTACCGGCGGCGCGCGTTCTGAACTGCTCTGACGTATTGATCGCGATTTTCGCGGCCACGCAACGATCGACTATCGAACGCTCATTTGCAGCGGTCGTGGCTCTGTTAGCCGACGAACTGCGTGCGGTGCCTGAAATCGCCGGGCATTTTGCTGTCCGCATGCCGTCATCGGGAAGCCGCGTCGCGGCGCTATGCGAGGCGCTGCTCATCCATCCAACCAGGGATATGGCGATTGCGGACGCGGCAAGCCGGGCGAAAGTCAGCAGCCGTACGTTGAGCCGGATTTTTACCCAAGAACTGGGCGCCAGTGTCGGCCAATGGCGCCGGGAGGTGCAGGTAGGGGCGGCGATGTGTGCACTTGTTCACGGGATTTCCGTAGCGGAGACGGCCCGTGTTCTTGGGTTCACGTCGAGCGCGTTTTCGACGCTCTTTAAATCACGGATCGGTAACGCACCGCGCGAATGGCTCGCGCGTCAGCGCACCAGACCGCCTGAACGAAGCGCTTCAGGTTGATGCTTGGCGCTTCTGTGCTCATTCGGCACTCACTCAGCAGAAGCAGGCGCGGTTTTCGGCGTTCTCGCTCGCAGCGGCGTGTTGCGTGGCATGGCGGTCGAGCCGCGCACCATCAGTTCGGGGGGGAGCGTAATGCGGTGCGGAGCCGCGCCAGGTGTCGCGATCATCCCGAGCAGCAGTCTCGCGGCCTGCCTGCCCATTTCCCGGTGCTGGATACGCAGCGTGGTTAATGGCGGATGGAGCATGTCGAGAAGCGGCATGTCGTTGTGACCGATGAGCGAAATATCTTTCGGGCAAATCAGACGTTGTTCTGCGAAAACGTCATAGCACCCCAGCGCGATCAGGTCATTTGCGGCAATGATCGCCGTTACGCCTTTGTGCTCCTTCAGCAACTGGTCGCAGGCCACCTGGCCCGCTTCGCGCGTGAATTCGGCGGCCTCGAGGATAACCGTCCCAGTCAGGCGATGCTGCTGCGTCGCCATCTGGAAGCCCTGGATTCGCGAGAGCCCGGTTGCGAGGCGCTCAGGACCGGCGAGATGCGCAATCCGCTTGTGCCCTAGCTCCACCAGGTGATCGACCGCAAGCTTCATGGAGAGGAAGTCGTCGTTGATCACTTCCGGCACCTGTCCGCCTTCCTCCGCGCGATTCACCAGCACGACGGGTATGCCGTCGAGAATGCAACGCCGTACTAACGGGTCGTGACGGGCAGCGGTTGCGAGAACGAGGCCGTCGACCTGGCGCTCGAGCATCTGCTCAAGCATGCGTTCCTGGTCTTTCAACGTGCCAACGGTATTGGCGATCAGGACGCCATAGCCAACGGCCGCGAGTTCTTCTTCGATGCCACAGACAATTGGCGGGAATACCGGATTCTCGATATCGGGCAAGCACACCCCGATCACCCTTGACTGCCCCCCACGAAGCGCGGACGCGAGCTTGTTCTGACGGTAACCGAGCGATTTCGCGGACGCCAACACTCTGCGGACGACTTCGTCCCCAATCAGGTGACGGGTTGCAGGATTGAGGGCGCGCGAAACCGTCGACGCGTTGACAGACGCATGCAGCGCGACTTCGCGAATGGTGACGCGGATCGGTGCCCGGGATTCTGATGTTTTGGCCATGGAAGTCATTGTATAGGTGCAAAGGGTTGCTCTCAATGTTGCAAGTACAAACCCTATGCGCTGAGCGTCATAAATGAATTGACAAAGGTATCTGCCTGGCTAGTATGTGCATACGTTTGCATAAAATTTGTTGCATGAAAGAAAAGTGAGAATGGCAGACGCGATGCAGTAAAAGCTTAATAATTGATTTGCTTTCAAGCAAACGATTGCATCGATTGTGCGCAAGATTGGAGGTGTTTCCCGGGATGCATTCCCGCAACCGGGCTGGCGTACCGGATTCGGGCACTCGCTTGAGGCCCGCCAAAAAACAGTTAAACGGAGACGACCTTGAAACTGACGACAGAACTGACGAGCCGACTGGCGAAAAAACGCATTCTCATCGCCTGTGCGTTTGCATTGGGCATTGCCGCGGGGCCAAACGCATTTGCGACTGGCGAGAGCGTTGCGGCTTTCTACAAGAATCAGGTCGACCCGCATTTTGCGCTCGTCCACGCCGGCGTCGACGCGGCAGCAAAGGATCTCGGCGTTTCGGTGACCCACTACGCGCCGACGCGGCCCAATGATCTCGGCGAGCAGCTCAGCGAGCTCGAGGACGTCAGTGTCAAGAAACCCAGCGTCGTGCTGTTCATGGGCGTCAACCCACATGGTGTCGTTCCGGAGATCGAGAAGGTCAACGCGATCGGTATCCCGATCGTCAACTACAACGATCGGGTTGCAGGCGGAAAATTTGCCTCCGTCGTCGTCGCCGATGACTTCAATCTGGGGCTGGACGTCGGCCGCTATCTGCTGAAGAGCCTGGGCGGGAAAGGCAATGTCGTCATTCTTGAAGGTGTGAAGGGCTCCACCACGAGTGACGAACGGGTCCGCGGTTTTCACAAGGCGCTGGAGGAATTTCCGAACGTCAAGCTCCTTGCCTCCCAGCCTGCGAACTATCAGCGTTTGCAGGCGCTTCAGGTGATGGAAAACCTGATTCAGTCAAATCCAAAGATCGACGGTGTTCTCGCGGCAGCGGACGTGATGGCGATGGGTGCCATTGAGGCATTGGAGGCGGCCGGGCAGAAGCAGGTCAAGGTGGTGGGTATCGGGGGCGTGCCGGAGTCGGTCAAAGCCATCAAGGACGGTCGACTGCTGGCGACGGCCGAATTCAACGGCTACAAGATGGGCTGCATTGCCACGATGGCGGCCGTGAAGACGGTGCGTAAGGAGTCCGTTCCGCAGACCATTCTGATCAAAGGCATCGTCATCGACAAGACGAACTATGCGCCATTCGAAGTGCCCGGCGACAAACGGCAGTGTCCGAAATGGGGCGATGTCGTGAGCAACTAACGAGCCCGGAGTTCGCGTTGTCGCGATGCCGGATTATCGCTCGAACGATACGCCGGCACTGCCAGTGACTGCTCAAGCCACAAAACGAAGGCAAACATGGAAACAACGATTCCGACCGATGGCGTGCCTCTTCTGGAATTGCGCAAGATCTGCAAAAGCTTCCCGGGTGTGCGCGCCCTGACTGACGTCGACCTTCAGTTGTATGCCGGTGAAGTGCATATGCTTCTCGGGGAGAACGGTGCAGGAAAGTCGTCCTTGATGAAAGTACTGTTCGGCGCGTACAGAGCCGACTCCGGCGAGTTCTTCAGCGACGGCCGACAGATAACAATCGAGTCGCCTGCCGACGCCAAACGACTCGGCATCGCGGTGATCTTCCAGGAGTTCTCTCTCGTACCGCACCTGAACATCGCGCAGAACATTTATCTTGGGCGCGAACCGCGCAATCGCTTTGGCCTGATCGATCATCGCAAGATGCATCTCGACGCGAGAGCCGCGCTCGAAGAACTTGGCCTTGCCTACGATACCCATGCTTATGCGGCCGACCTCGGCGTCGCGCAGCAGCAGATGGTGGAAATCGCAAAGGCGCTCTCGCACAATGCCCGCGTAGTGGTCATGGACGAGCCGACGGCAGCAATCTCCGACCGTGAGGCCGAGGCCCTGTTCAGTGTCGTCAGGAAGCTGCGCGAGTCCGGTGCCGCGATTGTCTATATCTCTCATCGCATGAAGGAGGTGTTCGACCTGGGCGATCGCGTCACGGTATTGCGTGACGGCCGTCTGGTGCGGTCGATGCCGGCCACCGCGGCGACACCCGATGAACTGATCGCGTTGATGGTTGGCCGGTCAGTCGGAACGGTGTACAAGCGCCAATATTTCGGCGAGCCGGGCAAGGTCGCACTCGACGTGCGCCAACTGACCACCACAACCGGCGTCCGAGGTGTCGATCTGCAGGTCCGGTGCGGCGAGATCGTCGGACTCTCGGGACTTGTCGGCGCCGGGCGCACGGAAGTCGTGCGGGCGGTCTTTGGCGCAGACCCGATCGAAACCGGCCAGGTCACCGTTTTTGGTGAGGCTGTGACCGGCGGTCCTCACAAAGTCGCGGCGATGGGCGTGGGTCTGATTCCTGAGAACCGGAAGCAGGAAGGACTGGCGCTGAAGCGCTCCGTGCACGAAAACCTGCTCACCGCCAGCCTGTGGAAACTCTTTCCGAGAGGATGGTATCAAGCGGAGAAAGCAAGGAGTGCGACTAAAGCGCTCGTCGATTCCTTGCGAATCGCTCCTGGCGACCCCAGTAAGAGCGCCCGTGTCCTCAGCGGCGGCAATCAGCAGAAGATCGTGATTGGCAAATGGCTCAGCGCCGGCTGCCGGCTGTTCATATTCGATGAACCGACGCGCGGCATTGACATAGGCGCAAAGACGGAAATTTTCAATCTGATCGAGAAACTGATTAAAGACGGTGCCGCCGTTCTTCTCATCAGTTCAGAATTGTCGGAGATTGTTCACGTTTGCGATCGCGCATACGTCATGCGCGAAGGCGTGGTCTCGGGTGAATTGCCAAGAGAAAGCCTGAGCGAACAGAACATTCTTCGTCTGGCAATGCATGGGAGTTAAATCATGGACGCAAGCGCTGAAAGAATCAGTGTGATACGAAAGCGGCGGCCAGTGCCGTCGATTGTCGCGGCGAGCGGTGTACTTGCGGTGGCGGCGATGTTCGGCGTGCCCGGGTTTGCATCGAGTGGCAACATCACCAACATCGGACTGCAGGTCTCGATCCTGCTCATGATTGCAATGCCGATGACGCTCGTCATCCTGAGCGAGGGGCTCGACCTCTCCGTGGGTGCGCTCCTCAGTCTCTGTGCGGTCGTTTTCGCTCAGACTCTTGGGTTGGGGTGGGGCATCGCGCTGGCGTTATGTGCTTCGGTGGCGGTAGGGATGCTGACGGGTCTCTTCAACGGCGCACTCATCGCGAGGCTGGGGCTTCCTCCCTTTGTTGTCACACTCGGTACGCTCGGCATTGCCCACGGTATTGCGCTAGTGCTGACGGACGGCAATGCGGTTGTCGTCGGGAACCCCAGCGTGGCCCAGCTCTACGCGTGGACCCTTCTCGGCATTCCGTTTCCGGTGATCTTTGCGCTCCTCGCGTATGCGCTTACCCATCTCCTGTTGTATCACACCCGGTTTGGCACCTATGTGTTCGCCATCGGCGGTAATCGGGACGCGCTGCTTCTCGCCGGCATCAAGGCCAAAGCCTTTCACATTGCGATCTATGTCTTCGGTGGATTGATGGTCGGCCTGGCAGCACTGGTGCTGGTCGGTCGAATGAATTCTGCAGAGCCCAATTCGGCAATCGGCATGGAGTTCGATGCCATTGCGGCCGTGGTCCTCGGTGGCACGTCTTTCGAGCGTGGCGAAGGATGGTTGTTCGGCACGGTCATGGGCGTCGTGACGATCGGCGTTTTGCGCAATGCCTTGAATCTCCTTGGCATTGAGTCCTCTCTTCAGGTTGTTTCCGTCGGGATGCTGGTGCTCCTTGTCGTTGTTATCGATAGTGTGCGCAAGTCCGGAGTCAATGGAGCGAAAGCATGAGTATTCTGAACAACTCCCGCTTCGTATGGTCCCGTGTCAGCCAGTTGGATGTGCGTCATCATGTTCGCGAGGAAACGGCCACGCTGATCTATCGCGCCGTACTCATCGTTCTGATTGCGATGGCATTGGCTTTCACGACGTCGGCGTTCTCCACAGCCCCCAATCTGCTCAACGTTCTGCGTCAGGCGAGCCTGATGTTCCTGCTCGCCTCCGGGCTTACGCTGGTGATCCTGTCCGGCGGCTTTGATCTCTCGATCGCGGCCAATCTGACGCTGTCGGCCTGCCTGGCGGCCGGTGTCATGAAGACAGGCGGGTCGCCGATTCTGGCAGCCGCCACCGCGCTTTCATGCAGCACGCTGATCGGTCTGCTCAATGGTCTCGCTGTGACGTTGCTGCGGCTTCCGCCGTTTCTCGCCACCTATGGGATGCTTTGGGTCGTTCAGGGGCTCGCGTTCCATTACATGGGCGGCAACGAAATCTACGGCTTTCCGACGGGGTTCAGAACACTGGGCACAGGATTCCTCGGCGGCATACCGTTGCCCGTCTACATGATGGTATTCGTGCTGATTGGCGCGACGATCGTCACGGGAGGACTCAACTTCGGCCGGGAAATCTATGCGATCGGCGCCAATAGCGAGGTTGCGAGGCTCTCAGGCATACCGGTGCGCCGGCGCAAAATTGCCGTTTATACGATAAGCGGCTTGATGTCCGGGATTGCCGCGCTCATCTATCTCGCGCGGGTCAATGCAGCAGATTCAGCCATGGGCGAGCCGCTTCTGCTTCCCGTTATCGCGGCCATATTGATCGGCGGCACGTCCCTGTTCGGTGGCGCAGGGAGCTTGCTCGGCACGTTGTCCGGGTGCCTCATTCTTGCACTCGTGATCGACGGGATGAACCTCCTGAACCTCAACTCAAACTGGCAACCATTGATCATTGGCGCCGTTCTGCTCGTTGCCGTACTCGCGGACGTGCTCGGACGGGGCAGAAACGAGCGGATCGGCTGACTCTGCCAGGCGATACATGACCTCACGGTTGTTTGTCGCTCATTGTGTTGTTAGTCCTGTATGCCCTTTGCCGTTGTTGTCGCTATTTCCACCTGACGTTAGTCACGAAAACGGACGCTTTGATAAGCGGCGAGACTTCGAGGTCAAGGACTTTAACCGGATGTTCCGTATTATCTGAATAACGATCCGGCCGACACAAACGTAATCGCTAACGAGATCAGTTGAGAACGCACCGGAAGAATAGGGCGGCCAACGGATCTTCAATACGAGTCTTCAGGCAATTGATTGCATCAGTATTGCAGAAGTAGATCTTTAGGAAGGATTTGGCGTGGTGGTGGGGCGGAAAGCCGGCTAAGGCGATGACCGAGGCAATCTGGCTGTCGTGCAGGTGCGTCGCGTGTTTCCTTTAGCTTGTCTTTCTTTCCTGAACGATTCGTACAACGAATATATAAATGCGAGCTGTGAAGTCGGAAACGGCTGGCAGTGAATCCATTACTAAGAGCGAGTGAGGAAGACATGAAACGAAGGCTGATTGCCGCGGTCATTGGCGCGGGGCTGTGCAGCGCTGGTTTGAGCTGTGCGAGCTTTGCGCAGAGCAGCATCACGATGGCGGGCAAACTGGACGACGGTATCACGTTCGTCGACAACGAAGGCGGTCACCACAATTACAAGGCCGATAGCGGCGTGCTCTTTCCAAATCTATGGATATTGACGGGCACCGAGGATTTGGGCGGCGGCATCAAGACCGTGTTCAAGTTGTCGTCGCTGTTTAACCTGAACAACGGTCAGCTCAATCAGGCGAACACGCTATTTGGCCAGCAGGCATGGGTGGGTCTGCAGACCGACTACGGCACGCTGACAATGGGCAGGCAGTTCGACTTCAGCGCGGATTTCTTTGGGCAGTTCAACGTGGGCGCCTCCGGCAGCGGTTACGCGATCCATCAGGGCGACTTCGACCACACCAACAATGACCGCATGAACAACTCCATCAAGTACACGAGTCCTGTGTGGGGCGGCTTCACGTTTGGCGCGATGTACGGCTTTAGCAATACGCCGGGAAGTTTTCATGACGGAAGCGGTTGGAGTGCCGGCTTGCAATACGCCAATGGACCTCTGATTGTGGGGGCAGCGTACACGTACGAGGCCAAGCCCACGCTGGACCCTTATGCGCAAATTGGTGTCCACACGTTCTTCAATGTGCCTGTCGCCTCTGTGTCGGGCAATACCGCGACCGATCTGATGCCCGAGTTCCAGATCAGCTCTCTGGGAACGTTCGGGATCGGCGCATCGTACGCGATCGGAGACTTTACGCTCTACGGCGACTTCAGCGACACCGTCCTGAAGTACCAGGCCCAGACCTCGGTCATGCATGTCTATGAAACCGGGGCGACGTATCAGGTCACTCCGGCCACGCAACTGGTTCTGGGTTATCAGCACACCGGCTTCGAAGGTCACACGTGGAATCAGGTGACTGCAGCGGCGCTTTATTCGCTGTCGAAACGGACCCAGGTTTATATCTCCTCGGATTACCTGAAGGCGTCATCCGGCGTGGACCCCGTCATCGGCGGGAGTTTCGCGCCCTCGCTGGCACGTCAGCAGGCTGACGTGCGAATCGGCATGTATCACGCTTTCTAAGCACCCTTATTTCGCAGGTTTGTCTGCGCTGCGATAACCAAATTGGGGAAGTGCTCCCCGTCCCAGCCGCGGCTGGAAATTTTAACGATTGATTGGAGGAGTCAACACATGAAACGTACATACCTTGGCCTGGCTTTAGCGGGTACTTTCGCGGTCGGCGCTTATACGTGGGCGAGCAACGCGGCGGAGACCGCGCCCAAATGGGTTGCGAATATTCCGGTGACGAGCGCCAAGCCGTTCGGCTTCGACATCAGTGCGTCGGCGGATGGCAAGTACTACCTGGCTGACGGGGCGAACGCCACGCTGGACGTGTTCGACGCAAAGACGGCCACGCTGCTCGACCAGATTTCGGCGAACTTCGCCGGCATCGGACCGAGCCATGACAAATCTGGACCGTCGGGGGTCACGCCGTTGCCGGGCACGTCGCTGGTGTACGTGGGCGACGTCAACTCGGTCAAGGTGATCGACGTCGCAACCAAAAAGCTGGTTAAGACCATTACCGTCAGCACGTCCGGTATTCGCGCCGATGAGAGCTGCCTGGACCCTGTGCATCATGTCGTGATGTTCTCGAGCGGCGCAGAGGAACCGCCTTTTGCCACCTTCATCAATACCGAGAGCCAGGAAGTGATCGGGAAACTCTCGTTGAAGGACTCGACCGGTCTTGAAGCGTGCGCGTATGACCCGAAGGGCAAGAACTTCGTGTTGAACAACGATGGTACGAAAGCCAACCCGAAAGGAGAAGTCGATGTGATTCCGGTCGCGTCGGTTCTCGAAGGCAAGCCTGTCGTTGCGAACGTTTTCTCGCTGAAGGGTTGTGAAGGCCCGACCGGCCTCGCGATGGGCCCGGGCAACGATGCACTGATCGGATGCGATCCGGACGAGGGTGGCAAGCAGACTACGGTGATCATCGACCGTACAAACGGCAAAACCGTCGCCGAGTTGCCGTTCGGCGGCGCGGACGAAGTCGTGTACGACCCGGTGTCCAATCGTTACTTCCTCGCCGCCGGTCACCGCTCGGCCGACAACGTCTCCCAGGTCGGCAGCAAGACGGCGAAGTTCGACCCGGCACTCGGCATTATCGACGCCGCTACGCGCAGCATCGTCGCGATTGTTCCGACCACGATGGGCGCGCACTCAGTGGCGGTGGACGGTGAGTCTCATCGTGTCTTCGTGCCGCACGGACCGGGGCACTCGGAGCAGTTTGCAGGTGCGGGCGTAGCGGTATTCACGACCGAGTAAGTGCCCCTGTAGCTGTTTGCCGCGTGTGACTCGCAGTCGGGCCGTTGCCATGTCCCCAGGACTTCGTCGAGTGGTCCTGGGGCGCCGTGCAGCACTGTCCGGCTGCCCTCAGTAGTTCAACTTTCAAAAAGACTCAATCATGGTCCAGTTTCGTGCAGTTTCAGCTGCACTCGTCGTATCGCTTGGTTTGGTGCTTATCGAGACGCCTGTGGCGACGGCTCAACCGGCTAGTGGCGAGCAGGCGTCCTCCTCCATGGGCGCATCAACGCCAAAGCAGATCGCCAAGGCCCAACGGAAGGCTGCTAGCAAGGCCCGGCGGGAAAAGAAGAACGCCGAGTTGAAGGCCCTCGAGAAGAACGGCTATCGAGAGTCAGGCAATCAGGATAACTATCCGCAGAATCTCATGGACGCGGAGCGTAAGGCCGCTGCATCGAAACCCGCTACGCCGGCGTCCGCATCGGGTCAATAACACGCTCGACTTTAAGGGTGGCGCTGGGGGCTGCGTTCTCAGCGATAGGCCTGATCAGAAATTATCGGACTCGTTGGTAAGCGCGCAATCTTTCTGGTTATAGGGACGCGCGCTCCCCAGCATAAGCTTCATCTATCGAGCGGTGCTCGAGGTGTCATGAAGAGGAGACTAGCTTGAGATTCCGTCGTTCAGCTCCGTCAAACAAGGCTGTATTCGCCACATTGCTGGGTTCGGCGTGCCTCGTCTTTCTGAGCAACGTTTGCGCTGCCGACACAACTCAAGCGCAGCAGGCAGCGCCTCCGCTTGCAAGCTATTCGCTGAGTATCAAGCAGGCAATGAAGCTTGTCGACATCGCAACGGCAACTGCGCAGAGCCGCCATCTCGCGATGAGTTTCGCCGTGCTCGACCCGGGAGGGCACCTCATCATGGCTGTACGAATGGACGGCGCGCCATTTGTTAGCGTTGATTTCGCCCGCGGCAAAGCCTTCGCCTCCGTTGCGCTCGGCGGCCAGTCCGGTGCAACGCTGGAGCAGCGCTTCAAGGACGATCCTTCGGAGTACAGCAATGTTTCCGGTGCTGGGTATTTCGCCCCGTTTCTGCCGGCACGGGGTGTGTTTCCTGTTTTTGTCGACGGGCATCTGTTAGGTGCCGTTGGCGCGAGTGGGGCGCCCTCTGAGATCGATGATCAGGTCGTCAAGGGTGCAATTGAAGCAATCGGCGCAACGACTGTGCGATGACACGTCGTGTCCTATTGAAACGATATTGGGAAGATTTTCATGAAACGCGAAACAGAACAACGCGATGCAGTGGGCGTAACAGGCGCCACGGACGACAGGCATGCCTCGACATGTGACGCCACCGACGCTTGCCGCCGATCGATTCTGAAGCTTGGTTTCGGCGCGTTTGCGGCGGGTGCTTTAGGTTTTTCCGGCGCGGCTCGCGCGCAGAGCGGCTCGTCGCAAGGGGCGGCTGTCGCGGCAGCCTCGCGCGAAGGTCAGACCATCAAACTGGTGCCGTCGCTGGAAACGGTCAAGGTCGGGCAGATCGAGCCCAGCGCGCCGACGGCAGTCACGATCAAGTCGGGCGATACCGTCTGGTATGACGGCACTTGGACCAATTGGGGCAATGAGGCCAAGTATGGGCTGACCTTCAAGGAGCGCGAGCCGATCCGCAAGAAGTACCCCAACGGTCCCTTCTCGCTGATTGGGCCCGTTTCGATCATCGGTGCCGAAGCGGGCGATCTGGTTGAATGCCGTATGTTGAAGATGCGGCCGATCGACTGGGGCTGGAACTCCGCGCCTCCCGGTGTCGGCGCATTGCCGCACGATTTCAAGCCTTACCTGCGCTATCTGAAATTCGACAAGGACAGGACCGCCGCGGCATATGTGCCGGGCGTCAATATTCCTCTGCAGCCATTTCAGGCGTATATCGCCACGCAGCCGGCCGGCGAGAAACCCGTCAGCGCGAATCTGGCCGGCAATTACGGCGGTAATCTGGACTGTGCCGTGCTGGGTGTGGACACGTCGATCTTCCTGCCTGTACAGGTCACCGGTGCGCGGGTGTGGACGGGCGGCTCCATGGGCGCCTCGGGTGAAGGCAACGTCGATCAGACCTCGATTGAGACTGCCTTCGAAGAGATGCGCATCCAGTACATCCTGCACAAAGGCGCTGCGCTGAATGTGCCCATGGCGGAGACGCCTGACCACTGGATCGGTTTCGGGTTTTCCGACTCTCTCGAGAATTCACTGGTTGCCTGTCTGCGCCAGATGATCAGCTGGCTGTCTGCCGCCAGTGGCATTGCACCGGAAGATTGCTATGGAATCTATAGCGTGGCAGGCAGCTTCCGTGTGACGCAATACGCCAATCAGACCGGAACGGTTTACTCGACCATTCCGCCCAAAGGCATTCATTGCATGCTTCCCAAGCGCATTTTTACCCCCGCGCTGCAGCAGCGCATCGCAGCGTCTATACGGGCTTGAGTCCATGGTGGTGCGTCAGTTCAACAGGCGTGTGCTCGCGCCTGGCTACAGCATGTCAGCCGGGTCGCGTACCCGTGCACGAGTTGCAAAGGAGATGATTCGATGATTGCGAAAGACCCGAACCCGTCCATGGAAGGCGGCCTGGCCAAAACACGCCGCGTGGGGCCCGTGCTGGCCCTGCTGGTGTGCTTCCTGGTGATCGTTCTGGACGGATTCAACACCACGTCGATCTCCTTTGTCGTGCCGAGGCTCGCTCATGAATGGCATCTGGCGCCGGCGCTCTTCACCACCGTTTTTGTCGCGACGAACATTGGCGCGGCGATCGGCTTCATGATTTCCGGTCCGCTCGCTCAACGTTTCGGACACCGTTCCATAGGTGTCGCGAGTGTTGTGCTATTTGCCGGGAGCACGCTCGTGACGGCGTACGCGACCAATATCGCCAGCATGTCCGTCATGCGCCTTGCGGCGGCCATCGGTTTGGGCGCGGCGTTGCCGATCGCCATTACGGCGGCGGCCGGCATCATTGGCGCGAAGCATAAGGTGGCGGCGTCCCTGCTCGTTACGACTGGCATGTCCGTCGGCGCCGTCACGGGCGGCGTGGCAGGTGGTCCTCTGATGAGTCACTTCGGCTGGCAGTCGATCTTTGTGACCGGTGGTGTCCTGCCTTTCCTGCTGGTTGTTGCGTTCTTTCGCATCCTCCCGGCGCGCAGCCCGGTGATAGCCGATGCCGCCGCCGTGCGTGTGTCTAACCCGCTCAAGGCGCTGTTCGAAAATGGTCTGGGCGCCTATACGTGCCTGCTGTGGCTGTTCTCATTCCTGATCTTCATGGACGTCTACGCACTGCTGTTCTGGGTGCCGACGTTGCTGGTGGATTTCGGCTTCTCAGCGGACCATGCGTCGGTCGGCATGGCGGCCTTCAGTATCGGTGGTCTGAGCGGCAACGTCCTGATGACGGTGGCGGTCACGATGATGACGCTTGCCGGCAGGCTCAGGGTGAAATCGGCGCTGGTTGTGGGATTGTTGCTGGTGATTATCAGCGTCGGCAGCCTTAGCCAGGTGGCGGTGACGCCGGCCATCGTGCTGCTGTTCATCGGTGTGATCGGCGCAGGTCTGGTCAACGGCATCATGGGCCAAACCGCGCTCGCAGTCGCCTTCTATCCGCCGGAGATTCGTGCAACCGGGGTGGGCTGGGGGCATGCAATCGGGCGGGTCGGTTCCTTCGTTGGGCCTGCGATTGGCGGAGGCTTGCTGTCGCTCGGTTGGCCGGTGCGCGAGATTCTCCTCACCGCCGTTGCGCCGGCCGGCGCGGCGATCCTCGCTCTCGGCGCCCTATCGTTGGTCGGTCGTAGAGCGGTTCAAAAGTTTCCCGATAACGCCGTGGTGGAGAACTGAGACTCGCCACGTCATGCTCCGCTGATTGACGAGTCGTCAATCGAACTCATGAACGCTCGAAAACGCCGGCGTGCCGCCGGCACTATTGATACACATGGGACAGCGCTCCCACATTCAGACTGCAAATCCAGCTATTTAATCCAACCCAAAGACACACTAGATCATGAAAATTATTGCTTACTCAGACGGTGGCCGCATCGCACTAGGAGTCGTCACCAGCCCGACCCATTTCGTTGCTGTCTCCGACATCGCCCCGGACCTGCCATCAAGCCTCATTTCAATCCTGGAGCAGGAGGATGGACTCACGCGGTTGCGGTTAGCGGCAGAAGGACGGCAAGGCGACCGGGCGCTCGCTGACGTCACACTCAAGCCCTTCCTGGACCGCCCAAACGCGATGTGGGCTTTGGCGTTGAACTTCAAGAGCCATATCGCGGAGACGGGACTTCAAACGTCGATGGAATTTCCCCACCTTTTCATGCGCACGGCTGCATCTTATGTCGGCGCCGGTGAGCCGATTCTGGCGCCGCCGGAATCCGTTGCACGGGCGTTCGACTACGAGTGCGAACTAGGTGTAGTCATAGGCACGCCTGGTCGTTACATTCCGGTGGAGCGAGCGCTGGAACATGTTGCGGGTTACACCTGCCTCAACGAAGGATCGGTTCGCGAGTTCCAGATGCACAATCGTCAATTCGGCCTCGGCAAGAATTTCGAAGCATCGGGGTCCTATGGGCCGTGGTTGATGACCCGCGACGAATTTGGCGATCCTGCCACGCACTCCATCAAGACTCGCATCAACGGTGTCGTTCGTCAGAGCGCACCTCTCGACGATATGCTGTTGAGTGTTGCGCAAGTCATCAGCTATCTGAGTCAGGGTTATCGTTTGCGGCCAGGTGATCTGATTGCGATGGGTACGCCTGGTGCGTTGAAGGCTCAGCCGGATGATGTCGAGGGCAATGACCTCTCGCGTCAATACGGTCCCTTTCCCACACCGGGGCTGGTGCATATGCGAGCGGGAGACTGGGTCGAGGTGGAGATCGACGGACTGGGTGTGCTTGGCAATCCAGTAGCCGCCGATGCGTCCGTCAGCGAAAGTGGTTATGCAGTGCGGAAATCCGCGGCCTGATTCCGGTTAACGCAATCCTGGCTTTCAGAGGGTGTGGGGATCATTCGAAGCCCCCACACCCCCGTTCAGCCGCGCTGATTGTCCAGCGTCACCGAGTGCCTGCGAAACTCACTGGGTGGAACGCCCATGTGTTGTGCGAAGAAACGGGTGAAGTGGCTGTGTTCTTCGAACCCCAACTCTTCGGCGACTTCGGAAAGCGGTTTATCGCTAACTCCAAGCAGTTGGATCGCATGAGACATGCGGACCCAATCTATATAGTGCTGCGGTGAAATGCCCATGCACAGTCGGAACTGCTGGAAGAATCTCGACCTGGACAAGCCGACTTGAGCCGCCACTTGGGCAACGGTGGGATTCGTCAGCGACGCGTGCTTGATGAAATCCAATGCTTTGCGGATGCGAAAATCGACCGGTCTGCCTGACGGGATGATGCCGGCCGTCAATGCGGGATCGGCAAAGTCCCGACCGAGTGCGGTCACCAGATCCGCAAGAATCGGCATGCAATTGTCGTCCTGGGCGACCAGGTGGTTGGTGATCGCCGCGGCGATGCGATCCACGTGGTGCTGCACGTCCGGCGTGACGACGACCTCAGCCTTCGGGAAGATGCTTGCAGTGCCGCTTTCGGCGAGTTTCAATTGCTGGCGCAACCAGGGGGCTTCGACGACGAGGGAAAGGATCAGGGAAGGCTCGTCGTCGCTGCAGCTTTTTGAGTGTTCGACCCAAGGGTTCAGGCAGATTGCCCGCGCCGCTGTAAGCGTGCAATCGTCTGCGCCGATGCGGAAATTGCAGTTGCTTCCACCAAGCTTGAAAAGGAACTGGTATTGGGAGTGAGCGTGCGCGACAAGCGGACGGCTAATGAAGTTCACCGTTGCTCTCCCGAAACTTCCTTGCAGAATCCAGACGGGCTTGTCCCCATCAATTGGTACTGTTGTCATACCCAACATTTCTCCACTTGGAACGAGGCAGCGCACGACGCTTTGCCGGGTTCCATGAATACAAAAAAAGACGCTTCGGTAAGCGGCGAGATCCTGCGGAAGGCCAGGAGATTGATAACTCGCACAGACGTCACTTAATCAAAAGTAAGGAGTGCAGTCAATGGGTAGAAACGTGCTCCGACATGCGTGGTGGTTTCAGTGAGAATTTCAGAGCGGATTTCAGAAAGTCAGGACGATTTGGCAAGCAATCGGTACTTTCGGTCAGGTGTTCCGGTGAAGGTCAGCTTATATTGATTCCACCGTGTTATTCGAAAGTAGGGATAGGCATGCCGTTTTTTGAACGAGAAGGGATACGCTTCGCATACGATGAGTTCGGCCCTGCGGGGGCGCCTGTCGTTGTATTCAGCCATGGCTTCCTGATGGACGGCGATATGTTCCAGTCGAACATTGCGGAGCTGGCGAATGAATTCCGTTGCGTCGTTTGGGACCAGCGAGGTTTCGGTGCAACCGGAGCCACGACCCGGGCCTTTAGCTATTGGGACTCCGCGCAGGATCTCATTGCCTTGCTCGATCATCTGGAGGTTGCCTCGGCATCGCTTGTCGGCATGTCTCAGGGCGGATTCATATCAATGCGTGCGGCGTTGCTGGAACCGGACCGCTTTCGGGCGATCGCCCTGATATCGACAAGAAGTGATGTCGACTCCGAAGCGGTCCAGCAGTCTTTCGAGGAACTGAAGGCGGAATGGGCACGTAATGGCGCGAAGAACGTCGCACAGAATCTGTCGGCGTTTCTGTTCGGTCCCGAGTACGCGGCATCGGTATGGATCCAGAAATGGATGAACGCTGGTTCGGATCACTTCGAACATCCCGTCAATGCCCTTGTCTCGAGGGACGACATCACGCCGCGCCTTGGCGAGATTACCCATACGTCGATCGTATTTCATGGACGCGACGATGCCGCCATCAGCCCTGACTGCGCAGAGGCGCTCGCCGCCGGGTTGCCGAACTGCAAGGATCTTATATTGGTCGACCGGGCGGGGCACACGCCGAATTTAACGCATGCCGATATCGTGAATCCGCCGTTACGGGATTTCCTGCTTCGCTACGCACGCTAAAGCAAGCCACTCGCCTATCGCGCTTACTTGCTGCCCGGCACGGTCTGATTGTTGTCTTGTGGCGCCTGAGCCGCTGTATTCTGATCCGCGCCGGCCTGGTTCGCGCTGGACGGTTGATAGCGGGTGTGTTCGTGGTCGTGATTGACATGCATATGCTCGCTGGCAGAGGCCGGAGTAAAGAAGGGCATGCTTAAAACCACGACCGCACAAAACGCAGTGACTTTCATGATGATCCTCTCCACTTGATCTGAAGCGCGTTGGGTTAGCGCCGTTTACATTCTATTCGCAGCGCGGGTCAGTGGAAGGTCGGGTTTGGCTCGATCTGAACGATCGCATTCAAATCATTCGTTTTATGGACAACAAGTTGATCGCCATCGTGACCACCCGTCAGAACAACTGTTTCTGCCCGGACATCAAGGTCGTAAAGTCGTCCCGCAATAGCGGCAGGATCGCGTCGGCCACCGGTTGCAACTGCCGCGTCAGATAGTGTTCGTAGTCGATCGCCGAGCGCAACGTTTCGAGCGGTTCCGGTCCGGCGGTTGTCATCACATAGCTGATCCAGCCGCCGTCCTGGTATTGCAGCGGGCGCCCCTGTTGCCGGTTGAACTCGTCGGCCACACGGGCCGCACGCACATGCGGCGGCACGTTGCGCTCGTAGTCGCCGAGCGAGCGGCGTAGCCGCTTGCGGTACACGAGTTGATCGTCCAGTTTTCCGTCCAGCGTATCGCGCACGTAGTCGCGCACATAGTCCTGATACGGCAATTGCTTGAAGATTCGCCGATAAAGCTCCTGCTGGAACTGCTGGGCGAGCGGCGTCCAATCGGTCCGCACCGTTTCGAGCCCCTTGTAGACGATCTCTTCGCTGCCGTCCGGCAAAACAGTCAGCCCGGCATAGCGTTTCTTGCTGCCTTCTTCGGCGCCGCGAATCGTCGGCATGAAGAAGCGCTTGTAGTGCCGCTCGAATTGCAACTCGAGTGCGCTCTCGAGTCCAAAACGCTCCTGCAGATTTTGCCGCCACCGCGCGTTGATATGCTCGACAAGCGCTTGGCCGATGCGACTCGCGTCTTCCTCGCTATGCGCGTGCTTCAGCCACACGAAGGTCGAATCCGTGTCGCCGTAAATGACCTCGTAGCCTTGCGCCTGAATCAGTTCACGCGTGGTGTGCATGATTTCATGGCCGCGCATGGTGATCGACGACGCAAGACGCGGATCGAAGAACCGGCAGCCGGTGGATCCGAGCACGCCGTAAAAGGCGTTCATGATGATCTTCAACGCTTGCGAAAGCGGCTTGTTGTGCTCACGCTTGGCGGTTTCGCGCCCCTGCCACACGTGGCCGACAATCGACGGCAAACAATGGCGGGTGCGCGAGAAGCGTGCGCCGAGAAAACCCGGCACCGATTGATCGTCGCCGGGATTGAGCATGGCTTCCACGAGACCCACCGGGTCGATCAGAAACGTGCGGATGATCGACGGGTACAGGCTCTTGTAGTCGAGCACCAGGACCGAGTCGTAGAGGCCGGGCCGTGAATCCATCACGAAGCCACCAGGGCTCGCGGCACCGGCCACGTCACCGAGATTCGGCGCGACGTAGCCTTGCCGATGCATCCGCGGCATATACAGATGCGTGAACGCCGCGACCGATCCGCCGCTGCGATCCGCAGGCAGGCCGGTGACCGTCGCGCGTTCCAACAGAAACGGCAGCAACTCGGTCTTCGCAAAGATACGCGTGACCAGCTCGCAGTCTTTCAGGTTGTACTGCGC
The DNA here is from genome assembly GCF_030511745.1 of Paraburkholderia sp. SECH4. Taxonomy (NCBI): domain Bacteria; kingdom Pseudomonadati; phylum Pseudomonadota; class Betaproteobacteria; order Burkholderiales; family Burkholderiaceae; genus Paraburkholderia; species Paraburkholderia sp. SECH4. The sequence continues at coordinate 86,207 of NZ_JALOCP010000024.1, forward strand.
GAGCGCGGGCTTGTCCTCATCGAAGCGACGCTGGATTTCATCCATGCGCTGATACGGATTGTCGATCGACTTACCTTCGCCCAACACCGTGCGCGAGACATATTCGAGGCTGAACGAAGGGAAACTCCACGTTGCGGAGCGCAACGCTTCGATACCGTCGATGATCAATCTTCCGGCGGCGCCCGCGAAGAAATGATTCTGTTTGTGGCCGTGCTCACGCCATTCCATGACCGCACCGCCGCGGCCGAGCCGTAGCGGCACGCGATATTGTTCGGCGTGCTGCAGCAGCACACGCAAATCGAACTGCACGAGGTTCCAGCCGATGATCGCGTCGGGGTCGTGCCGTTCTAACCACGCGTTCAGTTTTTCGAGCAACTGTGCGCGGGTTTCGCAGTATTCGAGGTCGAAGTCGACACCGCGGGCATCGCCGTTCGGCGGCCCCAGCATATAGACCTGGCGCTGCCCGCAACCTTCGAGCGCGATCGAATAGAGTTCGGCATGCGCGCTGGTTTCGATATCGAGCGACACCAGCTTTAGTGACGGCCGGTAGTTCGTCGCTGGCTTCAATTCGCCGTTCAGAAGCGGGCCGCCATGCTGTGCGTCGCCAGCGAACCACACCGGCGCGGTAATGAAGCGCTCCATCATGTAGCGCTCGGGCGGGAAGATGTCGGCCTCGTACACATCGACGCCGCCTTGTTTCAGGCGTTTCTCGAAGCCCGTCAATTGACGGTACTGCGGGCAGTAAAGCCCCATCACCGGCCGCTGCTGGAAGTCGCACAGTTCGAGCGGACGCAGATCGAGCGGCGCCTCGCGGCGCAGGATGGTTTCCGCTCGCTCGCGGTGGTCGGCCGGAATAAATGCCACCGAAGGCTGAGGACGCAGGCGCACGTGACGGGGCCCGCCGTCTGTTGCCAGCCAGAAATCTACCTCCGTACCGGCGGGCGTATCCCGCCAGTGTCGGGTCAAAATGAAACCCTGTTCAAGCTCAGTCAAACTTCCACCTCTAAACGGGCGTCATCGCCTGGCTCGATTTTACCGTTATGCGCTTTGGGCCGTGCCCCCGCGGTTTCCGTGGCAGCGAAGGGGGCTGGGTTCGTCCGCATGGCACGTCTGGATGCAGACGCGCGGCGTAGTCTGTATCATCGTTTTGCAGCGATTCCTTCGGCGCAGGCCATGCGCCGGTCAAGTCTACTAAGAATGGAGTGAGCGATATGACGTTGAGCAAACTTGTTGTCGTGGTCGCGGTAGCTGCAACCAGCTTTGGTGCGCAGGCGCAAGTCGCCGGCACACAACCCTTGAGCGTCACGGTCGAGCAGTCCAATGCGCTGCTGAGCGGCTGGAGCGTGAAGAAGAGCATTCTTGGCAAAGCCGTCTACAACGATCAGAACGAGAAGATCGGTTCGATCCGCGATCTGGTGATCGCGCCAGACGGCTCGCTGTCCGCTGCCATCGTCGCCGCCGGCGGATTTCTCGGCGTGGCATCGCATGACGTAGCGGTGCCGATCGCTGCGCTGGATATTCGCGGGGGGAATTTCTATCTGGCCGGCGCGACCAAGGACGCCTTGAAGGCGACGCCCGAGTTTCAGTACAACAAGGTTCAGGCACCGCCGAAGCCTAAAAAGCTGACCGGCCAATAATGCCTCAAGCCGGCGGATTCAGCGGCTGGGCCGCACCTGGTGCCTTCTGAACGGCCGCTGAATCCCGCGGCAATAGAAAACGGCGCTCGCGGCGCGAATCGGTAGTTGGCCCAAACCGCTTCACGCTTGCAGCGCCGTTTTGCCTTTAATGCGGGCCCCGTCGGGCCACTGCTCACGCTTCCAATGCGAGCGTGGCGAACGTGCCCAGCCAGTGTTCGCCCATATAGTCGCCCGCCACATGCGGCAGGGCGCTCTGAAGATGCCGCTCGGCCGAATCGAACAATGCCGTCCGGCGCACGTCGCCGGCGGGCAGTGCGCGCGCCAGCGACCGCTGGCACCATGCGCGGCTCAGATTCAGACCATCCAGGTGGGCGATTTTGCCATCGGTACGGTCGGTCACGGTGACGGGTTCGAACAGCGTGGCGGGCTTCTTCGCGCCGAGATCGGGCAGAAAGCGCCTGAACCATTCGACGAATTGCGCGGGCGGTAACACGCGCCGCATCAATTCCGCTTCCATCAGGGAAGGCGACAAAAACTCGTCGCCGGCGGGCTCCCATGCCTGACAGGCGACATCGTTCAGGAACCAGCGCTCTGCCGTATTCACCAGCAGCGCCTCGAGCGATTCACGCGAAGTCTGCCGCGCGAAATCTAGCGTGAGCGCTAGCGCGAATGCCATGTTGAAGTGCGTGCCGACGCGCAGCGGGTAGGTCGCTTTCGGCAGAAATTCTTCGAAGCGGCCGACAAAAGTCTCCGTAAGCGGCGCAAAGACCTTGGACCAGCGCGCGGCCTCCGACAGCTTCAGCGAATGGAGTTGCGCGCTCAGCGCGAGCAGCCATGCCCATCCATAGGGGCGCTCGAAACCGCGATTGTGCGGCAGGTCGAGATACGCCAGCTCACCGGCCACATTCGCTTCGGTGAAATGCTCGTCGACCACCGCGACGATGCGCGCTGCTTCAGGCAGATCGGGAAAGCGGTCGAGCAGATGCAGGATCAGCCAGTAGCCGTGCACGCATGAATGCCAGTCGTAGCTGCCGTAAAAAATCGGATGCAATGCGCGCGGACCTTGCACGTCTTGCGGACCGCCGAGCGAGTGGGTCAGCTTGTTCGGATACTCGCGCGTGAGGTGGGCGAGCGCAAGATTGGCGAATTTGGACGCGAATTCGGGCGTGAGTTGGACAATCATCGGCGCCTCCTCAAAAGCGGAATACAGATAGGTACGACAGTATGATATTGACGACCGAGAATAGTAAAGCAGCCGGTCGCCGCGCCTTGATCAGGCCATTCTGGCCCTTCAGTTCCAGCAGCACGGCCGGCACGATATTGAAGTTCGGCGCCGTCGGCGCCATCAAAGTGCCGCAGAAGCCGCACAGTATGCCGATCTATCCAGAAAATGAATACAGACCATTCCAACATTTAATTTGTGGATATGTCGGCGCTCCAATATGGTTCAACGATCCATTCCACGCAGGACCATGCGGCGCAACGAACGCAACCCGATCAGGGCGCGCTGGATGAGTCCTTGAGTCCTGATTTGCAGAGGCCAGAACCATGTTCGACCGCGTATTCGTCAATGCCGTAGACGCCGACGGCAACCCGCTCAACCTCGCCGTACGTGAGGGGCGCTTTGTCGCCATCGGTCCGGAACGTCCCGCGATCGACGGCGCGGAGGTCGTTGATCTGGCCGGGCACCTGGTGTTGCCCGGGTTCGTCGATGGACATATTCACCTCGATAAAAGCTTCGTTGGCGATCGCTGGCGTCCTCATCGTCATGTCGCGAGCCTGCGTGAGCGTCTCGCTATCGAAAAGCAGGAACTGGCAAGCGCCGCGCCTATCGTCGAGCGCGCCGATGCGCTGATACGCCAGGCCGCGTCGTTCGGCACCATTGCGATGCGCAGTCATGTCGACGTCGACGCGACGACGGGTCTGACCAACCTGCATGCCGTGATGGAAGCACGCGAAAAATGGCTCGGTGTGGTGGATATCGAACTCGTTGCGTTCCCGCAGGCGGGCGTCGTGTCGTGTCCGGGCACGGCGGAAGTGCTCGATGCAGCCGCCCGTGAAGGCGCGCAGGTGGTGGGCGGAATCGATCCGACAACGCTGGATGGCGACGCCGAAGGCCAGCTCGATATTGTCTTCGGCATTGCTGAAAAGCGCGGCGTGAAGATCGATGTTCACCTCCATGAACCGGGGCAGCAGGGGATCGATCAACTGCACCGCATTGCCGCGCGTACCCACGCATCTGGGTTAAACCGCCGGGTATCGGTGAGCCACGCCTACGGGCTCGGCGACGTCGCGCCCGAGGTGGTGGATCGTGTCGCTGCCGCGCTTGCGGAAGCCGGCGTATCGATCATGACGAATGCGCCGGGCGACCGCGCGTTCCCGCCGATCCTGCAACTGCGCGCAGCCGGTGTGCGCGTGTTCACCGGTAACGACAACATTCAGGACGCATGGTGGCCGTATGGCAACGGCGACATGTTGCAACGAGCCATGCTGGTTGGTTATCGCTCCGGTTTTTATACCGATGAAGAACTGCGCGTTGCGCTCCACATGGCGACGGAAGCGGGCGCGGCCGTGCTGGAGAAAAGCAGCTACGGACTGAAGGTCGGCAATGAGGCGACCTTCGTCGTTGTGAAAGCACCGAACGCCGCCGCTGCCGTTGCTGCGGCGCCGGCTGATCGGGCCATTGTCCGAAGCGGGCAATTCTGGGGTGATTCGTCCCGTTTGCTGTTCAAGGTCACGACGGCCGGACAGGGCTTTGTCGACTGAGTGCGTCAATCAGCTCGCCGTCGCGCGCAACGATGCGTCCGTTCGCGATAACCAGGCGGCGCCTGGGCCGGGCAACCACGGCATGCGCGACGCATTCCGCATCGACCAGCACGAGGTCCGCGCGTGCGCCGACACGCAGGCCATAGTCGGCAAAACCGCAACCTCGAGCGGCAGCGTCGCTCACGCAGTCGAAGGCAATCGCGAGGTCGTCATCGCGCCGCAAGTCGTAGCGCATGCCGATCAGCATCGCGCGCTCAAGCATGTCCGGCACGCCATACGGCGACCAGGTGTCGCGAATACCATCGTTGCCGCCGAAGATCGTGATGCCTTTGTCCCTGCAAACCTTGAGCGGCGGAACGGGGCGAGACGGCGGCGCGCTGGTCAGAAGCGCTACACGCAGATGCGCGATCCGTTCGAGCAGCGCGTCGCGCTCACGTTCGGGCAATGCACCCAGGCAGAACGCGTGGCTGACGACGACCTGCCCCTGCATGCCCATCGCCTCGACGCGATCGAGCAGCAGTTTCAGCGTGAATGCGCCGACCTCACCGGGTTCGTGCAAATGGATATCGATCGGCTTGCGGTAGCGCTCCGCCAGCTCAAAGGTCGCGTTCAGCGACCCGACGGGATCGCCGTCGATCAAGGCAGGATCGAGTGCGCCGAGTACGTCGGCGCCTGCGTCGAGCGCGCTGCCGAGCAATTCGACCGTGCCGGGACGGATCAACATGCCTGACTGGGGAAACGCGACGATCTGCATGTCCAGCACATCGCGCATCGTCTGCCGCGTGCTGAGCACGCCTTCGATATAACGCAGCCCGGCGTCGGTATCCACGTCGACATGGGTACGCAGGCGCGTCGTGCCTGCCTGCACGAATGCCCGCGCCAGAGCGAGCGACTGGCTGGCCGTATCGTGTCCCGACGTCTTGCGCCATTCGCGCTCGTTGCTGATCCGGTCGGTTAGTGCGGGTCCGACCTCGTTGCGATACCACGCGCGGCCCCAGTGGCTTTTGTCGAGGTGCGTGTGCCCTTCTACGAAACCCGGCAGCAGCAAAGCGTCGCCGCCGTCTTCAGTCAGCGCGCCAGGTTGCGCTTCGACATGCGGGCCGAGCGTCGCGATGCGACCGTCGGCGATGCCTACGGAAACCGGTTGGCCGTCAGCCAGCCGGACGTTGGAGAGAAGAAGAGAGCGAGTCATGGTGGTCATGCCGATTCGACGGAAGTGGCGATACGGGCCCGCGCGCCGCTTCGTCGCGGCTGCCGAGGAATGGCTTGATGTTATCCATCTCACCCGGCATTCGAAAATTAAATGTTCAAATGCATGTTAGTTGGAAATTGGATACCATTGATTAGACATATGCCATTGTCAGGCGCTGCGAGGCTCGATGAAACCCAACGCCAAAGCGCGTACACCGCTATTCGATCTGGATCTGCTGAAGGCCATCGTCATGGTGGCCGATTGCGGCACCTTTACTGCGGCTTCCGCACGGCTTCATTCCACGCAGTCCACCGTTAGCCAGAAGGTGCGGCGTCTCGAGGATATGGCGGGGCACAAGCTACTCGAGCGCGGCAGTCGCGACGTGAGTCCGACCGATGCCGGCGAAACCTTGCTCGCCTACGCGCGCCGCATGCTTGCTCTCAACGATGAAATGATTGAAGCGCTGTCGGGCGCGACGGTGGGGCTGACTGTCCGGCTGGGCGTGCCGGAAGATTTCGTCGGCGGTCCGACAACCCATATGCTCGCCGCGTTCAACCGCAAGCATCCGCAGGTCAAGCTGGAAGTGACCAGCGGATTAAGCCGCGACCTGAGCAATAGCTACGATCGCGGCGACCTGGATCTGATTCTCGTGAAGCAGCGGCGCAATAGCCGTGAAGCCGTTGCGTGCTGGCCGGAGCAATTGAGGTGGATCGACAGTGCGAAGAACCCTTCGATCCAGCTTGATCCGATTCCGATCGTCGCATTTCCGCCGCGCGGGTTATACCGTGACGACATGACCAATGCGATCGAAGGACTCGGGCGCCACTGGCGGATGAGCTTTATCAGTTCGAGTTTGAGCGGAATCCAGGCGGCCGTTGCCGATGGTCTCGGCGTCAGTCTGCTGCCCGCGCGCGCAGTGTTGGCGGATCACGCCGTGCTGACACCGAAGAGCGGGCTGCCTTCGATCGAAACCAGGGATATCGCGCTGCTGTACCGTCCGACGGCTGATGCCGCTGTTAAGGAGTTCGCGCGTGCGTTGTCGCGTATGTTCGGGCCGCAGCGCCGGTGAGCTAGAACAACGCCAGAATCCGCTGACGTGCCTGCAACGTTTCGGAACACCAGTCCCTGAAGGGAGCAACGCGCCCGAAATTCAGGTGATACCCAAGCGAGATCACTGCACGGTGATTGAGTAACAGATCGGCTGTCGCTGGTTCGGAGTTCGTTTCCTTGATATCGGCGGCCTCGTCAATTTCGCGATTGAGCCGCAAATACTTTAGCGACTTTGCGAGTTGCGCGGGCCTCTTGCCAAGGAGCCGCGCTGCGTCGCCGAGGGGCATCCACAACGCGTTGCCATCATGTCGAACATGCAAGCGCTGACCGCTCACTCGGCATACGTAGACGATTTTTTCAAACTGACTCATTTCAACGACTCGCAAGGTGACGATGCCACGGCTGGTCTCATCTCCGTGTGTGCAAGATTCGAGGAAGGTCACCCCTCCTTCAAGCCTAACCGGCTGCGGCGATACGCCTTAAATGATCGAGCGCCTTACTCCACAACGAACAATATGCGTCCTCCGTCATATATGCTGCGTGTGACGTCAGGGTTGTGTTGGATCGTCCTGTAAGCGTGTCGTCGCGTGGCAATGGCTCTGCGTCAAATACGTCCAGAGCGGCGTGGCCCATTTGCCCGGAGTCAAGTGCCGCGATCATCGCTTTCCTGTCGATCAGTGCCGCACGAGCGGTGTTAACGAGCAGAAATCCTCTCCTGGGAAGCTGCAACAATTCCTCAGTCAACAATCCCTGCGTTTCCTTCGTAAGAGCCAGATGGATGGAGACCACGTCCGCCGTTTGAAGCGCTTTGCGTAGATCGGGTTCAAAGAAGGGAGCTGAACGGGGAGTAGCACTCCATCCGTGCACATCCATACCAAGTGCTTGCCCAAGTTCGGCCACGGCTGTCCCTACGCCACCGAGACCAAGCACCGCAAGCTTGCGCCCCTCGAGCTGCTGGCCTGACAATGGCATCCAGATTCCACCGCGCACGTCGCGATCCATTCTGGCAATCTGTCTTGCCCCCGCAAACATCAGGGCGACTGTATGTTCGGCCACGGCCCGGTCACCATAGCGCGAGACGGTCGACACAGGAACGTCAGCACTTTCTGCGGCCGTCAGGTTAATGTATGAACTCGCTCCCGTACCCATGAACACAATTTCGCGAAGCCCGGCGTTTTCACGAAACAGGGCATCTGGAACGAAACTATGTTCGACCAGGACCACATCTGCACCTTGGCACAACTGCAGCATCTCTTCGCCATCAGGACTGCCCACGTGAATGTCCAGACCCGCGGGAACCGGCAGGCGTCGTCGGGAGATCACTTCATGCAGCTCCGGGGTGCAGTCTACGAAAATCGTTCTCATCGCTGTTGGTTGTCCCGCTTTCGAATGATTGCGGTGATCTATCGGCGCAACTGCGAGTAGCTGCCGTTGCCCTCGCCATTGCGATCACGCGTCGGATGACAGATAGGCTATTGCCTGGATTTCAATCTTGTAACCATCGAAGGCGATCTTCGATTCAATACAGGCGCGGCCCGGTGCATGGCCTTCAGGAACCCATGCATCCCAGACCTCGTTGATCTCGTGGAAATAGCGAATATCGCTGAGCCATACGGTCGCAGACACCAGATTTTCCCGGTTCGCGCCGTGGACCGCGAGCAGCCGGTCGATGCGATCCAGAATCTCCGTCGTCTGGGTCTTCGCATCGGCGAACTGATTGTCGTACGCCAATTGGCCCGCGATATAAATCGTATTGCCCGCGCGTACAGCCTGGCTCATGCGCCTGGATGTTTCCGTTCGTTGAATCGTCATCGTGTCCTCTCAAGTTGACATCGTGCGTGTCGCTTACACACAGCACTGAAGACGGGGAGCGCCATTGCCTCCGCACCTCTTTTTTCCTCTGTGCAAACGCTCACGATGGTCTTCATCAGGTCCGTTGATATTTCGACCCGGTATGTCGACGGAGTGCATCGCCGCGTTAAAGGTTTGGCGGGCCGTGTGCGGTTTCGAGAGGCGAGTTTCAGTGTATTGGACTTGCACAGAAGCCAATACCGAGATCAGGACCTTTGTGGCGCAGGCCGCGCTAAATTTGCCCTATTTGCAGCATTTTCTGTTGTGGATTGGCTCGGCCGCCCCCTGTCTAACTGAGCTGGACTTGTCCGGTATTTTCTAGCGATATACCACGCAATTTCGATACTTTTTGCCGCGCCACCTCGCTACGATCAAGTCAGCGGTGGCTGAGCACTTCACTATTCACGCCACGGCAAAGTCGATTGTGGGAACACCATTCCTGGACGACCGAGGCTTCACTACAACTGGTGTCGCTGTTCGCCTGCAAACTACGTGGAAGAAACTGATGAAAGTCGTTGTACTAGGAGCGGGACTCTCGGGCGTACTCGCCGCCTACTATTTGAATAAGGACGGCTTCGACGTCACGGTGGTCGACCGGCAGCCTGTAGCGGCGAACGAAACCAGCCATGCGAACGGTAGTCTCATTTGCCTCGGACACTCGTATCCGTGGGCTTCCCCCGCAGCGCCGGGGATTCTGCTCAAATCCCTCATACGTGATGACCAGGCGTTGCGATTGAGCCTCAAGTTTTCGCCGCGCATGTGGGCGTGGCTTTTCAAGTTCCTGCTTGAATGTCCACGTAGCCGCGCCGACCGTCACGCTGCGTCGCGCCTGAGACTCGCGTCCTATTCGCAGTCGCTTATGGGCGAAGTCGTCGACGACGCGAAGCTGCAGTTCCACCATACCGATCGGGGACTGCTGTACATCTATCGCAATGAGTCGACGATGAAGCACGGTGTCGAGCAAATGCGCGTACTCGAAAACAACGGGCTTCCGATCAGGATAGTCAATCCGACGGAGGTCGCAGCTATCGAGCCGTCGCTCGAACCGGTCAAGAACGAGTTCGTCGGCGCAGTCTACGTTCCCAGCGATGGCACTGGGGACGCCAGACTGTTCACGGTCGAACTGGCGAAGGTACTTGAGGGACGGGGCGTCAAATTTCTCTATAACACCGACGTTAAAGGTCTCAACGTGGCGAGCGATCGCGTCGTTTCAGTCGAAACGTCTCGCGGCCCGATCGAGGCGGAAACGTTCGTCGTTGCAATGGGTTCCTACTCTCCGCTTTTGCTCAGACCTCATGGTATCAAGCTGGACGTCTTTCCAGTGAAGGGCTACTCCATGACCGTCCCTATCGAGAATCTGGACCAGGCGCCCGTGATTGGCGGACTCGATGAGGACAACCTCCTGGCGTTCTCCTGTCTCGGCGACAAGCTTCGGCTCACCGCGACGGCGCAATTTGTCGGCTACGACACATCGCATGCGGAGAGCGATTTCCGGCATATGACTCAGGCCGCGATAAGTCTGTATCCGACCATCGGAAATTATTCAAAGGCGAAATACTGGGCCGGATTGAGACCCGCTACGCCCGACGGCAATACCCGATTCGGCTCGGCGAAATACCAGAACCTGATTCTCAACACGGGGCAGGGGTCCATGGGTTGGACAATGGCATGCGGCAGCGGCCGGATAACGGCTGACCTCGTTGCGGGACGAAAGCCCTCCATCGACATTCGCGAGATGGCTTGGCGGAACTGACGAGTACGGCGGTTGCCCGTTGCTTCGGCAGATGCAACAGCCCCATGAGCCTCTGCCTATCGAGCACTGCGTTGCGCGCACGGGAGATAGAACCGGTCCGGTTCATCCGGGTGCACGAATCTTCGTGCATAGGCCTACCGGTGGACATTAACGTAAATAGCAGTGAAAGAGCCTTGCGTTTTCGTACGTTGAGCAGGATGGTTCGTCGAATTTGGCTGCCTATGCTCGGAATCGCTGGACGATGTCGTGTCGACTTCACCATCGAATGAGACGCACGAGCCAGTTTCCCATCCATGAGGTAACAAATGAAAACGCAATTCAATTCCGCATTTGCATTGGCCGTGTTTTTTTCCGCTATCGTTGCTCACGCCGAGGTGGTTAAGATCGGCGTGGCCGGCCCACTTACCGGGGCGCAGGCGCTCTTCGGGAAGGACAATGAGCGCGGCGTAAGGTTGGCGATCGACGATCTGAATGCATCAAATCTGAAGATCAACGGACAACTCGTTAAGTTTGAACTGATCTCGGAAGATGATCAGGCGGACCCGAAGACAGGAATGTCAATTGCGCAAAAACTTGTGGATTCTGGTGTAAAGGCAGTGATCGGCCACTACAACTCTGGTGTGATGATTCCCGCCGACCAAATTTACAATAATGCGCGCATCCCAGTGATTACCGGGGCCGCCTCCAATCCAGCGGTCACGGCGGCTGGCCTTCCGTACGTATTTCGCTTGGCGGCCAACGATAACGTCATGGGTGCCCGGATGGCGGAATTCGCCCGGAAAGAACTCAAGGCTGACAAAGTCGCTGTGATTGACGATCGCACGGCTTATGGTGCCGGTGTGGCCGACGTCTTCGTGGAGACCGCGAAGAAACTGGGGATGTCGATTACGACTCGCGAGTTCGCGACGGACAAGTCAGTTGACTTCACCGCGATCCTGAACAAGATCAAAGCCACGAAACCTGACGTGATCTTTTATGGCGGTTACTACGCTCAAGCAGCGACTGTCGGCCGTCAATCCCGTCAACTTGCGCTGACCGTTCCGATTCTTGGCGGTGACGGAATCTGCTCTGTCGAGCTTCCCAAGCTTGCCGGAGGAGCGCTTGACGGGCGAGGCTATTGCGCCCAGGGTGGTTTGCCGCTGGAGCAACTGGAGAAGGGGCCCGAATTCGCCGCTCGCTATACCAAGGAGTTTGGCAGCAAACCTGACATCTATTCGCCCGCCTTCTATTCGGCGACCATACTTGTGAGCGATGCCATGAAGCGGGCTAACTCAACCGATCCCGAGAAGTTTGTCCCCTTGTTGAAGAAAGACGCGTTCTCGACCTTGGTCGGGGCGGTCCGCTTCGATGCTTCGGGAGAATGGGCTAACGCGCCGGTTACGCTGTACAAGATTGCTGACGGGAAGTTGAACCAGATCCGGCAATAGGGTTATCCCGCGATACCGGGCGGGATAAGCGATTGACGGGTTCCGGCGGAGGAGCGGCGCGAGGGTCCGGTTCGTGTCGGGTCCCCGACAACCAGGGGGTACCCACAGTAAGGTATCCAGCGATCGCCTTTTGCTAACATGCCAGGCAGAAGCCAGCAGCAGATTCTGCTGCTGGTGTGCGGACGAGCAACAGAGATTGCCGATGCGGTGGGCAACATAAGTAACGGTTGCTGAGCGTGCCCAATAGACTATGTCTAGCTCACCAACCAACAGGAGGAGTTACTGTGAAACTGACCGACTTCGATACACTGACTTTCGATTGCTACGGCACGCTCATCGACTGGGAAACGGGTATTTTCGAGGGGTTGCGTCCTCTGCTCGAACGCGTCAACCCGCCGCTGACGCGGGATCAGGTTCTTGAAGCACACGCACGTCATGAGTCGTCGCAGCAGGCCTACACGCCGGCGAAGCGTTACCAGGAACTGCTGCCGATCGTGTACAAGCGATTCGCCGAGGAATGGCAGGTGCCTTTCACGTACGAGGAGTGCCTCGCCTACGGCAAGTCCGTACGCAATTGGCCGGCGTTTGAGGACTCGGCGAGCGCGCTGCAGTATCTGAAGAAGTACTACAAACTGGTCATCCTGTCGAACATCGACAATGACAGCTTCACGTACAGCAACGCGAAGCTTCAGGTCGAATTCGACGCGATCATCACCGCAGAGGACGTCGGCTCCTATAAACCGTCGCCGCGAAACTTCGAGTACATGCTGGACAAGCTGGGCGCCCGCGGTATCCGGAAGGAGAAGATCCTCCACACCGCCGAGAGTCTGTTCCACGATCACAAGCCCGCGAACGCGTTCGGGCTTGCATCGTGCTGGATCTATCGCCGCCATTCGCAAACCGGTTTCGGTGCGACGATGAACCCCGGTGAGCAACCCACCGTGAACTTCCGTTTCAACAGCATGGCCGAATTCGCGAAGGCTCACCAGGAAGCGCTGCTGCAGAAGTAAGTAGTCGATAAATTTACCGGCCCTTGTGCCGGTTTGATTTGCCGCGCCAGTGCCGGCGCGGCGAGTTCCGCGCAAGCCGGAACACCCCAGTTAAGGAGCCCTTCATGCGGCTGACGGATTTTAAGGCCCTGACATTCGACTGCTACGGCACCCTGATCGACTGGGAATCGGGCATCGTCGCGGGCCTGTCAGCATTGGTCTCATCGCTTGACCCGCCATCGACGCGCGACCAGGTGCTGGAAGCGCACGCCCGTCACGAGTCATATCAGCAGAACGCGACGCCCGACATGCCGTACAACCGGCTGCTCGAGGTAGTCTACAAACGGCTCGCGGAGGAGTGGGGCGTCAGCTACACGCGCGAGCAGGCGGAGGCTTATGGTCGTTCGGTGCGCGATTGGCCCGCCTTCCCGGATTCGGCAAGTACGCTGCAGTATTTGAAGAAGTACTTCAAGCTGGTCATCATATCGAACGTGGATAACGAGAATTTCACATACAGCCGCGCCAAGCTGCATGTGCCCTTTGACGTTGTCGTCACGGCTGAGGATGTGGGAAGCTACAAGCCGTCGAGCCGTAATTTTGAATATATGCTCGACGTGCTGTCGACACTCGGTGTGCGTAAGGACGAAATCCTGCACGTCGCGGACAGCATGTACCACGATCATGAGCCAGCCAACCGGTTGGACATTCGTTCATGCTGGATTCATCGGCGCTTCGAGCAGCGCGGGCTCGGTGCGACGATGCGCACATTCGCGGAGCCGTCTGTCGATTTCAGGTTCACCAGCATGGCGCAGTTCGTCAAGGCACATCACGAGGAGCTTTCCCGCGTGTAGCGGGGACGCCGGTTCGCCCGCCGATTCGAGAACAGAACGATATGAGCAACCGACCAAAACTCGACCGGATCGACATCAAGATCCTTGCCGAATTGCAGAGGAACGGCAACATCACCAACGCGAATCTCGCGGCCGCGGTTGGCCTTTCTGCGAGCCCGTGCCTGCAGCGCGTCAAGCGTCTTGAATCAGCCGGTGTGATTTCGGGCTACGGTGCTCACGTGAATGTCGCGAAAGTGACCAGCATCGTGTCAGTGTTCACGGAAATCATGCTGCATGACCATCGGCGCGAGGATTTTGTGCGCTTCGAAGCGAACGTGCGCGATTTCGACGAGATTACCGAATGTCACCTGGTGAGCGGTGGGTACGACTACCTGCTTAAGTTCGTCGTCAAGGACATCGGTCACTACCAGGAAGTGATTGAACGCCTGCTCGACCGCAATCTCGGCATCGAGAAGTATTTCAGTTACATCGTGATCCGTTCGCCGTTCGTCAAGCACGGAGTGCCTCTCGACAAGTTGCTGACAGATAACGACTGAAGCTGCGCAGTGGTCGTGGTTGGAACACTGGCCAATCTCCCGTATTAAAGCGTGGCGTTGCCCTGAAATCTTCCTGCGCAATGTATGAAATCAGCGTCTATTCCTCGCGAAGCCGATACAGCTCAATGGCGAACTGCAACTGAAAACGAATACGAGGATCCTCAAGCGATACGCCGAGCGTGCTCTCGATTCGCTCGACACGGTAGCGCAGCGTGCTAATGTGGATGCCGAGTGCCTTTGCTGTGTTCGCAAGTTGGAAGCCCTCGTCGGCAAGCGTGCCGAGCGTATCGAGTAGCGGTTCGCCGCGCCGCTTCTCCGCCAGTGGCAGCACGAGCCGCTCGACTAGCAAATCGCGCGCGTCCGCTTCGCCCATCAGTGCGCGCGGGAAGAGGATCTCGTCGAAGTGATGCAGCCGGCCGGCCCGCAGCGTCGGAACTAGCGCCTCGACGTCCTTCGCGCCGAGGGCCATGCCTTTCACGCCGCTGTGTACGCGACTCACCGCCATCGCTGCGCGCCGGTCGGTTACGGCTTCCCAAAGTGCCGCCACCGATGCGTCTGCTGGCAAGATTAACCGGATCTGGTTCAGCCAGATTCCGAGCAATTCCGGCATTCCCTTCGCACGCAACTGGCGCTTCAGTGCATTGACCCAGCGTTCGCGGCGTTCGAGTCCTTCGGTCGTCAACGGGATCGGCTCGTCAATCAGCACGAGTCCAATTCGATACGGGGCGGCTTCGCTCCAGCCGAATACGCGAGCCCGTTCGAGGGCGCTCGCCGACGTGGTGAATTCGCCGTCGAGCAGGCTCGCGACGAGCGCATAGCCGAGCCGGTCTTCCTGCTGTGCGAGCGCTCGCTGGTGCATCATGTGAAGCGCCGCCACGACACTCGCGTGCTCGATAGCGCGTGCGTCCAGCTCATCGGTCTCGTCGTCGGCGAGATCGAGCCAAATGAGCGCGACCACCGTGTCCTGCAGACGCACCGGGTGGCAGAGCCGTTGTGCGTCGCCGTCCGCCGTTGCGAATGCAAGCTTTGTCGGGCGATTCGCGGGCCCACGGTAATGGGAAGGGAGGTCCACACGCGTTGCGTCGAGGAACTGCGGCTCGAGAGCCGCCAGCGCGCCGACGTCGCTAATGGAACTGCCGAGCACATGGCCTGCAGGATCGGTGAAAGTCACCGCTCGCCCGAGCAGACTGCTCAATGCGCGCGCAATATCAGACAGGCTCGTCGCGGACACTGCTGCATTCGTGAGCGCACGGTGCAACTGCTCTGAGCGTTCTATGATCGCGCCCTGGAAGTTGATGATCTTCGCGAGGATCTCATGCGTGACATCGCTAAACTGCACCGCCCATGGCAACTCCAGCAGAGGCAACCCGACGCGGTTCGCTTCTTCGAGCGCCTCGGTTGGGAAATGCTCGCGGAAATTCGGCACTGCGAGTACGACCCCGGCGAGTCCGATCGCGCTCAGATCCCGGACGAGTTGGCGCGAAGCGGTCTCGTCTCCGGGCCAGTTATAGCCCGTCGATAGTAGAAGCTCGCCCGATTTCACCCAGTTCGCAATGTCCGGGTGATCGACCATATGCACCCAGGTGATCTCGCGCTGAAGATTCTTGCCGCCGGCGACGACTTGGGCGTCCCGCAGCACGGTTTCGCGAATTGCGGTCTCGAGTTTCATCGCGGCTCCCCGGGAACGACGCGGCGGGGCGCCGCGAAGTCTAGCAAGATCAGGTGCCGCGCGGCTGGCGGTAGCCGAACAGCACGCCGAGCAAGCTGAATGCGGCTGCGAACATCACGTAGAACGCGGGCGCCATCGCGGTGCCGGTTCTGCTGATCAGCCAGGTCAGGATCAGCGACGCGAAACCGCCGAACGTCATCACGGCGAGGTTGTACGCGACCGACAGCCCGGTCGACAGCACCTTGGCCGGGAACGTTTCGGAAAGCGCGGCGAGAATCGGGCCGGTGTACACCGCAATCAGCACGCCGAACACAGCCTGGAATACGCACAGCGTGGCAAGCGACGGCGCCGACACAATCATCACGAACAGCGGCCATGCGAGGATGAGCATCGCGGCCGACGCCCCCCCGAGCAGCCATTTCCGCCCGATTCGATCCGACCACCAGCCGGTGATGGGCGAACACACGGTGATCACGCTTCCACCGACCATTGCGGCGATGAATGACGCGGACGCCGGCAGCTTCAGCACTCTGACCGAGAAGGTCGGCATGTAGAACAGAATCACGTAGATACATACAGTCCACAATACGACCATCGCGAAACTCGCGAATGCTTGCCACGGATAATCGCGCAGCACATCCGCGAGCGGTGTCTTCGACTTGTCTGTCGTTTGCAGGAACACCGGCGTTTCTTCGAGGTTGCGCCGGATGAAAAAGCCTATCGGCCCGATCAGCAGGCCGCAGAGGAAGGGAATACGCCAGCCCCAGTTCTCGACGTCGGCCGCCGACAGGCCAAGCGTAATGCCGGTGCCAAAGCACGCGCCGAGCAGCACCGCGAAGCCGATGCTCGTCTGGATCCAGCTCGAGTAGTACGCTTTCTTGCCAGGCGGTGCGTGCTCGGTGAGGAAGGCCGTTGCCGTACCCATCTCGCCGCCCGCGGAGAAGCCCTGCAGCAGCCGCGCCAGCACGATGAGACAGGGGGCTGCAACGCCGATTTGCGAATAGGTCGGCGCAAGGCCAATCAACGCGGTGCCGGCGCACATCAGCAAAATTGTCAGCGAAAGCGCGGCCTTCCGGCCGGCGCGATCCGCGTAGATCCCGATCAGGATGCCGCCAAACGGCCGCACAAGAAACCCGACGCCGAACGTTGCAACCGACAGCATCAACGACGTCAGTTCGTTGCCCGTTGGAAAGAACAGCTTCGCGATAATGATGGCGAAGAAGCCATAGACCATGAAGTCGAACCATTCGAATCCGTTGCCGAGCACGGTCGCGACGATAGCGCGTCGTCGCGCAGTGCGGTCCTCTTCGTAGCCTGCGGACAGTTGCACGGTATTCATTTCCACCACTCCTGATTTGTAATATCTGCGACGGCGTCGAGCCGGGGGACGGGGCAGCGCGGCGCACCCGTTCACAGCCATTGGACTTAGCCACAAATCGCATAACTACCCACCAGAGAGAGGAAAAACGAAGCCTACCTTCGCATGAAAGATAGAAGAATCTTTGAAAGAGGGGAAGGAATACGCAGATTTTCCTATTTTAAGTAGGTATTCCCGGCCGTTCTGGCTCCCTACCATGGGGACATTCTATGGAGGTGAACCTGATGAGCAGTCGAGAACTGAATACGACCAGCCAACTGGCCGCGATGCGGCAAACGTATGTGGCACGCGGCGTCGCGACCGCGCATCCGATTTTTGCGCAGCGTGCGACCGGCTCGTACTTGTGGGACGAGGACGGCCTGAAGTATCTGGATTTCGTCGGAGGCATTGGTGTCCTGAACGTCGGGCACAACCACCCGGCGGTCGTCGCAGCCGTCCAGCAGCAACTGGAGTCGTTCTCCCACGTGTGCTTTCAGGTGGTCGCTTACGAGCCGTACGTTCGTCTTGCTGCGCGACTGTCAGAACTTGTTGCACCCGGGCAGGGTTACAAGTCGGCATTCTTCACGACGGGCGCTGAGGCTGTCGAGAATGCGATCAAGATCGCACGTGCTTACACGAATCGGCCTGGCATCATCGCGTTCCGCGGTGGCTTCCACGGCCGTACGCTGATGGGGATGACGCTGACCGGAATGAGTGCCCCGTACAAACAGAACTTCGGGCCGTTCGCGCCGGATGTCTATCACGCTCCGTATCCGAACGCGTACCACGGCGTGTCGTCGGACGACGCGCTTGCCGCGCTCGAGCAGATCTTCACGACGCAGATTGCCGCAGAGCGCGTCGCGGCGATCATCCTCGAGCCGGTGCAGGGTGACGGTGGTTTTCTCGCAGCGCCGCCGGAATTCATGCAGGCGTTGCGCGCGCTTACTCAGCGTCACGGGATCGTGCTGATCGCGGACGAGATCCAGACGGGCTTCGGCCGTACCGGGCAGATGTTCGGTTTCCAACATTCCGGTATCCAGCCCGACCTTGTGACGGTCGCAAAGAGCCTCGCGGGGGGACTGCCGCTTTCAGGCGTCGTCGGCCGGGCGGACATGGTCGACGCCCCACTGCCGGGTGGGCTCGGCGGTACGTATGGCGGCAATCCGCTCGCTTGCGCGGCGGCGAACGCGGTACTCGACCTGTTCGAGCGTGAGAACGTTATCGAACGCAGCCGCGAGATCGGCGCGCAGCTCCGCGAAGGACTCCTGGTACTCGCCGAGGCGCACGACGAGATGGGCGAAGTTCGCCAGACGGGTTCGATGGTGGCGGTCGAGTTCGTGACGGATCGACGCACGAAGACTCCCGCGGCTGCACTCGTGCAGCGCGTGCTCGATGCAGCGCGCGACGAAGGCTTGCTGCTGATCAAGTGCGGCGTCGAACGCAACGTTGTCCGTTTCCTCGCGCCGCTCACGACGTCGGCGCAGGATGTGACAGACGCGCTGGCTATGTTCGGGCGCGCAGTCACTACCGCGAAGCGCGCAGCTTGAACGATGCACGCGATGCACGCCCACGAGGTCGTCCCGCAATGGCATGCGCGTCTGGCGGGTGTGCTCGATCGCATTCCGGCGACATTTCCAGTCGTCAACCCGGCTACAGGACTCGTCATCGCACAGGTGTCGGCATGCGGGAGACAGCAGGCGCTACTGGCGATCGAGGCGGCGTGTTGCGCCGCGAGTCCATGGCGTGAAACCACTTCCGGGGTTCGCAGCACTCTGCTGAGGAAATGGGCGGCACGGCTCGTCGACGACGCCGGTCGCGTCGCAACGACGGTGACACTCGAGACCGGCAAGCCGATCGGCGAGGCGCGGCGAGAGGTCAGCGACGCGATCCGCGCGATCGAGTGTTATGCCGAGCAGAGCAGGCTGACGGAGGTGGCGGCTGTCACGGAACACCTTGGTGAGCGGAGGCTCGAGCACCGGTTGCGGCCTATTGGCCCGGTAGCCGCGATCACCAACTGGTGCCAACCAGTGCTGACGACGGTGCGCCGGGTCGCGCCTGCGCTCGCCGCAGGTTGCCCCGTGATCCTGAAGCCGTCGTCCCGCGCGCCGCTGAGCGCGTTGACAGTGGCGAGCCTGTGGGATGCCGTCGGCGGCCCGACTGGCACGCTGCAAGTGTTGACGACAGACGACTCCGTTACCGCGGCTGATGAGTTCATGGCCGACGCACGCATCGGCATGGTTTCGTTCATCGGAGGCCGAGATGTTGGCCAGCACCTGGCGCGCAAATGCGCTGACGCGTGCAAGGACGTGTTGCTTGAAGTAGACGGCCAGATGCCGTTCGTCGTGCTGGCGGATGCCGATCTCGAACGCGCGGCGGATGCGCTCGTCACCGTCACGTTTCTGCGTAATGCGGGACAGGATTGTACGAGCGCGAACCGGCTCTATGTCGACGAGCGTGTTGCGGAGCATCTGGTTCGCGCGGTGGTCGTGCGTACGGCCGAATTGCGCTGCGGTGACTCGCTCGATGCGCGGACCCAGGTTGGGCCATTGGTCGACAGCCTGACTTTGAACATCATCGACGAACAGATTGAGGACGCGGTATGCGACGGCGCGCGGGTCGTGATTGGGGGCAGGCGCCTGGGCGGTTTGTACTTTGCGCCGACCGTGATTGATCACGTGCGGCCCGGCATGCGAATTGTCGAGGACGCACACGCGGGGCCGCTGCTGCCGGTACTGCGGTTTGCCGAGACAGAAGAGATGGTCGAGATGGCGACGTCGACCGGAAGGGGGCGGGCGGCATGGATCTGGTCCGGGGACCATGTGGCCGCACGCCGCCTGGCAACCGAACTTGGATACGACGACGTATGGATTAATGATGCCGGAGAAGCTCATGCCGACCGAGCCGGTTCCAGCGTCGTCTGGTCTGAAACCGGCGAGGTCGCGCGTTACGTCAGATCCATGATGATCGCATCGAACTTGTGTGCAATGGAAACTAATCGAGAGAGATGATGAGTGAAGGCAGTGCGTATGAAGCGTTCAATCAGGTCGACCTGCGTGTCGGCAAGGTCGTGCGTGTGGAACTCAACCACGAAGCGAAGAAGCCGGCGTACAAGCTCTGGATTGATTTCGGCGAACTGGGCGAGCGCACGACGAGTGCGCAATATACGGAGTTGTACCAGCCGGAGCAGCTCGTCGGGAGGTCGGTCGTCTGCGCGGTCAATCTCGGCACGCGCCGGATCGCCGGCTTCAAGTCTGAGGTGTTGATGCTCGGCGTCGAGCGGTCCGAAGGCGCCGTCGCGTATCTGACAACCGAGCGTGACGTCGCACCTGGCACAAAAGTTTTCTGACGTCGGCACACGCCGCGCTATCTGAAATCGCATCACACGTGCCGCATGGCACGTGACGAGATATCTGGAGGTGACATGACGAACCCCTCAAAGGCCGCGATCGAGGTGGGCGAGGAGATGGTCGCGGGTTTCGGCCGCAAGGGACTGGGGCAACTCCGGCCGTCGACTACGAGGGATCGCGGCGAAGGGCCGTTCGGACGGCTCGTGCTGCGCGGCGCGATGGTCATCGACGGAACGGGTGCGCCGCCGTGGGGACCGGCCGACATTGTCATCGAGGGCGACCGGATCGTCACGATCGCCGCGGTCGGCGTGCCTGGTTTGCCGATCAACGATACTCGCCGGCCAGCCGAGGGGGACCGCGAAATCGACTGCGCCGGCAAGTTCCTTACCCCCGGCTTCATTGACAGCCATGCACACATCGGCACGCCGTTCCATGCGGAAAGTGGCGAGATGATGCCTGCGGACTATGTCTACAAACTCTGGCTCGCACACGGCGTTACCTCCGTTCGCGAGGCTGGCTGCATGAACGGACTTGCGTGGACGCGTGAGCAGGAAGACGCGTCGGAAGCGAACCGGATTGCGGCGCCGCATCTGCATCCTTATGTCTATTTCCCGGCTGTCAACGACTACCTGAAGACGATCTACAACCCCGACGAGGGCCGTGAATGGCTCAGGCAGGTGCGGGACAAGGGTGCTGAAGGTGTGAAGTTCTTCGGTGCCCCACCGGCGATCATGCAGGCTGCGCTCGACGAATGCGCAAAACTCGGCTTGCGGACATGCTGTCACCACGCGCAATTGTCCGTGGGGCGGATGAATGCGCTGAGGACAGCGCAGTGGGGGCTGACGAGCACCGAGCACTCGTATGGCTTGCCCGAAGCGTTGTTCGACGGCCGTACGTTGCAGGACATCGACGACAACTACAACTATAACGACGAGTATTTGCGTTTCGCGACGGCTGGACAGACATTCCTGCAGGCCGCGCGCCGAGGCAGTCGCAAGTGGGACGACGCGCTCGCTGCGTTTCTCGAGGCTGGCCATACGTTCGTGCCGACAATGAACGTCTACGACAGCAACCGCGATCTCATGCGCGCGCGCCGCGCCGAATGGCATGAAGCCTACACGGATAGCACGACATGGAAGTACTTCCAGCCGCAGCGTGGCGGTCATGGCGCCTATTTCTATCGCTGGTCGGTAAAGAACGAGGTTGAATGGCGCGAAAGCTTCCGTATCTGGATGACATTCCTCAACGACTACAAGAATCGCGGCGGTCGCGTATGTATTGGAAGCGACTCGGGTTTCATGTTCCAGATCTACGGTTTCGGCTTCGTGCGCGAGCTCGAACTCTTGCAGGAGGCAGGCTTCTCACCGCTGGAGGTGTTGCGTGCAGCGACGCTGCATGGTGCGGAACTGCTCGGCATCGACCATGATACCGGCACGCTCGAAGTCGGTAGTCGTGCTGACCTGCTTGTGCACGACCAGAATCCATTGTCCGATTTCAAGTTGCTGTACGGTACGGGTGCACTGCGGTTGAACGACGGGCGTGGCGCTCTTGAGCAGCAGCGCGCGTTGCGGTTCACGATCAAAGGCGGCATCGTGTTCGACGTTGCGGAATTGCTGGCGGATGTCCGGGTGATGGTTGCGGCAACCTGGCCGAATGGCGAGGGGCCATTCGACAGCAGGGCGGAGTGAAAGGGATGGGTGCGCCGACGCAACTGGTGATTCTCGCGGGCCTGCTTGGGAGCGGGAAGACGTCGCTCGTTGAGGCCTTTCTAGACGGCACGAGCGTTGACACGGCGACAGCGGTGATTGTCAACGAGGTCGGCGCAGTCAACATTGACGGGGCTGTATTGTCGGAATCCGCGCATGGCGCCACGGTGGCGACGCTGAGCAACGGGTGCGTATGCTGCTCGTTGACCGACGACCTGGTGACGACGATTAGCGATCTGGCCGCCACACGTGAGCAGTTGTTACTGCCACCGTTTGAACGAATAGTGCTCGAATGCAGTGGATTATCGAAGCCTGGGCAAGTGATGCTCGCGTTGAATCAGCTAGCGGAATTAAAGCTTCGCGTTCATGTTGTCGTCACTTACGACTGCAGTCGTCCACCTGCCGACTATGGCGACTCTGATGATGCGGTGGCGCAGCTTGTTGCCGCTCATACGATCGTACTGACCAAGACCGACATTGTCATTCCGTCCCTCCGGACACTTGCGGGAGACACCGCGCGAACGCTGAATCCGCTCGCTCGTGTGATTGACGAATTTTCGCTTTCGGCGCGCGCGCGGGAGGCGTTTCGCGATTTCGGGGATGTGTTCGCCGCTGGCTCATCCCTCGTCGACGAGCAAGTGTTCAGACCGCGAGCGTTAATTCACCCTCGCGTGCAGGTGTTTCGAGCGCGGTTCGTTTCGCAGGCAGACTGGCAGGATGTGCTCGACTGGCTCGAGAACATTGCCGGCGCGACGGGGGAGCGCCTGTTGAGGATGAAGGCGATTGTCGCGGGAGCGTCGTCTTCCGATCGAGTTCTCTTGCAGAGCGTTGGCACGACGTTCGCGGCGCCGCGCAGGCTGGCGCCGGGCAGCGCATCAGAGACGACGGCGATCTTCATTGTTCGCGATTTCGCACTCGAAGATATCCAGGGCATCGAGTCGACGTTTGAAGTGGCGTGGAGCGCTCTACGCAGCTAGACCACGAGAGGACAACAACCGGCGCCTGAAAATCTTCCTAGAACAACTCCAGAATCCGGTGATACATCATCCCGAGTTCAAGCGCCGGCCCGCGCAATGCCGGCCCACCCGGAAAGCGCGCATGCCGCAACTGCGCGAACAGATCGAAGGCTGCGGTATCACCGGCCATGGCTTTAGCAATCATGCGCCCAGCAATCCCGGTCAACGCCACGCCGTGACCTGAAAAGCCCTGTACGTAGAAGTAGTTCGGATCGATCGAGCCGAAATCGGGTGCACGATTGCGCGTCACGTCGACAAAACCGCCCCACGCATAGTCGATTCGCACATCGCCTAGCTGCGGGAACACGCTGATCATGCGCTTGCGGATTTCCTCGCCGAGTTGCACGGGCGACGCGCCGGTCGAACTCGCGCGGCCACCGAACAGCACGCGATGATCAGCCGACAGACGGAAGTAATCGAGGAAGAAGTTGTTGTCGCAAATCGCCTCGCGTCCTTTGATCAGTGCGTCGGCGCGCGCCTGACCGAGCGGTTCCGTCGCAACGATATAGGACGCGATCGGCGCGATGCGTGCGGCCACCGGCGCCGGCAACACGTCGCCGATCGTGGCATTGCCGCATGCCGCGACGAAGCGGCAGCGTACCTCGCCATTAGCGGTCCGCACGACGGGCCGTGCACCACGCACGACTTCGATCACCGGCGAATGCGCGAACAGTTGCGCACCTTCACGACGTGCCGCATCGGCGAGACCGAGGCAGTATTTGAGCGGATGCAGATGACCGGAAAACGGATCGTAGACGCCCGCCAGATAACGTTGCGAAGCGACGCGTGAACGCACTTCATCGGTATCGAGCCACGAGAGTTTCGTATAGCCCCAGCGTTGCGACGCCGATTCCATCCACGAACGCAAATCCGGCACACGCTTCGGTTTGGTGGCCACCGTGAGATAGCCGGAGGTGAAATCGCAATCGATGCCGTAGCGTTCGATGCGCTCGCGCACGAGAGCCACGCCTTCCACCGACATCGCCCACGCGGCGCGTGCGCCGTCGAGTCCGAGTTGCCGTTCGATGATCTCGTCTTTCGCGAATCCCACCAACGTCTGGCCGCCGTTGCGACCCGACGCGCCCCAACCGGGACGATGCGCATCGAGCACAACCACCGACAATCCGCGCGCCCGGCATTCCAACGCCACCGACAAACCGGAGAAGCCCGCGCCGATCACGCAGACGTCGGCCTCCAGCGTGCCGTCGAGCATCGGATCGTCAGCCGGCGGACGCGCGGCGCTCGCCTCGTAGTAGGAGTTGGCGATCAGCGCATCGGCGCGGTGGTCGAGGGTGTTGAAACCAGGAGTCGGTGCATTCATCAAAGCAGGTCCTTCATTCGATACCAGGCCATCGCAAGTACGAGGGCAGGGGTGCGCAGTGTAGCGCCGCCGGGGAAGTCGCGGTGACGAATCTTGCCGAACAGATCGAAGCGCGAGGCCTGACCGTCGATCGCTTCGGCGATCAGCTTGCCCGCGAGCCCGGTGGTGTTCACGCCGTGGCCGGAGAAACCCTGCGCGAAATATACGGTGGGCGATAGCCGGCCGAAATGCGGCGCGCGATTCATCGTAATGTCGACGAAGCCGCCCCACGCATAGTCGATTTTGACATCGTCGAGTTGCGGGAAAGTCTTCAGCATATCGCGGCGCATCGCTTCACCGAGGTTGCGCGGCGCGAACGTCGAATAGCTGACTTTGCCGCCCCACAGCAAGCGATTGTCCGGGGCAGGGCGGAAATAGTCCAGCACGAAGCGGCTGTCGCACACGGCCGCTTTCGCCGGCATCAGCGCTTCCGCGCGATCGGGGTCGAGCGGTTCGGTGGCGATCACGTAGGTGCCCACCGGCATGATCTTGCTGGCGAGATCCGGCGCGAGTTGGCCGAGATAGGTGTTGCAGGCGAGCACGACGAATTGCGCATTGACCTTGCCGCGCGCGGTTTCGGCCACATGCCGGCCGTTTTCCTGGCGCAACGCGGTGACGCAACTGTCTTCGAAAATCTGTACGCCGGCCTCGCGTGCCGCGCGCGCCAGACCGAGTGTGTAATTCAGCGGATGCAGATGGCCGCTGTCCGCATCGAACAATCCACCGAGGTAGCGTTGAGATTGAACATAATCGCCGACGCCATCGGCGTCGACATAGCTGAAGCGGTCATAGCCGAAGCGCCGTTGCGCTTCGTCGCGCCATTTCTGGAGCGCGTCTGTATCGCGCGGCTTGTTCGCCGCGGTCAGGTAACCGATGGTCAGGTCGCAGTCGATCTGATGCTTCGCGACGCGTTCCTTGACGATATCCAGGGTTTCGAGCCCCATGTCCCAAACACGCTTCACGTCATCCGCGGGCATGAACTTCGCGAATGTGTCGATATCGCAGGCAAAGCCGCCGATCAACTGGCCACCATTGCGGCCGCTCGCGGCCCAGCCGACTTTCGATGCTTCGAGCACCGCGACCGAATGACCGCGCTCGGCGAGGTTCAACGCGGTCGAGATGCCGGTGAGGCCCGCGCCGATCACACAGACGTCGACGTTGAGCGTTTCTTCGAGGGGAGGGTGGCGGGTGGTGTCGTTTGCGGTTGCTGCGTAATACGAGGCGACGTGAGGCTGGTTCGAGAATTGGAGCATAGGCAGAGCATGCAGAAGAGGCCTTGGCGCGTGGCCCGTAGTGAAGCCGGGCCACGCGATGAGGCGGGTCGTGTTAGAACGAGTAGATGAACTGCGTCGCGAGCAGGTCGTTGGACTTGCCGTACGAGCCGTCGTTCTTCAGGAACACCTGTTTGTTCGCCCAGTCGTGACGATATTCCACCTTGACCGTGATCTGCTGGGTCGGGAAGAACAACAGGTCGAGTGCGACGTCCTGACGGGTGGCGCCCTTGCACTCGAAGCCGTGATTCGACGAGTTCGCGAAGCAGTCTGCGCCGATGCCGAAGCCGTCAGCCGTATCCATGCCGTTGCCATTCAGCGCGATGCCACCGCCGCCGCCGCCGTTCTTGCTGTCGACGAGCAGGTCATAGCGTGCCGTCACGCCCATACGGCCCACCACCGGCATGCTGAACTTGCGGTGCGCGAGCAGCGAGAGGCCGTACCACTGCGCCTGGCCGCCGTTGTACGCGGCGTTCTGCTGCTGGCCGTAGTCGAGTTCGGCGTTGTACTGCACGTCGGCGAGCGTGTAGGTCAGGTCGGCTTCGGTGAAGAAGAACGTACCGCCCGAGCTCGGCGACTGGCCGCCTACGCCGTAGACGAACGAACCCGGAATCGGGTTGCCGTTGGCATCGAGTGCCTGCGCGCTAGGCAAAGTCTGACGGCCGATGTTGAACGAGCCGCCCACATCCAGTGCGCTCGACCAGGTGTAGTCGACCCGCGAAGTGAAGGTCGGGATCTTGTTGCTGGTCGTGATTGGATCGCCCAGCGCGTTGGTGCCGACCTGCGTCGTCGCGCCGTACGTGCGGTACTGCTCGTTGCCGAGGAAGAACTTCCACGCCCAGTTACCCGTCGTATAGTTCGCGCCGATACCGATGTAGCTGCCCGGATCCGAGAAGTCATACAGCAGGTTGTGCGTCAGCGTCAGCATCTGGTTCGATTGCTGCACTTCGTAACCGCCGAAGCTCGGAATCAAACCGGCAACGAGCGTCGTCGTCGCCGTCAACGGCACGTTGATGACCGCCGTGTTCAGGATGTTGTTGCCGATATTGCCATGCTCGTTCGCAAGCAGCGTAATACCGTTGCCGCGGTTCGGCATCAAGGTAATTTCGGCCGACGGCGCCATCGGGCCGACACCGAAGGTCTTCTTGATGTCCAGGTACAGATCGCCGAACGTGCTGTTGAAGTAGTTGTAGCTATTTTCGTGGTTCGCGAACAGGAACGACGAGCTGCTCTGCGCGCGGTTATACAAGTAGGTCGGGTCGATATAACCGGTCACCGACAAGCCGGCGATCGGCCCTGTGTTCGCCGCATCCACCAGCGAGTCGACCTTCAACTGCTGATTGGCGATCTGCTGCTTCATCGAATCGACCTGATCGTTGGTCAGCGTCGCCTGCGCCTTGCCGTAATCCGGCGAGGAGATGTCGACCGGCGCCGCCACCACAGCGGGAGCCGGAGCCGGTGCCGCGGTCGCTGCTGCCGCCGCCTTCGGCTTGGACGCTACCTCGGAACGCAACTGCTTCACCTCCTTTTGCAGTGCGTTGAGCTGGGCCTGTAGCGCCTTGATCTGGTCGCTGGTGGCGTCTGCCATGGCAAAGCCTGGCAAACTCCCCGCCACCAACAGACAGATGAGCTTCTTTCTCATGCAAATTCTCCTTATTGGTCGTATTGCAAAAGGACTTCTTATGCGCGTGCCGTATCGAGCGACTTCCGTACGGCGGCTTGTTGTGGTGCTGACGGCAAGGGGTCGGCGGCTTCGGCAAGTGCGAAAGCCATCTGCATGTCGCGGTTGCGCTTGCGCTCACGCACTTGCATCCAGCGGTTGACTGCGATCACGCCGATCGTCACCGTGGTGATGAAAATCGTGGCGAGCGCGTTCATTTCCGGATTCAGGCCGAGGCGCACACGCGAGAACACGACGAGCGGCAGCGTGGTCGAACCAGGACCGGACAGGAACGCGGAAAGCACGAGGTCGTCGAACGACAGCGTGAACGACAGCAGCCAGCCGGACATCAGGGCCTGCGAGATCAGCGGCAGCGTGATCAGGAAGAACACCTTGAAGGGCGTCGCGCCGAGATCGAGTGCGGCTTCTTCGAGCGACTTGTTGAGCTCCTTCACCCGCGATTGCACGATGATCGCCACGTACGACACGCAGAGCATCACGTGGCCGATCCAGATCGTGAAGAGGCCACGGCCCTTCGGCCAGCCGAGCATCTGTTCGAGCGCGACGAACAGCAACAGCAGCGAGATGCCCTGAATCACTTCAGGAATCACGAGCGGCGCGTTGATCATGCCGGCGAACAGCGTGAAGCCGCGAAAGCGACCGAAGCGGGCCAGCACGAAGCCTGCCCACGTACCGATCACTACCGATGCACACGCGGTCAGCAGACCGATTTTCAGCGACAACCACGCTGCACTGAGCAGTTCCCCGTCTTGCAGCAGCGCGCCATACCACTTGAGCGAGAAGCCGGACCAGACCGTGACGAGCTTCGACTCGTTGAACGAATACACCACCAGGCTGATGATCGGGATATACAGAAACAGAAATCCGAACGTCAGCACGCTATTGGAAAGCGTTCTATTAGGCTTGATCATTTCGCACCTTCCAGTTCCTTGACCTGGTAGTACTGGAACACGGCCATCGGCACGAGCAGCAGTAGAACCATCGCGACGGTGACAGCGGATGCCATCGGCCAGTCCATATCATTGAAGAATTCATCCCACATCACGCGGCCGATCATCAGCGTGTCGGCGCCGCCCAGCAGTTCAGGAATCACGTACTCGCCGACCGCCGGAATGAACACCAGCAGACTGCCGGCGATAATGCCGTTCTTGGACAGCGGCAAGGTGATGCGCGTGAACGCGGTCCACGGTTTGCAACCGAGGTCGTAGGCCGCTTCGAGCAGCGTCAGATCCATCTTCACCAGGTGCGCATACAGCGGCATCACCATGAACGGCAGGTACGAATAAACCATGCCGATATAGACGCCAATATCCGTGTGGTAGAGGCGCAACGGCGAATGAATCATGCCGATGGCCATCAGCGTGTGATTGAGCAGGCCGTCGTCCTTCAGAATGCCGATCCATGCATAGACGCGGATCAGGAACGACGTCCAGAACGGCAGCATCACGCCCATCATCAGCAGGTTGCGCTTGGTGGGTTCCGAGCGGGCGATGTAGTACGCAATCGGGTAGCCGATCAACAGGCAGAAGAAGGTCGAGACTCCGGCCATTTTCAGCGAGCTGATGTACGTGGCAACGTACAGATCGTCCTGCAGCAGGAAGGCGTAATGGCTGAGCTGCATGGCGAAGTGCACCATGCCGTCCTTGACCGTCACGAGATCCGTGTACGGCGGAATGCCAAGGCGCAGATCGGCGAAGCTGATTTTCAGCACCAGCACGAACGGCAACGCGAAGAACACGAAGAGCCACATGAACGGCACGCCGATCACGGTCGTACGGCCAGACGGCACCAGTATCGAGAGGCGTTTTTTCAGCGAGCCGAGCAGACGGCTGCCGGACGGCGCGCCGAGCACCGCGGGGGAGGAGGTAGTGGGATTGCTCATTGCGTCAGCACCACGCCGCTAGCCGGCGACCAGTAGACGAACACGTCGTCGTTATAGGACGGCACACCTTCGCTCATGAGGTGCGAGCTGGAGAGATTCGACACGACCGTCTTACCGCTCGGCAGGCGCACGTGATACAGCGAATAGCTGCCCATGTACGCGACGTCCGACACCACGCCGCGCGCCCAGTTGTGCGGCGTCGAGGGCTTGTCGAGCGAGACCTTCACGCGTTCCGGGCGCACGGAGATTCCCACCGGCATGCCGAGCGGGCCGGTAATGCCGTGGCTCACGTAGATGCGCGATTCGAGGTCTTCGCTTTCCACGAAGATATGGTCCGGCTCATCCGCGACCACGGTGCCTTCGAACAGGTTGGTCGAGCCGATGAACTCGGCCGAGAAGCGGCTATTCGGAAACTCGTACACCTGGCTGGGCGAGCCGATCTGCACGATGCGGCCTTCGCTCATCACGGCGAGGCGCCCGGCCATGGTCATGGCTTCTTCCTGATCGTGCGTCACCATCACGCAGGTCACATCGACCTTCTCGATGATGTTCACCAGTTCGAGCTGGGTCTTCTGACGGATCTTCTTGTCGAGCGCCGACATTGGTTCGTCGAGCAGCAGCAGCTTGGGGCGCTTGACGAGCGAGCGGGCCAGCGCCACACGCTGCTGCTGTCCGCCGGACAACTGGTGCGGCTTGCGTTGCGCGTATTTGCTCATCTGCACGAGATGCAGCGCGTCGGCAACACGCTCCTTGATCTCGTTCTTCGGCGTGCCTTCCTGCTTGAGGCCGAAGGCGATATTCGCTTCGACGCTCATGTGCGGGAACAGCGCATACGACTGGAACATCATGTTGACCGGCCGCTTGTACGGTGGCATCGCGGCAAGGTCTTCGCCGTCGACGAAAATGCGGCCGGACGTGACCGACTCGAGCCCTGCGAGCATGCGCAGGAGCGTGGACTTGCCGCAGCCGGAGCTGCCGAGCAGCGCGAACAATTCGTTCTTCGCAATGCTCAGATTGACGTTGTCGACAGCGGTGCTGTCGCCGAATTTCTTCACGACATTTTCGATGCGAACGAATTCGTCCGATTTCGATTTTGTCGTCGGTGCGGGGCGGGCCATCTGGGTGGCGCCGGCTACGCTATGTGATGTCGTCGAGTTCATGATGTAACCATTCCTTGCGGATCGCGAGCGCAAGTGTCTCCATACGAGTCGCGGGAAGCGGCTCGCAAGATGCGCTGCGATCGGAAAACATGGGACTGCGCGCCAGTGGGACGCTAATAGCACGCAGGCTGACTACCGTTACTGCCATTCATGCGCTCAGGGTTCGAGCGATCCCTGAGCGCGGGATCGATTCTTTTTAGTTTGGCTTAAATCAGTGGCCGGTTTTAAGCTGCGCCCAAAGACGATTTTCAAGGCGCAGAATGTCGGTGGGCATCGGTTTCATCAGTGTCATCTTGCTCAGCACTTCGTCGCCCGGATAAACGGTCGTATCCTGTGCGACACCCGGAATGACGAACTGGCGCGCGGCCTTGTTCGCGGTCGGGTAGAACACTTCATTGGTAATCGCTGCGTTGACCTTCGGATCTTCGATGTAGTTGATCCACTTCAGCGCGGCTTCGGGATGCGGTGCGTCTTTCGGGATCACCATCACGTCGAACCACAGCAGACCGCCTTCCTTGACGTTCGAGAATTTCACCTGATACGAACGCTTGGCTTCCGCGGTACGGCGGCTGGCGATGCCGACGTCGCCGGACCATGCCACCGCGACGCAGATGTCGTTGTTAGCGAGGTCGTTGATGTAACCCGACGAATTGAATTGGGTGATATACGGGCGGACTTTCTTCAGCACTTCGAACGCGGCCTGATAGTCGGCGGGGTTCGTGCTGTTCGGATCCTTATGCATGTATTGCAAGGTGGCGGCGAACACGTCGACTGCCTGATCGAGGAACGACACGCCGCAGCCTTTCAGCTTCGACAGATTGGCCGGGTCGAACACGAGTGCCCAGCTATCCACCGGCGCATTCGCACCGAGCGCCTTCTGCACGGCTTGCACGTTGTAGCCGATGCCGTCAGTACCGTAGGCCCAAGGCACACCGTACTGGTTGCCCGGATCGGCATCGGAGATCATCTTCATCAGCACAGGGTCAAGGTTCGACAGGTTCGGCAGCTTTGACTTGTCGAGCTTCTGATACACGCCGGCCTGAATCTGCTTGGCCATGTAGTTCGACGTCGGCACCACGATGTCGTAACCGGAGCTGCCCGCGAGCAGTTTGGCCTGCAACGTATCGTCGCTATCGTAGTTGTCGTATTTGACGTGAATGCCGTCCTGCTTCTCGAAGTTCGAAATCGTGTCCTTCGCGATGTAGTCCGACCAGTTGTACACATTCAGTTCCGTGTCGGCCGCAAGGGCCGGCGTAACCGACAACGCCGCAAAACCCGTGAAGGCGAGAAGCGCGGCCCCCGCGACCGCATGACGAAGATGACAAACGCTCATGGTTTTTTCCCTTGATGTGAAGAACCGGCATGAGCGCGTATCGTGGGTGTGCTCATGCCGGAACGAACTGCCGTTACGAAATTCCGAGTTGTTGTGCGGTCGCGTCGACGGCTTTTTTCGCCTTCGAAACGATCTCGTCGATTTCCAGCTTGTTGATCACGAGCGGCGGCGAGAGCAGCATCCGGTCGCCGGTGGCGCGCATGATCAGGTTGCCGTTGAAGCAGAAGTCGCGGCAGATCGTGCCGACTTCACCGCCATTGGCGAAGCGCTTGCGCGCTTTCGGGTCTTCTGCGAGTTGCAGGCCGGCCACCAGACCCGCACCGGAGATTTCGCCGATGATCGGGTGATTGGCGAAGGTGTCGCGCAGCTTCTTCTGGAAGTACGGACCCGTGTCGGTCTTGACGCGCTCGACGATCTTCTCGTCGCGCAGCAGCTTCAGATTGGCGATCGCCACGGCCGCGGCCACCGGGTGACCGGAGTACGTGAGGCCGTGATTGAAGTCGCCGTTCTCGATGATCGCCTTGGCAACACGATCGTGCAGGCCGACTGCGCCCATCGGCACATAGCCGCTTGTCAGGCCCTTGGCCAGCGTGATCAGATCCGGCTCGAAACCGAAGTGCTGATGCGCGAACCATTCACCGGTCCGGCCGAAGCCGCCGATCACTTCGTCGGCGACCAGCAGGATGTCGTATTTGCGGCAGATGCGCTGGATTTCCGGCCAGTACGTCGAAGCCGGGAAGATCACGCCGCCCGCGCCCTGGAAAGGCTCACCGATAAACGCGGCCACGTTGTCCGCGCCGATTTCGAGAATCTTGGCTTCCAGTTGCTGCGCGCGGGCCAGAGCGAATTCTTCCGGCGTCAGATTGCCTTGTGCTTCGCCGAAGAAATACGGCTGGTCGATATGCACGATGTTCTCGACCTTCGAGGGCATCTGTTCGTGCATGTAGCCCATGCCGCCCAGTGTACCGCCCGCGATTGTCGAACCGTGATAGCCGTTTTTGCGCGAGATGACGAACTTCTTCGAGTGCTTGCCTTGCGTCGCCCAGTATTGGTGAACGATGCGCAGCACGGTGTCGTTGCCTTCCGAGCCGCTGTTGCAATAGAAGAAGTGGTTGAACGGTTCCGGCGCCAGCTCCGCGAGCAAGGCCGACAGTTCGATCACCGGCGGGTGCGTCGTCTTGAAGAAGGTGTTGTAGAAGGGCAGTTCCTGCATCTGGCGGTACGCTGCGTCAGCCAGTTCCTTACGGCCATAACCGACGTTCACGCACCACAAACCGGCCATGCCGTCGATGATCTTGTTGTCGTCTGAATCCCACAGGTACACGCCCTGTGCCTTGACGATTACGCGGCTGCCGCTGCGATTGAGCGAACCCATATCCGAAAACGGATGGATGTGGTGCGCGGCGTCGAGCGCGCGGTATTCGGCGGTGCTGCGTTGCTGTTGTGCGGCTTGTACGCTGGCCGCGGGTTGGGCCGTCTGCACGTAAGCGACTTCTTCTGTTCTGTAGCTCATACTGCCTCCAATTTTTTTGCGTTTGCGGGTGACGTCGTTAGCAAGGGCCTTAGACGTGCAGCAGCAAATGCCGGCGTTCCCACGAACTGATCACGCGGAAAAACGCTTCGTATTCGGTTTCTTTCAGTGCGAGGTAGGCCTTGACGAATTTTTCGCCGAGAATCTCGGCCATCGGTTCGCACGCGCCCATCAGCGTCAGCCCCTCTTCCAGATTGCGCGGCAACTGGTAGGGCAGTTCGTAACCGTCGCTGAGCAGCGGCTCGGTCGGTTCCAGATTTTGCGTCATGCCAAGATACCCGGCAGCCAGCGTTGCTGCGATCGCGAGATACGGATTGCAGTCCACGCCCGGAATGCGGTTTTCGATGCGGCGCGCAGCCGGGCCCGAATGCGGAATCCGGAAACCCACCGTGCGGTTGTCGTAACCCCATGCCACGTTGATCGGCGCAGCCATGAAGCGCGACAGGCGGCGATACGAGTTGATGTACGGCGCGAAAATCGGCATCAGTGCCGGCGTGTATTTCTGCAGGCCCGCGATATAGCCCGTGAAAAGCGACGTGGGCTTGCCGTCCGGACCGGTGAACAGGTTGTGGCCGGTTTCTTCGTCTACGAGGCTCTGGTGCATGTGCATCGCCGAGCCCGGTTCGCCTTCCATCGGCTTGGCCATGAAGGTCGCGTACATCTTGTGACGCAGCGCCGCCTCACGCACCGTGCGCTTGAACAGGAACACGCTGTCGGCGAGTTTCAGCGGATCGCCGTGCATGAAGTTGATTTCCATCTGCGCGGCACCGACTTCGTGAATCAGCGTGTCGACTTCCAGTTCCTGCACTTCGCAGTATTCATAGATGTCTTCGAACAGCGGATCGAATTCGTTGACGGCTTCGATCGAGTACGCCTGACGGCCGGTCTCCGGACGGCCCGTACGGCCGATCGGCGGTTGCAGCGGCAGGTCCGGGTCCTTGTTCATGTCGACCAGGTAGAACTCGAGCTCGGGCGCGATGACCGGCTTCCAGCCTTTGGCCTTGTAGAGTTCGAGCACGCGGCGCAGCACACGGCGCGGCGAGATTGCGACGGGCGTGCCGTCGAAGTGAACGCAATCGTGGATCACCTGGGCGGTCGGATCGACGGCCCACGGAATCATGCGGATGGTGCTGGCGTCGGGAACGCAGACCATGTCCGGGTCGGTAACGCCGGTGAGCGTGCCGTCTTCCGGATAGTCCCCTGTGACGGTCTGGATCATCACCGCCTGCGGCAAGCGCATGGATTCGCCGGATTCGAACTTGCTGCGCGGAATGATCTTGCCGCGTGCGATCCCGGCCATATCCGGAATGATCGCTTCGATTTCGGTGACGCGGTTCTTCTTCAGGAAGTCGTCGATTTCATGCATGGTTATTCTCTCAGTTTTGGTGCGCGACCGGCTCAGGCATGCGTGGCAGCGGCGGATGCCGCGCCATAGCCGGCCTTGGTGCGCATTCGATCGCGGCAGGCTTCGCCGAAGGCACGGAAGATCGCGGTGGAAAGCGCGTCGTTTGCATGCTTCCATTCCGGGTGCCACTGCACACCCAGCGCGAAGGCACGCGCATCTTTCACACTCACCGCTTCGATCAATCCGTCCGGCGCGGTGGCTTCTGCCACCAGACCCACGCCCAGCCGCTCGACGCCCTGACCGTGCAATGAATTCACACGCGCTTCATTCGTGCCGCCGGCGAGGCGCTGCAACAAGCCGCCCTGCGTCAGCGTGATCGAATGCGACGGTGCGTATTGCACGTCGAGGTCGTCTTCCTTGTTCTCGCGATGGTCGTTCAGACCGGCCACCGCGTGAACGCTTTGATGCAACGTCCCGCCGAACACCACGTTCATTTCCTGAAAGCCCCGGCATACCGCCAGCACCGGCACGCCTGCGGCGATCGCGGCGCGCAGCAGCGGCAGCGTCGTCGCATCGCGTGCGGCGTCGTGCAGCGTGCCCGGCGCGCTGGGATGGCCGCCGTAGCGGTGCGGCTCGACATTCGAATAGCTGCCGGTGAACAGTAAGCCGTCGACAGTAGCCAGCACGTCCTCGGTGGACTGACGCTCGCCGAGCGCCGGCAGCAACATGGCCAGCGCCTGCGAGCCGTCCACGATCGCGGCGATGTACTTCTCGCCGGTGACGTGCGACGGGTGGACTCCCATCATCGTTCTGTCGGCGCTGATGCCGACGAGGGGTTTGTTTCGCATATCAGATAGACGTGTATGTTCCCCGCGGGACGCGGCATGAACAACGTTAAACACGGCGCGGCAACATTCCGCAGCCGGACGCAAGGCGTCAGGCCACCGGGTAGTGCAGGCGGTCGTCGTCAGCGGGACGCGCCGCGCGTGATAATTAGATGTGCCGTTCGATTCGGTCCGTTGCGGTGCGCAATTGATCTGATCCGCATGAGGCGCTGCGCGGCAGACGGCACCGCACACGCACGAACGCATGGCTCGAGAGAGCGCGCTCACGCAAACGGACGAATCGAACGACGGAAAAGGGGGAGGCGCTACGGCAGCAGCGAGGCGACTTCGTCCGTACGCACAGCAATGAAGGCGCGCGCGGAGATGGAGTTGTGACGTCGAACTGAACGGCGGGACAGGATCGTGAAGACGGACAGAAAGCGGCGGAACGCAAGGCTGCCGTTGCTGCCGTCGGCGATGGCGCCGTCAGCGCGAGGACAACTCGCCTGACTTCGATTCCATCTCACCAAAGGGCCTCGGACTCTCACGATTACACTCGACTAGCGACGTTGAAAGTATTGAACGCTTGCTCGAAAAACGCACAGGGCGTTTAAAGAAACATGACGCTGGGATGACCGTCTCTGACCGTTGCGAACCGGGTTCGCTGCGTCAAAAACACATGTTCGTGTTTCGTGACGCCGGCATGACGATCGCCTGAGAACCATCGTATACGAGCCAATAATGCCGTCAAATCATTTTTATAAAAGATTTATCAGGGCTTTCCCGAGGGTGTCCGCGGAATCCCGGTCAGCGGGAACATTCGTTGCGCAAATCATATTTCGGAATCCTTTCAGGGTTTTCCCCAGCGGCGCAACGATTAAAGTGATTAGAATATTCAACACTCGCGGGCGCACATTGCCCGAGCCCACGCGCCCGATCGTCTCCCATGTCAGAGAACCTAGCGATGTCCATAGAAGTTGCGACCCGCCTGCAGTACATCCGTAAGAAGAATGGTCTGTCCCAGCGCGAGCTGGCGAAACGGGCGGGGGTCACCAACGGCACGATCTCGCTGATCGAGCAGAACCGCGTAAGTCCGTCGGTGGGGTCACTGAAGAAACTGCTTGAATGCATACCGATGAGTCTCGCCGAGTTCTTCACTTTTGAAGTCGAGGTGGAACGCTCTGTCGTGTCGCGCCGCGCCGACATGCCGAATCTCGGCAATGAGTCGATTGAGTTCTATCTCGCCGGCTCCAGTGTGAAAGACCGCAATATGGGCATTCTGCGCGAGGTCTATCAGCCGCTCTCGGATACCGGGCCGGAAATGCTGGAGCACGAGGGGCACGAGGGCGGGGTGGTGGTCAGCGGTCAGATCGAACTGACGGTGGACGGTGTCACATGGCTGCTCGACCCCGGTGACAGCTATTACTTCGAAAGCCGTCTACCGCATCGTTTTCGCAATCCCAGCGCGGAGCATCTCTGCGAGATCGTGTCGGCCAATTCGCCGCCCACGTTCTAAAGACTCCGCGCCAACGCGCCGCGACGCAGTTCCAGGCCGCTTGAAGTCGGAGCCGGCGTGCGTCGAGCGCATAACAATGAGGCATCCTGATGGACAAGAAATCTCTCGCATTCTGGCAAGACAAAGCCGCTACGCTTTCGATCGAAGGCCGTGCGTTTATCGACGGCGAGTACCGTGACGCTGAAGGCGGCCGCACGTTCGACTGCCTGAGCCCGATCGACGGCAAGCTGCTTGCCAAAGTGGCTGACAGCGGGGCGACGGATGTCGACGCCGCCGTGGCAGCCGCGCGCCGCGCGTTCGATTCCGGCGTGTGGTCGGGCCTCAATCCGCGCAAGCGCAAGGCGATCCTCCTGCGCTGGGCCGCGTCGATCCGTGAACATATGGACGAACTCGCGCTGCTCGAAACGCTGGACGCAGGCAAGCCGATCGCCGACACCACCTCGGTGGACGTGCCGGGCGCCGCCTATTGCGTCGAGTGGTTCGCTGAAGCCATCGACAAGATCGGCGGCGAAGTCGCGCCGGCCGATCATCATCTGGTGGGGCTCGTCACGCGCGAGCCGATCGGTGTCGTAGCGGCTGTTGTGCCGTGGAATTTCCCGATCCTGATGGCGTCGTGGAAGTTCGGCCCGGCGCTCGCCGCGGGTAACAGCGTCGTGCTCAAGCCTTCGGAGAAGTCGCCGCTTACCGCGATTCGCCTCGCTCAACTCGCGCTGGACGCCGGCATCCCTGCCGGCGTGTTCAACGTGGTGCCCGGCGCGGGCGAACCGGGCAAGCTGCTGGCGCTGCATCAGGACGTGGACTGTCTCGCCTTCACCGGCTCGACCAACGTCGGCAAGCTGATCATGCAATACGCCGGTCAATCGAACCTGAAACGCGTGTGGCTCGAACTCGGCGGCAAGTCGCCGAACATCGTGATGCCCGATTGCCCCGACCTCGACCGCGCGGCAAACGCGGCGGCTGGCGCGATTTTCTACAACATGGGCGAAATGTGCACCGCAGGTTCGCGCCTGCTCGTGCACAAAGACATCAAGGACGTGTTCCTCGACAAGCTGATCGCCGCCGCGCGCAGCTATACGCCGGGCAATCCGCTCGACCCGCAAACCTCGATGGGCGCGATTGTCGATAACGTGCAACTCGAACGCGTGCTCGGTTATATCGAAGCGGGCCGCGCCGAAGCGAAGCTGCTGCTGGGTGGTTCGCGCGTCAAGCAGGAGACCGGCGGCTTCTATATCGAACCGACCATCTTCGAGATCCCGGCGACCGGCGCGAAGGTTGCGCGCGAGGAAATCTTCGGGCCGGTGTTGTCGGTGATTACGTTCGACACGGTTGAAGAGGCGATCAGGATCGCTAATGACAGCGAGTATGGTCTTGCCGCCGCCGTGTGGACTTCGAACCTCACCACCGCGCATGAAGTGTCGCGCAAGCTGCGTGCCGGTACGGTATGGGTCAATTGCTACGACGAGGGCGGCGATATGAATTTCCCGTTCGGCGGTTACAAGCAATCGGGCAACGGCCGTGACAAGTCGTTGCACGCGCTGGAGAAGTACACCGAGCTGAAGTCCACGCTCGTTCGGCTGCGCTAAAGGATTCGCAAGCCAGCGCGGCGGCGTTTGAAAGAAACGCCGTCGCGTTCCCAATGAATCCGAGGCCGGACGTTGCACGCATCACCTGGAAGCCCCGCGTGCGGCTCCGGCATGTTTATCAGGTATCAGGTCATCCATGACTGAACTCGTTTATGGCGACGGCGCGATCCGTCGTCCGTCGCTTTATGGCTCGTCGATCGAAAACACCTATGCGGGTGTGTTGTCGTTCATGCGCCGCAAGTACACCCGCGAACTTGACGGCGTCGACGTCGTGGTCTCCGGCGTGCCGCTCGATCTGGCCACCACGTTCCGTTCGGGCGCGCGTCTTGGCCCGGCGGCGGTGCGCGCGGCGAGCGTGCAATTGTCGGAGCTGCATCCGTATCCGTGGGGCTTCAATCCGTTCGACGATCTCGCCGTGACAGACTACGGCGACTGCTGGTTCGACGCGCACAATCCCATGACGATCAAGGAATCGATCGTCGAGCATGCGCGCACGATTCTGCGTTCGGACGCGAAGATGCTGACGCTCGGCGGCGATCACTACATTACGTATCCGCTGCTGATCGCGCATGCGGAGAAGTACGGGAAGCCACTCTCGCTGATCCATTTCGACGCCCACTGCGATACCTGGGCCGACGACAGCCCGGACAGCCTGAATCACGGTTCGATGTTCTACAAGGCGGTGAAAGACGGTCTGATCGATCCGAAGACTTCGGTGCAGGTCGGCATTCGCACGTGGAACGACGACTTCATGGGGATCAATATCCTCGACGCCGCCTGGGTCCATGAACATGGCACGCGGGCGGCGGTGGAGCGGATCACGTCGATTGTCGGCGAGCGGCCCGCGTATCTGACCTTCGATATCGACTGTCTCGATCCGGCGTTCGCGCCGGGCACGGGCACGCCGGTGGCGGGCGGTTTGTCGTCGGCACAGGGGCTGGCCATTGTGCGCGGGCTCGGTGCGTTGAACCTGGTGGGCGCGGATGTGGTGGAAGTGGCGCCCGCTTATGACCAGAGCGAGATCACGGCGATTGCCGCCGCGCATATTGCGTGCGATCTGTTGTGTCTTTGGCGGCAGAAGAAGGTCGCTGAACGCTAGGCACGTTCAATCGTCTTGAAGCGCAATCCAGGCTCAGCCCATCGACGACGATCGATCGGGCTGACGCCGGCCTTCGCGCAAGCCGAGCGTGTAGACAACAAGCGCGCCGCTCATGATCGCCAGTTGCCACAACAGCATGTCGCTGCCGCGTGCTTTCATGGCGAAACCGGCAATGAGCGGCCCCACGATCGAACTCGCGGTAAAGGTGAGCGACACCAGCCGCATGTTGCGCGTAAGCGCGGCTTTGTCGCTGCATGCCGCCGCGACCATGCCGAGTGTGATGTACGCGCTGTTCATGCCGCCGAGCAGCAAGGCGCTCGCGCCGGCGAGCCATGAGGCGGGCGCGGCGAGCGCGAACCCGCAGATCGCCAGCGTGCTGAGCGCGGCGCAGACGATCACCGTGGCCGCCAGGCCCGCGCGATCGGCGAACCAGCCGACCGGAAATTGCAGCGCCATGCCGCCGACACCGAATAACGTGAGTAGCGTGGCCGTCTGTGTGGTGCTGAGACCGTGGGCGTCGGCAAAGAGCGGGAAGAGCCCGTAGAGCGCGCCATCGCCGATGCCGCCTGCCGCGACGACCACCATGCCGAGGCTGACCATTGGGGCGATAGGGCCGATTGTGCCGACCGGGGTGCTTTTTGCGGCGCAGTCTGTTCGCACAGGCCGTGCTGATTTGACAGCGGAGGGCCTGTCGTCCGACGCAGTCAGCCACAGGGGAAGGGCCGCCACAAACGTGAAGGCTGCGCCAGCCGCGAACGTAATCCGTCCGTCGACTGCGCACCACACCGCCAGGGCCGGGCCGATGACGCCAGCGCTGGCAATCAGTGCTTCGTGCACGCCCACTACGCGTCCGCTCGATTCGGCCGGCACAAGCCGATAGAGCCACGTTTCATTGGCGATCCAGCGCAAACCGATGCCGAGTCCGGTCAACAGGCCAGGCACGAGCCATAACGGCCACCACAGCGCGTTCATCGTTGCGAACGCAACCACCGTGGCGGCGAGACCGAGCGATACCGTGCGTTTCGCACCGAGCCGCTCCACCAGCCACGGCGCGATCAACAAGCCGGCCAGCATGCCGGTCCATTGCGACGCGGAGAAGAGGCCGGCGCGCGGTGCGTCGAGGCCACGCTGCGCCAGCCACACCGGCAGCACCATGAAGCCGATGCCGAACTGGCCGATCTGCGAGAGCGCCGAGACCGCGGTCAGCGCGGCGATCGCCGGCCAGCGCACCGGCGCGGCGGCATTCATGTGCCGCTCCGCGCGGGCATGGGCAGACCCTGTTCGCTGCATTCGACCGGGCAGCCGGCTTTCAAGCAAGGGCCGTCGTCGCAAAGGCGGCACAGTTGCATGGCGTGTGCCGGATCGCGGGTCTCGTTCCACAGGATCTTGATCAGCAGGCTTTCGAACACCTCACGTTCGTGCTCGTCGAGCTGCCCGACGATGCGTTGGAGCATCTGGTCAC
Organism: Paraburkholderia sp. SECH4; assembly: GCF_030511745.1. Classification (NCBI taxonomy): domain Bacteria; kingdom Pseudomonadati; phylum Pseudomonadota; class Betaproteobacteria; order Burkholderiales; family Burkholderiaceae; genus Paraburkholderia; species Paraburkholderia sp. SECH4. The sequence continues at coordinate 127,401 of NZ_JALOCP010000024.1, forward strand.
GTGCCGTTTGCAGGCGTTTGGCTTCACGCTTGCCGGAAGCGGTCAAGGCAAGCGCGACGGAACGTCTATCCGTGCCGGATTTCTTTTCGACGAGGCCCGCGTCCACCAGACCCGCAACGGCGCGGACCGCGGCCGGATGCGAAAGATCGACCGCCTCGCGCAATACTTCAATGGATGAATCGGGATATTGACCGACCGCGTTGAGCATGGCACGGGCAGTGGGGCCCGCGAGCGCGGCCACGGTAGGCTGCGCGTTCATCTCGTCCGTGACCAGCAGGGCGAGCACGCCAAGCAGGTTTTCTGTGCGCTGCGTCATAGCGGTACCTCAATGTGTGCAACGTGCATATATGCATAGTGCACACATTGAAGATGATGCGCAAGCGGTTTTTAATGCCGCCCCATTGTGTTCGGTGGGGTGGGTTGAAGCGCCCGTCGTCACTTCGCCAACCGCGCCCGCACGGTGTATTCGCCCTCGTTACCCTCGTCTTCCGCCATATGGGCCATCGCCGTCTCGAAGTCGGGCGGCAGCGGCTCGACTGGATAACCGCGTTTTTCCCATGCGTCGAGGCCGCCCTTGAGCGCGCGGACGTGATGGATATTCTTTCGATGCAGTTGATTGACGATGCGCTTGGCCGTCGCTTCGTTAGGACAGACGCAGTAGACGACAATCGGCCGCTTCAGTAAGTCGGGGTGCAGTGGCTCGGGCGAATCGAGGTCCAGCAACTGCGCGCCCGCAATGCGGTGCGATTCTTTCGCGCGGATGCTGTGCGGCCGGGCATCGAGGATCAGCGGCGGCTCATTGGACTTCATCAGTTCGTCGAGCTGGTCCGGCGAGATGCGTATATGCGCGAGCCAGCGGCGGAACTGCCAGCGGCGCACGTAGCGATAGAGGAGCACGGCAAGGAAGATCGCCGCGAACGCGTCGAAAATCGTGCCGCCGTGATGGCGCACGAGCAGCACGAGTTGCACGATCTGATCGTCAAGCGCCGCGCCGCCGATCACCCACACGCTGGCCCACAGCATCGCACCGACAAAATCCCACAGCAGAAACACGCCGACGTTGATTGGCGTGGTGCCGAGCAGCGGCGCCGAGATCAGGCCGAGTCCCGGCAGAAATTTGGCGACAGTCAAAATCGGCGCGCCGTACCGTTCATAGGTATTGCGTGCGACACGGACGGTGGTGTCGAGCGAGAGTGAGAAGCGCACCAGCTGATTCAGCAAGCGCCGGCCGTATGTTCGTCCAGTGAAGAACCACAGCGAGTCTGCCAGCAGTGTTGCGCAGACGGCAGCCCCAATGACGCTGGCATAAGAGGTTTGTCCCATGGCGGCCATCGTTCCGCCGAGGATCAGCATCGGCGCCGCCGGAATCGGCAAGCCGAGTTGCGTGACGAGCACGCTCATGAACACGGCCCACACGCCCAGCGAGGGTGGAATAGCAACCGGAAAATGCCACACAACCACGCTCCTGTTGATGCGATGAAGGGATCTGGAACAGCCCGTACCTGGCCGGCGTGCGTTGCGAACACGTCGTGCAGGGCCTGTTCTTGCCGGACAGCGGCCCGCTGCATGGCTCGTTCAGCTGGCCGGTGGCACGAACGCAGCAGCGCGAACTTCGGATTTAAGCACAGGTTGGTGAAATGGCGCTGCGGGGCGGGCTGAGAACCTGAAAAAAATTAAGGGAATGGAGCGATTGACCGTGCTGCGGTGCCTCTGTGGAGCCTGTCCCTGCCGCTGCTCAACGCGGAGCAAAGCGCCAGATTGACCGGGACGGCAGCGAGTCGAAGTTCGCTACAATCGTCGTGCACATACAGATACAACGGAGACACAACATGGCAAACCTTCAGCCGATCAGCCGCTATCCCGTGCCTGAGCCTGACGCGTGGCCGGACGACATCCGCGCCCGCATCCTCGAAGTGCAGGAGAAAGCCGGTTTTGTTCCGAACGTATTCCTGACGCTGGCGCACAGGCCGGATGAATTCCGCGCGTTTTTTGCGTACCACGACGCGTTGATGCTGAAAGAGGGTGGCCTCACCAAAGGCGAGCGCGAGATGATCGTCGTCGCGACGAGCGCGGTGAATCAGTGCCTGTATTGCGTGGTCGCGCACGGGGCGATTCTGCGCATTTACGAAAAGGCGCCGTTGCTTGCGGATCAGGTGGCAGTCAACCATCGCAAGGCGGATATCACGGAGCGCCAGAAGGCGATGCTCGACTTTGCGCTGAAGGTTTGCCGTGAATCCGGCACGGTCGACGATGCCGATTTTCAGACGCTACGTAAGCACGGCTTTTCGGATGAAGACGTGTGGGATATCGCGGCCATCACCGCATTTTTCGGTTTGTCGAACCGGATGGCCAACGTCATTTCAATGCGCCCGAACGACGAGTTCTATCTGATGGGGCGTGTGCCGAAAGCGGCGGCGGACGCGCCGCGAAAATAGCATCGGGGCAGCGAGTAGCGGACTCGCGGTGTGTGCGGATACGTGCTCACGCTTGCTCGCACCCGAACCCTCACGCAGCCGCCGGCTCTGACCGGATTGCGGGCGTGCTGACGGCCTTGTCGTCGATCGGGAAGTGCAGCATCGCGGCGATGAGTCCGGAAACGACCGTGGCTTCCCACAGCAGCGAATACGACCCGGTCAGATCGAACACCAGGCCGCCTAGCCATGCGCCGAGAAACGAGCCGATCTGGTGGCTCAGAAAGCAGACGCCAAAGAGGCTGCCGAGGTGCCGCGTGCCGAACACTTTCGCCACGAGTCCGCTCGTCAGCGGCACGGTCCCGAGCCAGGTTAGCCCCATCACCGCCGCGAAGATCACGACCGAAGCGGAGGTCTTCGGCAGCAGAAAGAAGGCGCCGATCGTCACGCTTCGAATGAGGTAAAGCCAGCCGAGTACATGGTGCTGTCGGAACCGGCCGCCCAGCCAGCCGCATCCCCAACTGCCCGCCATGTTGAACAGGCCGATCAGCGCGAGCGCGGTGGCACCCAGCCCAACCGGCATATGGCAGAGCGTCAGATACTCAGGCAGATGGGTGGCGATGAACGCGAGCTGAAATCCACAGGTGAAGAAGCCGAGCGTCAGCAGTCGATATCCCCGATGCTGGATCGCCTGAGCGAATACCTTGCGAAGAGGCGCAGCGGGCGGCTCCTGAACCTGCATGCCGACACTCGCGCGCCGGTCGAGCACCATGCCGAGCGGCGCGATCAGCAGCATCAGGAAGGCCAGCACGAAGAGCGAGGTGGCGATACCCGAGCTGAGTCGAATGCTCTGCACGAGCGGGATCATCAGCACCTGTCCTGCCGAGCCGCCTGCGCTGACGAGACCCATCGCCATGCTGCGTTTTTCTGGGGAAGCGATGCGGCTGACTGCCGGCAACACCACGCCGAACGTCGTGCAACTCACTCCGATGCCGACCAGCAAACCCATACCGACAATCAGCAGCGGGCCCGACGGCGCGACCGCCGCGATGCCCAGGCCCGCGGCAAACGTCGTCGCGCCGAACGCGACCACCGGCGCCGAGCCATAGCGGTCCGCGGCAGCGCCTGCGAACGGTTGCGCGAAACCCCATACCAGGTTGTGCAGCGCGATGGCGAAAGCGATCAGCGTGACGGGCATTCCGCGGTCGAACGAGAACGGCCCGATGAAGAGGCCGAAGGTCTGCCGGATGCCCATGGCGGCGCTCAGAATCAGTGCGCCGGCGATGATCACGAGCGTCGTCTGACTCAACGGGATGGCGAGGCGTTTGCTATTTGTCGTGGACATGGATCTGATCTCCTTGGACACCATGGTCGCAGCGAGCGTCAGAAGCGGCAAAAGAAAAGATTTTGACGACGGGTGAGTGTGGCTCACCTGACCAGATAGAGGGCGTGCAGGGTTTAGTGGTTGACGCCGCGCGATTCCGCGTTGGCAGCATCGGATGGATTGGCGAACGGTTCAGCCTCGCTGAGCAGCCACCGTTTGAAGTCGGACAGTTCCGGGCGATTTTCCGCGCTATCCGTGTTTTGTGCGCTCACGAGCCAATACGCCGTGGAGGAGGCGATTGTTTGTGGACTGACCTCGACGAGTGCGCCGCTCGCGAGATCGCGGTCGACTAGCGGCCGTCTGCCGAGCGCGACGCCGAGGCCGATGCTCGCGGCTTCGAAAGCGAGCTGGATCGTGTCGACGCGCAACCCGTCGTTCAGGTCGATACCATCGATGGCGGTCCCATCGATGGCGACCCCGTCGAACCACGCCTGCCAGTCCTCGCTCGCCGAGTTCACGTGAATGAACGTCGCGTGACTCAGATCGATGTTGCCATGCGCGTCGCGCAGGTTATTCACGTACGCCGGGCTGCACACCGGCACGAGGCGTTCGCCGAACAGACGCGTCCACGCGGTCCCCGCAACCGGAGCGCGGCTCAGGCGAATGGCGAAATCGAAACCGTCGACGGGAAAGCCGACCTGACGGTGCGAGGTATCGACGGTGACGTTCGCATCCGGCCAGCGCGCACGAAAGGCGGCGAGGCGCGGCAACAGCCAGCGCGAGGCGAGTGTGGGCGCGCAACTCAGCGCGATCGGGCGATTCGCGCGGTGGTTCGGCAGGCGTTGCGTGCCGATCGCGATCAGCGAAAACGCTTCGGATACGTACGACAGATAGTCGGCGCCTGCCGTCGTCAGCGAAATTCCACGCGGCTCGCGTACGAACAGTTCGACGCCGAGTGATTGTTCGAGGCCGACGATACCGTGGCTAATCGCGCTCGGCGTGACGTTCAGTTCCGCGGCGGCGAGCTTGAAACTCTGATGCCTGCCGGCCGCTTCGAAAAAACGAAGCGCGGGCAGGGGTGGCAGACGAAGCGGCATGGGGCATCCTCAAAGGCGGAGCGGCGGGCGCCGTGACGGTGCAAAAATGCGCCGGCGCGCGCATGCTGTTTCGGGAAAGGATACCTTGCAATGAGGTTTCGATTGTCGCCGCGACGGGCCAGCAAAATATTTCGCTTACGTTGTCGATTCGCCGCCACGCTGTTCGTCGTGGCTATATAAGGGCAAAAGATGCGCTCGCGGCTGCGTCGCGTCATCCCGTGCCGTGGCTATCGCGCCCTTAATCCTTGTTACCGCAACAGGAGGTGGCTGATGAATGACGTAGACCCATCTGCACAAGCGTTGAAACCGGCCCGGCTGCTGGCCGAATCGCCCGCCCGGTTTCCGGGCGAGAGCGCCGAATATCGCAGAGCGCGCAACGACCTGCTGGCTGAGGAAATCGAGTTGCGCCGTCATATCGAACGCGTGGCCGCACAGCGCCGCGCGCTGCCGCCCGGCGGTATCGTGCCGCAGGACTATCGCTTCGAGGGCGAAGCGGGTCCGGTGACGCTGTCGGAAATGTTCGGCGCGCATGACACCCTCGTCACCTACAACTGGATGTTCGGCCCGCAGCGCGAGCGCCCCTGTTCGATGTGCACTTCGCTCCTGAGCGCTTACGACGGCGAAATGCCCGACATATTGCAACGCGTGGCCTTTGCGGTGATCGGCCGCTCGCCGATCGACAAGCTGGTGGCCTTCAAGAAAGAGCGCGGCTGGCGGCACCTGCGGCTGTATTCGTCGGGCGGCAACACCTTCAACCGCGACTACGCCGCTGAAGTTCCGGATGGCGGCGACAATCCCGCCTTCAACGTGTTCACGCGTTCAGGCGGTACGGTGCGGCATTTCTGGGCCGAGGAGATGGGGCCGTCGACGGCGGACCCGGGTCAGGATCCGCGCGGTGCACCCGATGTGATGCCGATCTGGACGGTGCTCGACATGACGCCCGGCGGCCGCGGCAGCGACTGGTATCCGGAGTTGGAATACGACACTGCGGCGCGTTAGTCGTGCGGTTTCATGCCCGTGTGCGGTGCGCCTGTCGTGCTGGTTCGCACGAGACAGGGGATGAGAGCATCTACGTCTCGACGACGTGACCCTGCCCGAGCATGGTCTGCAAATAGGCCGGGACGGCGCTTGCCCGCATCGGCCTGCCGAACAGATAGCCCTGCAGCGCGCGAGCGCCCAGCGCCTTGACGACGTCGGCTTGCGACGACGTCTCGAGTCCTTCCACGATGCATTCAAGTCCGAGGTTTCTGCACAGATCGAGCACCGACTTGACGATCTTCTTCGACGCGCTATTGGAGTCCACGTCGGTCATGAAGCTGCGGTCGATCTTGATCGTATCGAAGGGCAGGCGATGCACGTAGCTAAGGCTCGAATAACCGGTGCCGAAATCGTCGAGCGAGACACGGCAGCCGGCTTGCTTGATCATCGTCAGCGAGCAGTGGGCCTGCTCGAAATCGCGCGTGACCGCGGTTTCCGTGATCTCGAAGTTGACGTGATGCGCGGGCACGCCGCTGCCCAGCACGATATCGACCAGGCGGCGAGCGCGCGGCGAAGTCGAAATATCGATCGCGGAGAGATTGAACGACAGATAGAGATCGGATGGCCAGCGCGATGCTTCATCGAGCGCTTTGCGCAGCAGCACCTCAGTGACGCGCAGAATCAGGTCGGTACGCTCGGCAATCCGAATGAATTCCTCTGGCCTCACTGCGCCTAGCCGCGCGTTGTGCCATCGCCCGAGCGCCTCCATGCCGATGGTGCGTTGGGTGAGCACATCGTAGATCGGTTGAAACTCGAGGAACAGTTCGGACTCCAGGTCCGCATGACGGAGTTCCTGGGCGACGAGACTCGAGCGCCGGATCCGCGTCTCATGTTCCGTCGAGAAAATCACCGGTGTGCCGCGACGGCTTTCCTTGCCGACGTACAAGGCGGCGTCGGCGCGTTCGAAAACCTGCTGGACTGTCGTACCCGCTTCAGGAAACGCGGCCCAGCCGATCGTTCCGGTCAGTTCGGCGACATTGCCGGCCACCCGATACGGCTGGCTGAGCGCTTCGCAGATGCGCTCCCCCAACTCGACGAGCGTCTCGTTCGGCAGTTTGTGTTGGGCCAGCACGCCGAATTCGTCGCCGCCCAGGCGCGCGAAGAAGATGCCCGGTTCCGCGAGCGCCAGCAAGCGCACGCCGACTTCCTGCAGCACGAGGTCGCCGCTTGCATGTCCGTAGATATCGTTGACCTGTTTGAAGCCGTCGAGATCGATCAAGCCGACATTGAAGCCGCCACCGGCGGCGGGCGTCTGTTCCGATAGCGCGCGCAGCGAGGCGAAGAAACTGCGCCGGTTGGGCAGGTCGGTCAGGCTGTCGATGCTCGCGAGCCTGAAGTTGTCGTCGCTGAGTTTTTGCGTTTTCTGCTGGCTCACCTGCAATTCGCGCTGCGCGTGCACCACGCCGGCAAACGTCCGGTAATACAGCTCGATGATGAAGGCGAGTGCGACGCCGACCAGCGTCATGTCGATGGCCATCGCGATGAAGACAGGAGAGCGCGTGGAGACCATGAACGTCGAAAAGATCAGGATGACGATCGATAGCAGAAGCAGGGCGGCCGCCCGCAGATGCATCAGGCAGAACACGCAGCCGACCAGGGTCGTCGCCATATAAAACGCGACCTGGGCCTGCTCATAGGCGGAGCCGTACGGAAACAGCAGGAGCGACCAGGTGCTGAAGGCGACGGCGAAGATGCCCGCGAGCCAGATCAGCTTGCGTAGTTCGGGCACGGCCTTGTCGTGCGTCAGAACCCGGTGCCGGACGCGCCACCAGCGCACGCAACGGATGATGCACAGCACGCAGAGCGCCGCGGGGAAGTAGATGGACAACCAGGCCGGCGCCGATCCCAGATGCGTGACGGCCACCGCCATCGTGTTGACGATCAGGATGAAATAAAGCAGCGGTATCTGGTGGCCGAATGCCTGGAGTTGCGAGCGCACGAGTTCCGGGTCGCCTTCCGCGACCGATAGCGCTTCCCTCAATCTGGCTAACCGAACCATGCCCGTCCTTGTAACGTTTGCGCTGCACACGCAGCTTTGTATATCGGCAACGTCGGTGAGACCTTGAGAGAATTCTCAGTGGAAAAAAACATGCGTGTTGAACGAGCGGTAAATACGCCCTGGGAGATCGTCGGCGATGAGTCATTTGTGCCGCGTCAGCCTGCGCGAGGTCCGCCGGTTCGCGGCGTAGAGATGTTGTATGACGTCCTTGTTTTTCAGCGGCGCAGGCTGTTCCGCTGGCGAGTCTTGCGTGATTTTTCGCGCTACAGCGCCGCGCCGACCCGCATCACGCAGGCGAAATCGCCGGCTGCCGCGGTCGCACAAGACCAGGCGGCGAGCGCCAGGCATGTTGCAATATGGCGAATTTTCATTGTTTTATTCTTCCCGGATTTTTATTGCTGAGCGTGGCGCGGTGCTGAATCGCGAATCTTTGCGATCCCCCATAACATCGTAAAAAACCATGGTGGCAGCCGATTTGCCGCCGCTAAATCACTGAAATTGCAACGGATTGTGATACGCCGCGGAGAGCCGTAAAGCGGGAGAAATGCGTAAGCGCGCGATTCTTATAGCACTTTGGGACAAAAAAACGTCAAATTGCCGCTGGGCGGGCGATACAAGGCTTACATCCAAGGTTTGCGCGAATACGCGCCTATGCGTTAGTGTGTCGGTCCCGGCGCAACAGATGTGGCGCCGGTTCCATGATTACCATACGGGAAGTGCTATGAACAAACAGGAACTGATTGATGCAGTCGCCGCAGCGACGGGCGAAAGCAAAGCGGCCACCGGCCAAACCATCGACGCTATCGTCGAAGCGGTGACCAAAGCCGTGGTGGGTGGCGATACGGTGCAACTGGTCGGTTTCGGCTCTTTCTCGACCGGCGCGCGCGCAGCACGCGTGGGTCGCAATCCGTCGACCGGTGCAGAGATCCAGATCGCCGCAGCCAAGACGGTGAAGTTCACCGCCGGCAAGGCATTCAAGGAAGCCGTCAACGCGTCGTAATGCAACGCGCCTCGCGCTGGAGCATCCACGCGCGCTGTTTTAGTGCGCGGTGCCCGATGCATCGGGCGTGAGGAAACACGCGCTGCCCAACACCGGTGAGGGTGTTATATCGGTGGTTGGTGCGGCGCGTGTGGTGCTTATGTTGCTGTTGTTTGCTTCAGGTTTGCGTCGTGCACGCTCGCGTTCCAGCCTTTATTGATGCTCATCGTGATGGTCATCGGACGGTTACTGGATGCGCGAGATCGTGCAGGCCGCGTCGGCGGATTCAGCCCGCGCGTCGTTTCCGGGTCGCTTCGGCCAGCGTCTCGAGCGCCGGTTCGGTTTGCGCCCAGCTCACGCAGGCGTCCGTAATCGATACGCCGTAACGCAGCGGCACACCGGTCTTCAGATCCTGACGACCTTCTTCCAGATGACTTTCGAGCATGACGCCGAGAATGCGGCGCTCGCGCTGCGAGAGTTGCTGCGCCAGATCCTCCACCACCTCCAGTTGACGCAAATGCGATTTGCCTGAGTTCGCATGTGAACAGTCGATCATGACCTGCTCGCGCAGGCCTGCCGATTTGAGCACTGCGCAAGTTGCGTCGACGGACGCGCTGTCGTAATTCGGACCTTTCTTGCCACCGCGCAAGATCACGTGCGCGTCGTCATTGCCACGCGTCTCGAAGATCGCGGCCATACCCATCTTGGTCATACCCATGAACGCATGGCTTGCGTGCGCCGCAACGATCGCGTCCGCGGCGATCTGCACGCCACCATCCGTGCCGTTCTTGAAGCCGATCGGGCAGCTCAGTCCCGACGCAAGCTGCCGATGACTCTGGCTCTCCGTCGTGCGCGCGCCGATCGCACCCCACGCGACCAGATCCGCGATGTATTGCGGGCTGAGCAAGTCGAGAAATTCGGTGGCCGTGGGCAAGCCGAGACCGTTGATGTCGAGCAGCAGTTGCCGTGCGAGACGTAAGCCCTCGTTGATACGGAAGCTGCCATCGAGACGCGGGTCGTTGATATAGCCTTTCCAGCCTACCGTTGTGCGCGGCTTCTCGAAGTACACCCGCATGACGATCAGCAGATCGTCCTTGTAGGTCTGCGCCGCGACCTTGAGCTTTCGGGCGTATTCGATGGCCTGGTCGTGGTCGTGAATCGAACACGGGCCGACGATCATCACGAGCCGGTCGTCACGGCCGTGCAGAATATCGGCGATTTCCGCGCGGGTTTTCTCGACGAGCGTCTGCACCGACGGCGGCACAGGCAATTCGTCCTGCAGCAGGGCAGGGGAAATCAGCGGACGTACTGCACCGATGCGAACGTCGTCGATGCGCGTGGTGTCCTGGGTGGCGTCGGCCGAGCCGACTTCCTGATCGTGCAAAGGATTGTCGATGGCGCTCAAAATAGTCTCCCGGACCTTGGATGTTGGGGTGGCCTCACCGCCTGAGCGGGTGAGTGTCGGTGCGTTGATTCGCTGCCGGGATTATGACACTCGCGCGTGCGGGCCGGATGACCGTCATTCGAGGCGTTTGATCAGCGCCATGGCGGCGGCCGGATTGCGTTCCTTGAAGCCGCTGATGACGTAGAGGTAGACGTCGCGCGCCGTGGTTTTTGCGGGGGCCGCGGCGGATGTTTCGAGGTCGTCCGGTGTCGTGCCCGCAGCGAGTTGGCGGGCGCGTTCGACCCAGGCGTCGAGGGCCTTGGTCGAATAGCCTTTGGCTTCCTTGTCGCTGGTACCCATGATGCGGGCGTAGACGAATGGCGCGGTGATGTCGGCGATTTGCGGGTAGTCGCTGTCGGCTGCCAGCACGATGGCGACTTTGTACTTTCTGGCTAGCGCGATGAATTCGGGGGTCTTGAAGGTGTCGTTACGGACTTCGATGGCGTGCCTTAGTTTTTGGCCTTCGATGCTGGCGGGCAGCAGTTTCAGGAAGGCCTCGAAGTCTTCCGGGTCGAACTTTTTGGTAGTGGCGAATTGCCAGTTGATCGGGCCTAGCTTCTGTTTTAGCAGTAGCACGCCGCTGGCGAAGAAGCGTTCGATGGTTTCGTTGGCGTCCGCCAGGACTTTTCGGTTTGTTGCGTAGCGGGGGGCTTTGAGCGAGAAGACGAAATCTTCGGGGGTTTCCTGATACCACTTTTCGTAGCTTGCCGGTTTTTGCAAGCCGTAGAAGGTGCCGTTGATTTCTATCGATGTGAGATTTTGGCTCGCGTGTTGGAGCTCGCGGCTTTGTGTCAGATCCGACGGGTAAAACGTGCCTCGCCAAGGGGCGTAGGTCCAGCCGCCTATGCCGATTCGGATTTTGCCGGGTTTCGGGGATGGCATTTTTTTTGAGCCTGTTTGGGCGGCTTCGCCGGGAGAGGTAGGTTAGCGCATCTGGCTGAGGTTTTTTACCTTCGTGGCGGTTTTTTTGTTTTGCCTGCGCGGCGCTTGTTTGTCTGTGTGCCTGGGGTTTTGGCCTTTCCTTGTTCTGGCTTTCGTGCCTTTCCTTGCATTGTTAGTGGTCTA
>NZ_JALOCP010000025.1:0-133972 GCF_030511745.1 Paraburkholderia sp. SECH4
TCGGAGTTCCGCTCGCATTGTCCGGCTGCGAACGCGCGAGCCTTTTTTCCGTGACGACGAAGAAGTAAATGATCACCAGGACAAAACCAAAGATCGCCATCAGACCCATCGACCAGCGCCAGCCAAAGTGAGTCGCAACGACGCCGGAAAGCGAAACACCGAGCACGGATCCGAAGGCAGCGGCAGACGTAAAGCCGCCGGCAATGGTAGAGCGCAGACGCTTTGGAAAGATGCTCATGAGCATCGCGAGTCCGACACTTCCGTAAGCGGCCTCGCCGACACCAACGAAGATGCGCGCGATGAACATCTCGTTGTAGCTGCTGGCAATCGCGCACCCGAGCGTGGCAACACTCCATAACGCAGCCATCAGTGCAATGCTTTTGACACGTCCCCAACGGTCCGCGATTATTGAAAATGGGAGGGTCAGCACGCCGACCGCCAACGGCACCACGCCGCTAATCGAACCGAGCTTTGTATCGGTCAGCTGCCACTGCACTTTCAGGATCGGAAACAACGCATTGAGCGCCTGCCGCGACATGTAGTCGGACAGCAAGAGGCAAAACATCAATGCAAATACCACCCACGCGTAGGGTCGGGCGCCACTGGTAACCGCCGCCGACTTGGCCGGCACTACGTTACTTGTATAAAGGTTCAATTCTGTCTCCTCCGATGATTCACTAAATTCATACTGAATCGTGCCGCTTGATGTCGTCTGGCCCGTGTGAAGCAAGACCTCTACGGCAAGACCGGCAGTGGTTTCTGCTGACCGTCAGCATCGCCGGACGCTTTCTTTGTGTCGCCGTGCGCGCTTTGGATTTCGACGCTTATTTCAGGCGTCTTGATGAAAGTGTTACGCCAGAGCCTCCCTTGCGGCCGCAAAGCTCCAGACGATGGACACTGATTTCAGGATAGCACTGAGAGTTATTTTTGGCGACATTAATTATTAGGCGCACGCGAAGCATCACGTCTGAACGTAGAGACAAATTGTTGCGAAGCGGCGTAAACCGGAAGCGAAGCTAAGGTTCGCAATATTGAGGGCACGACGAAACGCAATCACCTGCGTGACATGCTGACCAATCTGGGGGGATTTTCAACGCCGGCCGTTTCGTCGGGTCCTGATGGACGTCTGGTATGTCACGTGCGATCTGATACTGTTCATCGAATCGCTGAAGAAGAACGACTATTGCCCGCTACGCGCCAACCAGCAGATGGACGACTCGGGCGCAAGATCCCCGCAGCGGCGCGTAGGAAACAACCGGAGGTGCTGGCCTGCGGTGTCTGCCCCTGGGTGAGCGTACCCAGCGTCGAGGAGAGGATGGATGAGCGGGAAGCGAAGTCGATTCCGACGACATGACATCCCACCTCGATCCAACTATGCAGCGAACGTCCCAATCAATTCGTCCGACATCGCCGCCACGATAGACGGGCCGCTGCCAGTGGAAAACTCGACGCGGCGCTCCAAAAGATGGAACTCCGAGCAATCAGGATTCAACCGTCCTAAGCACGCGGGGAGCGACTCGTTTTTTAGAGGCGGCCGCTACTTCGGGCGGTGCCGCCTTTGGGGCATGTGCACGTCGACTGTCCGCCGGTTTTGCAGCGATTGCGCGAATGGCAGCATCCCTGGCGTCGTCCAGGCGCGAGGCCGCAAGTGAAAGCAGTAGTTCGTTGTCCCGCTTGATCGCGGCCTTCTGCAGCGCGTGCCAGACTTTTAAAGATGTGCGAACCGATTGAGGCTTGGCCACAAATCCTAGCCGGACGTAACGCAGGGTTCGCAATGAGATGGAGTGCAGGACGTCAACCAGAAGCCGGTTGCGGCACAGATCGACCGTGTTGAAATTCAGGAGGAAGCTTTCCACGGCATAGGCGTCTACCGACTCCTCGGCCGCCTTGGTTAGCTTGGGCATATGCGCGGTCAGTAACGCCTCGAACTCGGCCGGGCTTTCGCGCGCGACCTGCTCCAACATCGTGACGTAAAGCACGCTGCGCACGCGGAAAATGTCCCGAAGCTCATTCTCGTCGGGCGCCGTAACGATCGCCCCACGCCTGGCCTGAAACTCAACCAGGCGGTCCCGCTCCAGTATACGCATCGCTTCGCGCACCGGAGCGCGACTGACGTGCAGCACCTCGCTGATATCTTTCTCCAGCAAGCGTTGCCCCGACTTCACCAGGTCGAGCGTAATGACCCCGGCCAGCCGGGCAGCGATCTGCTCGGCAATCGGCACCGAGGCATACGCCCAGTCCTGCCCACGCAGCACCGCCCTCTCGACTGCCAGCATCAGTGAATTCTTGGGCGTAAGGAGCGCGGAAAGATCGGGAAGGTTTTGCGTTTTATTTCGGGCCATGGCGGATAGCGGAATCAATTTTGGTCGAATTTAATCCTTTGATCATTATAGTCTCCGGCATTGTAATGTCGACAAAAACTCCCAGGCCGCCGGCTGGCGCGCGAACACTTCAAACCTCGCGAGGACAAGCAAACTGTCAGTATGGTTTGTCGCCTTCGATTCCTGCTCGCTCCATCTTACGCGGTGCCGGCCAATAATCCATTACCGCGTAGTGCTGCGTTGGCCGGTTGTCCCAGACTGCAATACTGTTCGGTTTCCACCGGAAACGAACCTGATACTCAGGGATCGATGCCTGGCTCTGCAGATAACTCAGCAGAAGGCTCGCACCCGGCGTCTTGTCCAATCCGTAACGCACATTTTCAACCGTATGGTAGTTGACGAAATGCGTCGTGAAGCTGCTGACGTATAGAATCTTTTCGCCGGTCTCTGGGTGCGTCCGCACAACAGGGTGCTCCACCTCCGGGTTCTGCGCCGCCAGTTTTCTTCGCTCCTCCGGATCCATTGCCGCACCGAACGAGTGCTCAATGCTGCTTTTTGCTCTCAATCCCTCGATGCGCTTCTTGATGTCTTCTGGTAGTTGCCTATAGGCCTCTACCATGTTGACCCAGATGGTGTCACCCCCGACCTCTGGGCACTCGACGCAGCGCAGCACGGCGCCCATAGATGGGTTCGGCCGCCAAAGCCCATCGCTATGGTAGTTGTTCTCGTAAGGATTTTTTGCTTCCGATCGATAGATCTGCACGAGACCCGGGTGTTCCGGATCGCTTCCCGCAACTGGATGATCTTCCAATTTCCCGAAACGGCGCGCAAAGGAAACATGTTCTTCCCGGGAAATGTCCTGATCCCGAAAAAAGAGGACCCGGTGCTTAAGCAGCAGAGCCTTGATCTCTGCGAACAGCGATGCATCTCGAGACGCATCCCCCAAGCTCACACCGGACACCTCAGCACCAATGCAAGCGGTCAGTCTCTCTACTTTAATCATGATCGATATCTCCTTGTATCTGGCAGGCATTTCACCAACTCACCCACCGTCGCCGCGTGGCGACGCAGCTTTACGAAACCGTGAAATATTGTTGCCCTGCATCTGTACAAATAAGATAGCAGATCACTGTATTTATGTCGACATTAATTTTACTACCTCTAGTTTGGTCAGACCAGTGAGATGAAGCGCTGCATTGAACACGTTGATACTCGCGGTCAGCGTGCTCCAGAACCACAATTCGAAGTCGGCCAACGGGTCGAGGTGCTGTCGAAGCACCGCCAGGCGTCTCACCTTGTCGAGGTGAGAGATGACCTTCATGACAGGATCCTCGTTACGTGAACGGCCGCCCTGCGCACCGCACTACTGGCCGAACGGCCGTTGCACCGTGAGCTTGCTGGTCACCGACGTCACACCCGCGACGCCCTTCGCGACCTCGGCAACGGTGTTAATCTGCGACGCGTCCGGGACCGTGCCGGTGATCAGCACCGCGCCGCCTTTCGCGGTGATACTGATGTCGCCCGCATCGATCTCCTTGTGCTTCGCGAGCGCCGCGTACACCTTGCGTCGCAGCGCGCGATTCGCCTGCCGCGCGGCTTTGGCCGTCACGCCGCCGGACGCGGTGACCGCCGCGCTAGCCGTGCCAGCCGATGCCCCCTCCGGCGCGCCGTCCTGCGCCCACGCGCCGATCGACACCGCAGCAACCGCAACGCCGAACGCCACCCTGAGTCCATTCATCGCTTTCATCGTTGTTCTCCGTTTCGATTTCAATTCATCAGAAGCTGTGACGCAAGCCGATCATCGCGGCCGTGGTCGACACGCCCGGCGCGACGATCTGGCCGTACATGATTGTCTGGTTCATCGTCCCGCGGTTCGCGACGTACCCGACCTGCGCAGAGACGATTGTGCGCTTCGACAAGCTGTATTCCGCGCCCACCGCGTATTCACTCGAATGGTTCGCCGAGTTGTTGCGGTCCTTCAGATAGTAGAAGCCGGACGTGACTTTGAAGAACGGTGTGAACTGATAGCCGAGGCCACCCGAAATCATTTCGTAGTCCGCGAGGCTCGGTTTCGACGGATTCTTGCCGATCCCGTACGACGCCGACACCGATGCACCGCGGAACGTGTACTTCGCACCGAAATAGTAGAAGCGGTTGTTGTCGAGCCCGGTCGGTGCGGCCGCCGCGAGGTTCGTGTCGTGTGCGTTGTAGTAGACGGCGGACAGATTGAGGCCGTAGTTCGAATACCTGAGCACCGCCGATTCGCGCGTGCCGCCCTGAATCTGGCCCGGCACGCCGCCCGGCGCGTACTCGAGCGCGACCGACGCGCCGTAGAACTTCGGCGTCTGGTAGACGAGCGCGTTGCTGTCGTACAGCGCACCGATCGGCACGTTCGTGTTCGTCCCGGGCCAGCCGGCGGCCTGGTTCAGCCCGAGCCAAGCGCCCAGGATGCTGCCGAAGTACTGCGCCGCGCGGACGTCGGTATCGGCCATCGCGTAGATCATCGGCGTGTACTGCCGCCCGGCGTCGAACGTGCCGAACGGTCCGGAGAGGCCGACCGTCGACTGCTGGTTAAATATAGCGGTACCGCCCGTCGTGTCGGCCAGCCCGAACTTGCCGTTGCTGCTGTTGAACACGCCCTGCAGCCTGAAGTTGACCTTGTAGCCACCGCCGATGTCCTCGGCCCCCTTGATGCCCCAGAAACTCCCGTAGAGGCTGCCGTCCTTGATGCCGTACACGTGCCCGTTGTTGCGGGCGGTCGGCGCGAACGACGACGCCGCCGTGCTCTGATAGAAAACGCCCGAATCGATTGCGCCGTACAACGTGACCGACGACTGCGCATGCGACGCGCTAACGAATACCGCCAGTACCGCTACTCCGCTCCACTTCAGTTTCATTGACGTTTCCTCTGCTTTTTATGATGACCGAGCGAGCCCGGCCGGATACCTGACTGTTACCGAATGGCGCGGCGACGTCGCCCCCCACTTCCGTCGCAATCGGCGCATGCGCAGGTCCTTGTAGCGAAAGATCCTCCCGCTATTTTGGACGGGGTGCGTGACTTGACGATCACCCGTCGATTCCGGGGCCTTCCTGCAACGGCCCAGTTTGCCGACGGAACACTGACAATACCGATCATCCACTAAAATTGTTGATGTCGACATTAATACTTATACCGAGTCGACCTGACAGGCAGAACGGTATATGGCTTCGCGACAAGCAACCGCGCTCGGAACCCCAGATTCGCGCCGACGGAGTCAACAGCCGTCTGCCACACCTAGCGACAAATTCCGCACCTCTATTTTTGTCGACATTATTGTTTTATGAAGATACACTGCAAATCACAGTGGCCTAGCACTGCTGCGGCCGATGCGAAGTCAATGAACTGAGGGATTCCAATGCTGTCGACGCTGCCGCTTGCGAAGGTATGGGTGAACAAAACTCATGCCGCTCGACGGATTGCGGCGCGAATTGCGTCGGAGTTTGTCCCGAGGGGGAATCTCACTCCAATGACTCATGAAGCGCTTTGCTATGTGTGCATGACCGGCATTGTGATGCCGCCCCACCATGACATCACGCTGCGGGATCGTGGTCATGACAACCGGAGCCTCGAACTGAACGACGACTCCATTGCTATGCCTGAACTACACAATTCCGGTGGAAAACGATGAACAGCTGCCACGATCGCGCGGCATGCCTGGGGTTCATCAGGACCCCGATGAAAGATAGGCGCTGACAATGAACCCAATTGGCCTGCATGTTGTGCACTTGATCCCGTTTTGTCCTGCCGTCGCCGTCGGCGATCGTGGATGCGGTAGTCGATGATCCGGCGCGCCTGCGTCAGCGGATTACTGTCATGAAAAGTCAAGTGCAAGGCATGCAATGTAAAGCAGGAAGTGGCGCCAGGCCAGATGATTCACTGGTCGCCTCAGACACTCAGACAACAACCGCTTAAAGAAGATGGGGATCTAAAGCTTTCTCATCCAGTTCGACATTCTCAATATTCACATTTCAACTTGGAGATCCATCATGAACTTCCTTGACGGCCACCTGTATCCTGAGAACCAGCCGCCCCTGATCATCACAGCCGCTCCCTATGCGCCGGGCTGGATTCCCTCAGACTTCCCGGAAGATATCCCCGTCACAATGGAGGAGCAGATCCAGAAGGCGGTGGATTGCTACGAAGCCGGCGCCACCGTGCTGCATCTGCATGTGCGCGAACCCGATGGCAAGGGCAGCAAGCGCCTGTCCATGTTCAATGAGCTGATTGCCGGGGTGCGAGCTCGCGTACCCGAGATGGTTATTCAGGTGGGCGGATCCATCAGCTTCGCGCCTGAATCCGAGGGCCAGGCCGCCCAATGGCTAAGCGATGACACGCGGCATATGCTGGCCGAACTCGATCCGAAGCCCGACCAGGTGACTGTCACTGTCAACACTACGCAGATGAATGTGACAGAGCATGCCGGTATAGACGACTTCAAGGGAGTTTCACGGGGATTCCCGCACCTCTATGCGACCTACAAGGACATGATCGTGCCCTCGAATCCCAGTTGGGCCGAAGAGCACATCGGACGCCTGACAGCCGCTGGAATCCAAAGTGAGTTTCAGTGCTACAACATCAACAGCTTTGAAACGATTGAGCGGATGATTCGCCGTGGCATCTACAAGGGGCCACTGGTGATGAACTGGGTGGCTATCAGCGGCGGCATGGATCAAGCGAACATCTACAACCTGGCTAACTTCCTGCGCGCCGCGCCCGACGGCGCGGTGGTCACGGTGGAGAGTTCGGTGCTAAATGTGCTGCCGGTCAACATGATTGGCATTGCCTTGGGCTTGCATGTGCGGTGTGGCATCGAGGATGTGCTCTGGAATCAGACCCGCACGGGCAAGATGAGCTCCGTCGAGCAGATTAAGCAATTGGTGCGTATCGCAGGCGAATTTGGCCGCCCCATAGCGACAGCGAAGCAGGCACGGGAGATCATGAAGATTGGGGTCTTCTACGACACGGCGGAAGAGACGCTTCAGGCCAATGGCTTCGCGCCCAATCGTAACGGTGGCAATCAGGGATTCCTGCGCAAGCCGACCTGAAACCCCTGTGGCGAGTTGATATATCAAGGGTGAAGTAAGCGCTAGCGAGCCGCAGGCGAACTGCGGCAGTCAATGTATATCAGGAGACAACATGGCGAAAGTCGTTAAATTCTACGAAACCGGCGGTCCCGAGGTCCTTCGTTTTGAGGACGTTGACGTTGGAGAGCCGGGACCGGGAGAGGTACGCGTCCGGCACGTGGCAGTGGGTCTTAACTTTGCGGACACCTACTTCCGCGGAGGTACCTACGCGGTTCCGCTCCCCAACGGCCTCGGCAACGAGGCAGCCGGCGTGGTCGAGGCCATCGGTGCCGGAGTGACCCATCTGGCGGTCGGCGACCGTGTGACCTACACGGGCTTCATCAACACGCTGGGCGCCTACAGCACTGAGCGGCTGATTTCTGCCGCGCTGCTGATCAAGCTGCCGGAGGCGATCAGTTGCGAGGTTGCGGCGGCCATGACCATGCGGGGCTTGTCCGCCGCCTACCTGGTGCGCCGAATCTACCCTTTCAAGGCGGGGGACGCCGTGCTGCTTCATGCCGCAGCAGGCGGTGTTGGCCTGATCGTTTCGCAGTGGGCCAAATTGCTCGGGCTGACGGTGATCGGCACGGTTTCGACTGACGCCAAAGCCGAGGTGGCGCGCGCCCACGGCTGTGATCACACGATCAACTACAGTCATGAGGATGTGGCCAAGCGCGTGCGGGAACTCACCAACGGAGTGGGCGTGTCCGTAGTCTTCGACAGCGTGGGCAAGGATACCTTCATGTCCTCGCTAGACTCCCTCAAGCGCCGCGGCTTAATGGTCTGCGTCGGCACCGCTTCCGGCAAAATCCCGCCGTTCGATCCGCAAATTCTGGCCCGCAAGGGCTCGCTGTACCTGACCCGTCCGGGTCTTGCCGACTACATTGCCGATCCGGTCGAAAAGGCGGAACTGGTCGATGAGCTATTCGGCCATGTGGCGGCAGGCCGCATCCGCATCGAGATCAATCAGCGGTACGCCTTGCAGGACGCGGTGCAGGCACATCAGGACCTTGAGGCTCGAAAAACTACTGGCTCCTCCATTTTCGTGATTTGAGTGTGCCAGGCTGTTTGTCCTTCAAAACGTAGCGCAGTGATTCGGCACGTCGGGTCAAGTCGTTCAGGACTCGCTGCCGATAGCACTCTTCGTAGTACGCAGCGCCGGGATCCACATATTCCATGCCGTAGCGCAGTGTGTCGTAGAAGATCACCGCCTCGACGGAGTGCGCGACCAGCCCATACCCAATTGATATTTTTCACGGACCCTGGCCAATGACGTCTTCTTCGCCACCAACCATATTGATCGTTCCCGGCCTACGGGACCACGTCGAGGATCACTGGCAGACGATACTCGCACGCAAGCTGCCCAATGTGCGCGCAGTACCGCCGCTGGAGCACGACAAGCTCAGTTGCGCAGCCCGGATCGAGGCGCTCGACAAGGCACTCGCCAGCATCACCGGCCCCGTGGTGCTCGTGTCGCACAGTGCCGGGGTGATGATCACTGTGCACTGGGCGCAACATCATCAGCGCGAAATTAAGGGCGCGCTGCTCGCGGCGCCGCCGGATTTCGAATCGCCGCTGCCGGACGGCTATCCGACGATGGATGTCTTGCGTCAGCACGGTTGGTTGCCTACGCCACGAACCAGGCTACCGTTTCCGAGCATCGTGGCGGCCAGTACGAATGACCCGCTCGCGCGGATCGAACAGGTCACACAACTGGCGAACGCTTGGGGCAGTCGTTTAGTTGACGTCGGCGCTGTCGGCCATCTCAACCCCTCCTCGGGGTTCGGGGAGTGGCCACGTGCCGTGGAATTCGTGAGCGAACTCAGTTGAGGAGCTAACGTGGCCAGTCAAAACATTCCCTCCATGGCTTGTGAGAAAGAGCGAACGGCGCGCACCATTAGTGCCTCTGAACCTCTGCAGACAGTGAGAGAGCGTGAAGCCGATGGCCACAAACCTTTTCTGGAGATCGAGGTTTTCCTGGATTTCATTTGCCTGCAATCGGGTCCGTGTGGCCAACGCAATCACGGATTAACCTCGCGGTCAATCTTCCGACGATTTGAATTTCATCGTATTCGGAAAGCGGACGGGACCTCACAGTATCCGGTCGCCGTCTCTATTGTTGTCGTTTTGAAAACTGTGAATTCACCGTGGCTGCGTTGATGCCCAGCGCGTAGTGCTTAGAATGGATTGTGTGGACAAACCGCTCACGCGCATCAGAGTGCTATCAGAATCGCATGATTCAACGTAAGCGTCATCTGAAGGCCGCATGTACAGACAGCTGGATAGTGTCCAAAGTAGTCCCCACCAAATAAGTGATGGGGACTACTTTGTCTAAAGATGAGATGCAGATTTCGAATCGCAAGGGCCGACCGAACTACGATCCGGCCTACAAACGACAGGTCGCGATCGCGGCCTGTGAATCCAATGTTTCCGTGGCTAAACTTGCTCAGGCCCATGGACTCAATCCAAATATGGTTTTCAAATGGCGCCGCGAATACCGCGCCGGGTTGCTTAGCAACGGCGGCGCTGGAGCGACAGTGCTACTCCCTGTGACCTTGCCAACGGAGGTAAAAGCGGAGGCCTCCACGGCCCCGGCGGTAGCTGCAAATCCTGAGGGGCCTGCGCGTGATGCAGCAAGCATCGAGATCGAGCTCAATGGCGCGTGCGTTCGGCTCACTGGCAGGGTCGACCCCGTTCAATTGCGTTTAGTGCTGCGTTGTCTGATGCCCGTATGATCGCACCTCCTTCCGGTACCCGTATTTGGCTGGCCGCTGGCATTACGGACATGCGTCGCGGCATGGATGGCCTCGCTACTCTTGTTCAATCCACTCTGGAACTTGATCCGTTTTCTGGTCACGTCTTCGCCTTTCGTGGACGGCGTGGCGACATCATTAAGATTTTGTGGTGGAGCGGCGACGGCATGAATCTTTATGCGAAGCGTCTTGAGCGCGGCCGTTTTATCTGGCCCCAGGCCGAATCAGGCAGCATTCATCTCTCCGCAGCGCAGCTTTCGATGCTCCTAGAGGGCATCGATTGGCGGCGACCCGAACGGACCTGGCAGCCTACTCGAGCAGCGTAAAAAAGCCTCTGCGCAAGCGTTCAGAAACGGCGGGCATGTTTTAAAATAACAGACATGCTCGCTAGTTCCCTTCCTGACGACATCGCCACACTCAAGCGCATGCTGGCCACGCGCGATGAGACGATTGCCCAGTTGGTGGCCGAGATTGCACGTCTTAAACGCTGGCAGTACGGTCGTTCATCGGAGCGTATGACTGAGCTGATGGATCAGCTCGAACTGGCGCTTGGAGATTTGCCCGTACAGCAGGTGCCGAGCGTTCCAACTACAGACTTGCCCGTCGAAGGCGAAACGGTCGATTCGAAGGAAACAGACAAGGCCGCCGCTCGTCGCCGCAAACCACGCACGTTTCCCGACCACCTCCCACGTGAGACCCTGGTTCATGCGCCCGCGACTTGTGACTGTCCCGAATGCGGAACCCATATGCGTGCGCTCGGCGAAGACGTTTCAGAGATGCTCGATTATGTGCCGGGTTACTTCAAGGTGACTCGGCACGTGCGTCCCAAACTAGCGTGTGGTCGCTGTTCCAAAGTCGTGCAGGTTGCTGCTCCTTCCCGCCCAATCGCAAGGGGTATGGCCGGGGCGGGTCTTCTGGCTCAAGTAGTGGTTTCCAAATACGCTGACCATACCCCGCTGTATCGACAAGCAAGCATCTATCGCCGTGCAGGCATCGAACTTGATCGCGCAACGCTGGCTTCTTGGGTGCGCGAAGCGGGTCGCCTCCTTGAACCCCTGGCCGACGCCATAGGCCAGTATGTCCTGCAGGCGCAAAAGATCCATACCGACGATACGCCGGTGCCAGTGTTAGATCCGGGTCGCGGAAAGACACGCACGGCGCGACTATGGACGTATGTGAGAGACGATAGGCCAGCAGGCAACCAGGCGCCGCCAGCGGTCTGGTACCAGTACTCGCCTGACCGCAAAGGCGAAAGGCCCAGAGCACATCTCGACGGCTATTGCGGAATCCTGCAAGCGGATGCCTATAGCGGGTATTCCGCGCTATATCGCGATGGCCAGATTATCGAAGCCGCTTGCTGGGCCCACGCTCGGCGTAAGTACTATGACTTGTTCGAGTTAGACCGCTCTCCGATCGCCGAGGAGGCGCTGCTCCGGATCAGAGCCCTGTACGCAATTGAGAGGGATATCCGCGGACAAATGCCCGCCGTGCGTCAATCGGTTCGCCTGACGCGTGCGATGCCGCTTCTCATAAGCCTGAAGGTCTGGCTGGAACGAACGCTCTTGCAGGTATCGGTGAAGTCCGGCATAGCCAAGGCGCTCAAGTACTCGTTGACACATTGGCAGGCGCTGACGCGTTACTGCGAAGATGGGCGCATCGAAGTGGACAACAACACCGCAGAACGCTCAATTCGCCCTCTAGTTCTTGGACGCCGGAATTATCTGTTCGCAGGGTCCGACGGCGGCGGCGAGAGCGCTGCGATAATCTACAGCCTGATCGGAACGGCACGCCTAAACGATGTGGAGCCATTTGCGTATTTGCGTGCTGTCTTCGAACGAATCGCCGATCATCCCATCAACCGCGTCGACGAACTGCTGCCGTGGCGCCTGATGCCCGTTGAACAGGCCACACAGCTCGCAGCTTAACGGACCATCACGATGGCTCAAGCACGCAAATCAAGCAGTCGCAAACCCACGTTGCGAATGGTCAGCTCTCCAGAGTTCGTCTATCAGTTGCGGGTTGAACTACTGGGTCTCAGACCGGCGATTTGGCGGCAGATTCTCGTTCGAGGGTCCGTTGAGCTTTCCAGGCTTCACGTCATCTTGCTCATGACCATGGGGTGGGACGGTGGCCACGTGCATGAGTACGTCATTGGAGACAAAAACTATGGGGAAGTCGATCCGTTCTTCCGACCCGATGTCCCCGACGACCCGCCTGTGTTAGACGAAGCCAAGGCAACCCTCGCGGTGGTACTTGGTGACCGGAAATTGTTCACCTATATCTACGACTTTGGCGACAATTGGCAACATCGCGTCAAAGTCGAAAAAATCTTGCCGCCTGATCCCGACTTACGCTCGCCGATCTGCTTGGCCGGCCGCAACGCCTGTCCGCCCGAAGACGTCGGTGGTGGACCCGGGTACATCGAATTCTTAGAAGCTATAACCGACCCGTCTCATGAAGACCATGAGCAACTGCTCGAATGGTGTGGCGGCAGCTTCGATCCCGATACTTTTGACGTCGCTGCCGTCAACGAACGACTATCGGAATTTGAGTTCTGAACGGTCGGCGCGGCCTCTGCATGACGCTTACGATTCAACGATGTGGAGCATCAGATGGACATCCTTGACCTGGCTCGGAAATCGGGAATGACTGTGGTTCTTGACGCGAAGATTGGACGTCAGGAGTATCGCACAGTGCACGGCTCAGTCGCAGCGCTTGAGCGCTTCGCCGAGCTTCTCGCTGCGTCGATGCACGATGAGCTGGTGGAGCAGGATTGATACGCGTTGACAACAATCTCAAATAGGAACCGCAATGAACTACGACTCATCGAAATCCAGAAACATCGGCCGCGCTAAGTGCACGAACGACAAGTACGACGGAGGTTCACCCTCCGATGAGGTCGCGCAGGCGGTCGGCAAGAAACGTGAGACAGCAAGGAACTGGGCGTGGGCGCGCAGCAACGAATCGTACGACTGGATGGACTCGCATAGTCTCTTCAACACCCGGGACTCGATTCATTGAACGATTTACAAGGGCGACGGTTTTGAGCGATCGCAGCGTTGAACTGTATCGATCTTTGAAGTTGGCTTAACCCATCTCGGGCAGCAGACTGTCCGCGTTAGTCTCGATCCGTCTGAGCAGATGGGCTAGCAGCGAACCTGGCTGTGTACGGTTACCCTGTGGAACGCCCCTTGGGGCACAACGCGGCGGTCTCCCACTCAGAACGCTGGCGTTCAAATTCCTCCCTTCAGATAGGCCCGCTTGCCGGTGAGCCGCGTCCGCCATCTGCAATCGCGTCGGCCTCCACTCACACCGTTGCAAGTCCCGAGCGAATGTGTGTCCACTTAAGGGAGCACCGTAGCCGTCGCCTACGCAGCGTCCCATCGTGCGGCGCGCGATATGAAAGTAGATCCCGGTTGCGTACCCCGGTGCCAACCCTAGAGGCATACAACTAGGTATCCAGCATCGGTTCTAGAGATCGGTCGGCGCACCATGCATGCCGTCTTCAGGCAAAACTCACCTAAAAATAGGGCCCGACTACACGTTAGCGCCATTACTCGCACGTTGTATTCGGTCGGGGCCAATGCGAGGGCGCGATCTGTGTGACCCGAGTTCGAGACACGACGTGGCCCGTGTTGCACTAACGATGCGGATTCCAAAACCGGGAACGGTGCTGGAAACACGCGCAGCTCCCGCCCCTCCGCAATGCGAACTCCTTTGGTTTGACTCCCACGAAGCCCTGGCGCTACTTGCATGGGTAGCGATCGAGGAATCCGCTTTGGGATCACATTAGCCGGAGCATCAGTTGGGCACAGGACAGCAGGCGACAGCTGATGAGCACCGCCTCGCACAAGAGCGCCGCGAGTATGCTCCCGACCACGTCGTGCGCAAATGGAACCGCGAGGCCGGGATCGAGCCTCCAGCATCGGAGTCAATCGAACACACCCCGGTGAGGAAAGGATGGCTTCGGGCAATTCTCAAATGGCTTCTGCGCCACTGGCCGCAGCAGCTCGAAAATTTGCGGTGCTCCTGCCATCCTAGTTCCGACTGTGACGACGCGCCGTATCGCGGTGACAGCCATCGTAGCTTTGGTATCTTCTGTGCGGGATTTGAGGAAGTAGTCTTTGCACGCCTCGACAAACATTAGACCTAGCACTGCTTTGCCACATCGGGCACCTGTTCACCGATATTCGCAGCCTCGGAGGCGGCATGAATGGAACGGTTCAACTGTCGCGTGCTTAGCTGATCGAGCGGATCGAGCCCGGGAAACAGCCACCCACCATCGAGCATCTTGCCCTGCGCATGGGCCACGCGCCACCACACGCGCAGGCGCTCGAGCAGCACGGGCGAGAGCATTGCGTAGCGGTCACGGCGACCCTTGCCCTGCTCGATGCGCAGTGTCATGCGTTCGCTGTCGACGTCGGTGACCTTCAGCGCGACCACTTCGCTGGCGCGTAGCCCCGCGCCGTACGCGACCGACAGCGCGGTCTGGTGCTTCCGGTTGCCGGCCGCCTCAATGAGTCGCCGCACTTCATCGGGACTGAGCACGACGGGCAATATGCGGGGCACGCGCACCGGTTGCATTCTGACCTTCAGCTCGGGGCGGTCGAGCGTGACTGTGAAGAAGAACTTCAGGCCGGTGATCGCGTGGTTCAGCGACACGGCTGATGTGCCGTGGTCGACGAGATAGAACTGGTAGCGGCGCAGGTCCTCGACGGTGGCGGTGTCCGGTGAGCGCCCGAGAAACCGGGCGAACTCACGCACGATGTGCAGATAAATGTCCTGCGTCTTGGGGGCAAGCTGGCGCATGCGCATGTCGTCGATCATGCGCTGGCGCAGTGGGCTGGCGTTTGCCGGTAAGGAGGTCATGACTCGGCTCCTGTTGAAGAACGAGGCGGATTACCTAACATGTTGATTAGCCTCTGGCACGAGCGTCGTGCCTCCACTGCATATCCCTGCCGGGCGATGAGTCTCCAAGGACGCATCGCTTCGACAACTGACTGCTTATTCGTATAGCTCCAAAGAGCCTTGATGAAAGGGCTCGGAAACGTCCTTAGCCCACAGGAGTTTTCATACCGCCCTGAAATCTCCGCCTAACTGACGGCGCTTTAGTGCGCGATCTATTGCGAAGCTCCGCAATACCCGTTCGCACACTTCCGACTGAGTTCCCACCCGATTGGAAAAAGCGGCGATACGAGAGCAAGTTCGCACTTTGCGATCGTGGCCAGTTTTGTGTATTGGCAACTCGCGTCTCCGCAGGGCGCACTGCAGGCCAATCGCCCCTAAAAATTGTGCGCCGCACAACGAAAATTCGCGTTGCCGCAGACTTTGTTGACTCTGAACGGCCCTTTTCGGCTTCCCGCGGACTTTGTTGTCTGCCGATAGGTGCAAAAAATAGGTTTGACAAACTATCTTTAGATATATATCTTACGACACATCTTAAGACACAAATGGGAGTCCCCAACATGCGTCATCACCATCGTTTTTCCCGTTCGCGTGGCGCGGACGAAGGTTTCTTCGCAGGGCATGACCGCCCGTCGCTGCATGCGCTTTGGCATGCCTTCGCCCGTCATTACGAGTTCCGCGGCGAGCGCGGCGGCGAACAACGCGGCGAAGACTTCGAACGCCGTCATGGCGGCCGCGGCGACTGGCACGAGTTTCATGGCGAAGAGCGTAGCCGCGGCGACCGGCACGAGTTCCACGGCAACGAGCGTAGCCATGGCCGCCACGGCGGACGCAATGACCACAGCGACCGCGACGGTTTCGGTCACGGTCACCGCTTCGGCCATCACGGCTACGACCGCTTCTCGCTTCACGCACTGTGGCACGCAATCGGCCGCCATGACGACCATCGCGGCGGCGGTCGCGGCGGACGCTTCGGCGGCGGTGGCCCGGGCGGCTTCGGCGGCGACGGCGACGGTTTTCCGCGCGGCCGCAAATTCAGCTCCGACGATCTGCAATTGCTGCTGCTCTCGATGATCAACGCGCAGCCGAGCCACGGCTACGAGCTGATCAAGGCGCTCGAAACGCGCTCGAACGGCTTCTACAGTCCGAGCCCGGGCATGGTCTATCCGGCGCTCACGTATCTGGAAGAACTCGGCTACGTGACCGTGCAACTCGAAGGCAATCGCAAGCGTTACGAACTGTCGGCAGCGGGCCGCGAGTACCTGGCCACCAACCGCGACCGCGTCGAATTGATGCTCGCCAAACTGTCGCATATCGCCCGCAAGATGGATTCCGTGCGCCGCGCGTTTGCCGGCGAGGAGCCGGCCGACATCAGCGAAGGCGGCTGGCTGCCCGAACTGAGCGAAGCGCGCCGCGCGCTGAAGCATGCGCTCCTGCGCCGTGACAACGTGCCGGCCGCCGAACAGCGCCGCATCGCCGCGATCCTGATGCGTGCGGCGAATGAGATCGAAGGCGAAGGCAAGCCCGGCAGCGATCAAGGCGGCGATCAAGGCAGCGAACCGGCCGCTTGAGATCGCGCTATCCGACACCCGCGTTCGAAGGCGCCCATGTGCACCTTCGCGCGCCAATCAAACCGACAGGAGTGGCACCCTTATGCTGACAAATGACAACCGAGCCGATCTGGCAGTCCATCGCGTGCGGCATCCGCTGAAGTTCCGTCTGTTGCAGGTCAAAAAGGTCCACGCGCTGAACCCGCATCTGATTCGCGTGACCTTCACGGGCGAGGATCTGCACGACTTCGTCTCCGCTTCGTTCGACGATCACATCAAAGTGTTCTTCCCCGAACCCGGCGCCGACAAACCCGTGCTGCCGGAAGCCGGCCCTGACGGCCCCGTGTTTCCCGCCGGCCAGCCGCGGCCGATTGCCCGCGATTTCACGCCGCGCCGCTTCGACGCTGAAGCGCGCGAACTGGACATCGAGTTCGCCATGCACGAGGCCGGCCCGGCTGCAACGTGGGCGGCGCAAGCCAAAGTGGGCCAGTACCTCGGCATCGGCGGCCCGCGCGGCTCGCTGGTGATACCGACCGGCTTCGACTGGCATCTGCTGATCGGCGACGACACTGCCTTGCCGGCGATTGCTCGCCGCCTCGAAGAGTTGCCTGCCGGCACACGCGTCGCTGCGGTGATCGAAGTGGCCGATCCGTCGGCACAGATCGAATTCGCAACGCAGGCCGAATTGCACATGGTCTGGCGCCATCGCAGCGAATCTGACTATCGCGGCGAGGCGTTGCTGCAAGCGGTACGCGAAATCTACTTGCCCGAAGACGGTGAAGGCTATGTATGGGCGGCCGGCGAATCCGCGACGATGCGTGCGGTGCGCTACCACCTGTGCACCGAACGTGGCGTCGACAAGTCGCGCATTCGCGCGGCCAGCTACTGGAAACAGGGCACCGAAGCGGTCCATGAAACGCTCGACGACTGATTGTCCGCAGCCTGCGCGCAATGAACTGCGCGAGCCTTGCAAACGGCGTGCGTCGAACAAAAACAAGGAATTGACCGATGTATTCAATTAGCACAAGGCACGAGCGACGTTTGCTGTGGCTGCTTGCGCTGACTCAGTTCACCATCATCATGGACTTCATGGTGATGATGCCGCTCGGCCCGCAGATCATGCACTCGTTCAGTATCACACCAGCCGCGTTTGCGACAGCCGTATCGGCCTATTCATGGTGTTCCGGCCTGTCGGGCTTATTCGCCGCGACCTATATCGACCGCTTCGACCGGCGTCGTCTGTTACTGACGATGTACGCGCTGTTCGCGCTGTCGAACCTGGCGTGCGCGTTGGCGAGCAGCTTCCCCCTTCTGCTTGTCGCGCGCGCGTTTGCCGGCATTACGGGTGGCGTGTTGGGCTCAGTGATCATGGCGATTGTCGGCGACGTGATCCCAGTGCAACGCCGCGGCGCCGCGACGGGCACGATCATGACCGCCTTTTCATTGGCCGCGATTGCCGGCGTGCCGGCTGGCGTGATGCTTGGCGCGCACTTCACCTGGGCAGCACCGTTTTATTTGCTGGTGGTGTTGTCGGTGGCCGTCTGGGTTGCGGGGTGGCAACTGGTCCCATCGCTTGCGGAGCATTTAAGCCGTCGCCAGCCGGCGCTCGGCGAGGTGCTGCCTGATTGGTGGCGGCTGCTGAGCAACCCACGGCATATGAATGCGTTTGCGCTGACTTTCATGATGATGGTCGCCCACATGCTGGTGATCCCCTTTATCTCACCGGTTCTGGTCGCCAATCATGGCGTGGCCCCCGCGCAATTGTCGTGGCTGTATATGGCAGGTGGCGCGGCAACGTTCTTCACGTCGCGCCGGGTCGGCCGGCTGGCAGACCGGTTCGGCACGCGGCTCGTATTCCAGATTGCGGCGGCACTATCGTTTCTGCCCGTCCTGCTTGTGACGCATCTGCCGAATTTGCCGTTCTACGCGCTGGTGATGTTTTTCCCGTTTTTCATGGTGCTGATGTCCGGGCGGATGGTGCCGATGCAGGCACTGCTGACGACCGTACCCGAGCCTGCGCGCCGCGGTGCATTTCTTAGCGCCAACAGTGCGCTACAGGCCTTGGGCACGGGGTGTGGCGCATGGATCGGCGGCTTGATGCTGAGCAGTTCGCCGACGGGACAGATCGAGGGATATGGGACCGTTGGATGGGTGGCAGTCGCCGTCGCGTTGATTGGGGTGCTTTGGGTTTCCCGGGTTCGGGGGGCGCAAAGTACAGTGCCGCCACCAGGTGTATTCAGGGGCGACACAGTAGGAGAAGGTTGACGTTCACGCACGCCGACGCAGCCTGAAACACCGCGTCGGCGCGCGCTGCCTTCAACCTTCCTCAACCCCCAACCCAACCAGCGGATGCGTTTCCCGCTTCCACGGTGAGCTCAGAAAATGGCGGACGCGTTCCGAGCGCACTTCCGCAAGCGTCGCCGGCGCCCAGCGGCTCTTGCGATCCTTGTCGATCAAGTGCGCCCTCACGCCTTCGCAGAAGTCGCCTTCCTCGATCACCCGCTTGACGATGCCCAGCTCCATCCGGAAGCACTCCGCCAAGGTCATCTGCCGGCCGCGCAGGAGTGCCTCGCGTGTGACATACAGCATCGTGGGCGAGTGTCCAACCATCGCGTCATAAGCAGATTGCAGCCACTGTTTCACCTCACGCGCGGGCTCGCGCTCCAGATCGTGGCGCAACGTCGCGACGATCCGCTCGATGCTCGACCGCCGGTCGAAATGCCGCAGGATCAACTGGGTAAACGGCCCCAATGCAGCATGCGGGATGATGTTGCACGGCGGCTCGAACACGCCGCGCAATGCAGCCATCAAGTCTCCCGCGTGCGACATGCGCTGCAGGCGCTCTTCGAAGGTGCCAAGCCACTCGGCCGGCACGCACAGATCCGCCAGTTGCAGGCGCAATGCATCGGCGCCGGATAGCGTCACGCCGGTGAGCCCGACATACAACGCGACCTCCGCCGGCAACACGCTCAGGAAACGCGTCGCACCGACGTCAGGGAGGAAGCCGATGCGCGTCTCCGGCATCGCGATCTTGCTGCGCTCCGTGACGATGCGCAGCCGCGCCGCCTGACCGAGCCCCATCCCGCCGCCCATCGAGATACCGTCGAGCAAGGCGACCACCGGCTTCGGAAAATTGTGCAGCGCGTAGTCGAGCCGGTATTCGTCGACGAAGAACGCAAGCCACCGGCTGTCGCCATTCTTCGCGAGCCGGTGCACCTCGCGCACATCGCCGCCGGCACAAAAGCCCTTGGCGCCCGCACCTTTCAGCACGAGGGCAACGATGCCGTCGTCGGTACGGCAGTGTTCGACTAGTACGGCAAGCTCGCGCACCATCGCGTGCGATAGCGCATTGAGCGCGGCCGGCCGGTTCAGCGTGATGATCGCCACGCGGTTGACGACGCGAAACAGAATCTCGCGCTCCGCTTCGACGCCCGTATCGACCGCGACGCTCTGTAAGGCGCTCATCGATGCGTCTCCTGCCCGGCTTTAGCGGACGGCTCAGCCTGCGTCACCTGCCAGCGTGGCGCGCGCT
The DNA here is from genome assembly GCF_030511745.1 of Paraburkholderia sp. SECH4. NCBI lineage: Bacteria > Pseudomonadati > Pseudomonadota > Betaproteobacteria > Burkholderiales > Burkholderiaceae > Paraburkholderia > Paraburkholderia sp. SECH4. The sequence continues at coordinate 20,165 of NZ_JALOCP010000025.1, forward strand.
TCTCGAGAAACGCATTGACGCCTTCGCGCTGATCGGCGCCGTCGAACAGATCGACAAAGCGTTCCCGCTCCACCGCCAACGCCGCCGCACGCGGCACGCCGTTGCGGCCCTGGTGAATCAGGGTTTTGCTGAAGCCGACCGCTTGCGGGCTGAGGCTCGCGACACGCGCTGCCATCGTCAACGCGGCCTCGCGCGCGGCGCCCTTTTCCACCACTTCTTCGACGAGACCGATACGCAATGCGGTCGCAGCGTCGACGCGTTCGCCGGTCAGGATCATCCGCTTGGCCCAGCCTTCGCCGACCAGCCACGGCAGTGTCTGCGTGCCGCAGCCGCATGGCAGCAAGCCCACTGCCGTTTCAGGCAAAGCCATCAACGCGTGCTGCTCGGCGATGCGGATATCACAGGCCAGCGCGCATTCGAGTCCACCGCCCATCGCGTAACCGTTGATCGCGGCGATCACCACCGGCCGCGCATTCTGCAGGGTCTCGAACGCCGCGCCGAAACGCGTCGCCGCCGTGCGCGCAACTTCGCGATTACCGTCAGCAAACGTGTTCAGATCGGCGCCCGCGCTGAAGAACTTGGGGCCGTCGCCCGTGATCACAATGGCGCGCACGCGCGCTTCGCCGTTCAGACGCTCCACCGTCTGCTGCAATTGCAGCAAACCGTCCGGTGTGAATGCATTCGCGGGCGGCCGTTTGAGTGTCAGCAACGCAACGGCGCCGTCGTGTGCGTAGTCGAGTTCGATCATCACGCGTCTCCGTCCTTGCCGTCCTTGCGATAGAGCTTGATCACCGCCGAGAAGTCCAGACGTCCCGCGCCCTTCGTGCTCATCGTCTGATAAAGCTGTTGAGCCAGAGCGCCGAGATACACCGGTTGACGCGCGAATTTTGCGGCGTCGGTGGCGAGGCCCAGGTCCTTGAGCATCAGATCGGTGCCGAAGCCGCCGGTGTAACCACGCGTGGACGGCGCGGTTTCGATCACGCCGGGCATCGGGTTATACGTGTTCGAACTCCAGCAGCGGCCCGTCGAGGTATTGATGATGCCGCCCAGCACTTTCGCGTCGATGCCGAGCGCCTCGCCCAATGACATCGCCTCGGCCACGCCCGCCATGGTGATGCCGAGCACGAGGTTATTGCAGATCTTCGCCACCTGACCGGTGCCGGTGTCGCCGCAATGCACGATGTTCTTGCCCATCGCCGACAACACCGGCTTGACCTGCTCATACACATCCGCGCTGCCGCCGACCATGAAGGTCAAGGTGCCCGCCGCCGCGCCACCGGTGCCGCCCGAGACGGGCGCGTCAACGAAGGTATTACCGCGTTGCTCGGCAAGTTCGGCAAACGCCTTCACACTCGCGGGATCGATGGTGCTCGAATCGATGATCGTCACGCCTTCCGCGATGCCGGCGAAAACACCGTCATCCGCTATCAGCACGCTGCGCACGTGAGTGGCAGCGGGCAGCATCGTCACCACACATTCGACGTCGGTCACCGCGGCTTTCGGCGAACTTGCGGCTTTAGCACCCGCATCGACGAGTGCCTGCACCGCTTGCGCATTGAGATCGAATACATTGATCGCGTGACCCGCCTTCAGCAGGTTGAGCGCCATCGGTGCGCCCATGTTGCCGAGTCCGATAAAGCCTATTTTCATGATGTCATTTCCCATGCAAAGCAATAGACCTTAGGCCTCAGCGCAGGCTGATGGTCGTGTTGACGCCGTCGTTGACGGTATCGTCGTCGAACCAGCGGGCGGTAACCGTCTTGGTCTGCGTGTAGAACTGCACGACCTGCTTGCCGTACGGCCCGAGGTCGCCGAGTTTCGAGCCGCGCGAGCCGGTGAAACTGAAGAACGGCACGGGCACCGGAATCGGAATATTGATGCCGACCTGGCCGATATCGATCTCGCTCTGGAATTTGCGCGCCGCCGCGCCGCTTTGCGTGAAAAGACCCACGCCGTTGCCGAACGGATTGCTATTAACGAGCGCGATCGCGTCATCGAGCGTGGCGGCATTCAGTACCACCAGAACCGGGCCGAAGATTTCCTGACGATAGATCTCCATCTCCGTGGTGACGTCCGCGAACACCGTCGGGCCGATGAAGTTGCCTTGCTCGTAGCCCGGCACCTTCACATCGCGGCCGTCGAGCGCCAGCGTTGCGCCCTCTTTTACGCCCGTTTCGATCAGGCCGAGAATGCGCTGCTTCGCGGCGCGTGAGACGACCGGGCCGACGTCCGTACCCGGCTCATTACCCGCGTTGACCTTCAGCGTCTTTGCCTTCGCGACCAGCTCGGGCAGCCATTGCTGCGCCGCGCCGACCAGCACGACCACCGAGGTCGCCATGCAACGCTGTCCCGCTGCACCGAACCCTGCACCGGCTAGCGCATTCAAGGTCTGCTCGCGATTCGCATCGGGTAGCACCACCGCGTGATTCTTTGCGCCCATCATCGATTGCACGCGCTTGCCGTGTTCGCTACCGAGGCGATAAACGTGCGTGCCGACCGCGGTCGAGCCGACGAAGGAAATCGCCTTCACCAGATCATGCGTGCAGAGCGCATCGACCACGTCCTTGCCGCCGTGCACTACATTCAGCACGCCCTTCGGCACACCGGCTTCGAGCGCCAGTTCGACCAGTTGCATCGTCGACATGGGATCCTGCTCCGAAGGCTTCAGCACGAACGTATTGCCGCAAACGATCGCCATCGGGAACATCCACAAGGGGATCATGGCGGGGAAATTGAACGGCGTGATGCCGGCGCATACGCCGATCGGCTGACGCAACGTGTAGGTATCCACGCCGCCCGCCACATTCTCGGCGAACTCACCTTGCTGCAAGGTGCCGATCGAGCAGGCATGTTCGACCACTTCGAGCCCGCGGAAGATATCGCCTTCCGCGTCGGGGATCGTCTTGCCCTGCTCTGCGCTCAGTGTCTTGGCAATACGCGGCGAATGCTCGCGAATCAGCGCCTGGAACTTCAGCATGATGCGCATGCGCGCGCCGATCGGCGTGTTCTTCCACGTCTTGAACGCGGTGTGCGCGGAGCGGATCGCTTCGTTCACTTCATCGGCGGTGGCGAACGGTACGCGTGCGAGCACCTCTTGCGTAGCCGGGTTGACGATGTCGCGCCATTCGGTGGTTTTGGATTCGACGAACTCGCCGTTGATCAGCAGTTTGACGGTGGCGGCCTTGTTCGATGCAGTTGCGCTCATGCTGGAACTCCTGTGCAGTGGCCGCGTGGCGGCCGGACAGTGATGTGGAATAAAGAGAATCAAAGCAGAATCAACGCAGATCCGGGAAGTCCTCTTCCCAGTACTCGCCCGGCAGGCGCGCGGGTTCGGCTTCGCGCTCCATTTCGCGGCGCCGCAATTCGACGCGGCGGATCTTGCCGGAGATGGTTTTCGGCAGCTCGCTGAATTGCAGGCGGCGAATCCGCTTGTACGGTGCGAGTTTTTCGCGCGAGAACGCGAAGACCGCGCGCGCGAGTTCGGGGCTTGCTTCATAGCCCTGGCGCACGGTGACGAACGCTTTGGGCACCGCCAGGCGCAATGCATCGGCGCTCGGCACCACAGCGGCTTCGCCGATCGCTTCGTGTTCGATCAGCACGCTTTCGAGTTCGAAGGGGCTCAGCCGGTAATCGGACGATTTGAACACGTCATCGGCGCGGCCGACGTAGACGTAGTAGCCGTCATCACGGCGCAATGCGACGTCGGAGGTGTGATAGAACCCGTTGCGCATGGCTTGCGCGGTCGCGTTGGCGTTGTTCGCGTAGCCGGTCATCAAACCGAGCGGACGTTCGGCCAGAGACAGCGAGATTTCGCCTTCGGTGACGGGTTGATCGTCGGCATCGAGGAGTTCGATTTTGTAGCCCGGCAACGGACGGCCCATTGAACCCGGCACAACCGGTTGGCCCGGCGGGTTGCCGATCTGGCAGGTCGTTTCGGTCTGACCGAAACCGTCGCGTATCGTGATACCCCACGCATGCTTGACGCGTTCGATGATCTCCGGATTCAACGGCTCGCCCGCGCCGACGATCTCGCGCAGCTTCACCGGATAGTCGGTGAGATGCTCCTGCACGAGCATGCGCCACACAGTCGGCGGCGCACACAGCGTGGTGACGTTGAAACGCACCAGCACGTCGAGCGTGTCTTTCGGTACAAAGCGCGGAAAGTTGAAAACGAACACGCAGGCCTGCGCATTCCACGGCGCGTAGAAGCAGCTCCACGCGTGCTTGGCCCAGCCCGGCGAGCTGATGTTCCAATGGATGTCGTTCGGTTGCAGGCCGATCCAGTACATCGTCGACAGATGGCCGATCGGGTAGCTCTGATGCGTATGCTCGACCAGCTTCGGCTTCGAGGTCGTGCCCGAGGTGAAGTACAGCAGCATCGGATCGGTGGCGTGCGTGACGCCGTCGGGCGTGAATTGCGGCGATGCGTCATAGGCCGCGCCCAGATCGATCCAGCCGTCGCGCGGCGTGCCGACCGAGATGCGCGTGAGCGGCACGTCGAGTGCATCGAACTTGGCGAGCTCCGCGCTATCGACCACCACGAATTGCGCGCCGCCGATCTGCACGCGGTCGCGCACGTCGTCGGCGGAAAGCTGGGTGGTGGCCGGCAGCACGATCGCGCCGAGCTTCATGGCGGCGAGCATCACGTCCCAGAGTTCGACGCGGTTCGGCAGCATCAGCAGCAAGCGGTCGCCGCGCCCTACGCCGAGGCCGCGCAGGAAGTTCGCCATGCGCGACGAACGCTCCGACATCTGCGCGTAGGAGAGGCGCAGGCCGTCGCTGGCCGGATCGTCGACGATCCACAACGCCGGGTTGTCGTTGTCGCGCGCGATCACGTCGAAGTAGTCGAGCGCCCAGTTGAACTGGCCCGGTGTTGGCCACGCAAATTCGCGGTAGGCGCGGTCGTAGTCGGTTCGATGGCGCAATAACAGGTCGCGCGCTTCGAGAAAGCCCTTCGCTGCAGTCATCGTCGTCTCCAATTCCATGCTGGTGGCGCGGTATGCGCTCTGATTTTTGCCTGTGCATTTGCCTTGCCGGCAGGCTATTTTGCGCTCAAACGCCGTCTAACTTGCGTTTAAACATGCCGCGCGATAACCATCCGCTGCACTTCGCTGGTTCCTTCGTAAATCTGCGTGATGCGGGCGTCGCGATAGTGACGTTCCACCGCATAGTCCTCGAGATAGCCGTAGCCGCCGTGAATCTGGATCGCATTCGAACAGATCTCTTCGGCGAGTTCCGACGCAAACAGCTTGGCCTGTGACGCCTCGGACAAACACGGCTTGCCCTCCGTGCGAAGACGCGCAGCGTGATGCACGAGCAGACGCGCGGCGTTCAGGCGGGTCGCCATGTCGGCGAGCATATTGGCGATGGTCTGGTGGTCCTTCAGCGCCTTGCCGAACTGCACGCGTTCGTTCGCATAGAGGCGCGCGGCATCGAATGCAGCCCGCGCGATGCCGACCGCCTGTGCCGCAATACCGATGCGCCCGCCCTCGAGATTCGACAATGCGATGCGCAGGCCTTCGCCCGGTTCGCCGAGCAGATTGGCTTCGGGCACCGCGCAATCGTCGAACGAGATCGGGCAGGTGTCCGAGGCGCGAATGCCGAGCTTATGCTCGGGCTTGCCGACGTTGAAGCCCGGCGTATCGGTCGGCACGATGAAGGCTGACAGGCCGCGTTTGCCGCGGTCGGGATCGGTGACGGCAAACACGATCGCGATGTCGGCGCGCGCCCCGTTGGTCACGAACTGCTTGTTGCCGTTGAGAATCCATTTGCCGTCGCGCAGCACCGCACGGGTGCGCAGATTGTTTGCCTCGGAGCCGGCTTGCGGCTCGGTCAGGCAGAACGCGCCGATGCGGCGGCCCGTGGCGAGGTCTTGCAGATAGCGGTCTTTTTGTGCGTCCGTGCCGAAGTTCAGGATCGGCCCGCAGCCGACCGAGTTGTGCACGCTCATCAGCGTGGCGCAGGCGGCGCAGCCCGCAGCGATCTCCTCGAGCGCGAGCGCGTACGCCACGTAGTCCGTATAGGAACCGCCCCACTCGGACGGCACGATCATCCCGAGAAAGCCCAGCTCACCCATTTGCGTCACGACTTCGGAGGGCAGTTTCGCGTCGCGATCCCACTGCCCCGCGTACGGCGCGAGACGCTCGGTGGCGAAGTCGCGGGCGGCGTCGCGGATCATCCGCTGTTCGTCGGTGTAGAAGCTATCCATGGCTCGATCCTGTTGTATGCATCGCGTCGCGGCGACGAGGCGCTGCTCGTCATTTGCGACTCATCGCGGGGGGATGACCGGCCTCGCCGTGGTGTCTCCGGGGCGAGGCGTCCCGCGATGGGTTCAGGCCAAGTGTAGGGAAGCTACTGGACAGGTTCGATGCTCAGCCCGATCATTCTGATTGAGCGCATTTGCCATACCGGTATCATGCAAACCCGATTCCAACCGCATTTTCAAAGGCTTAGCGAATCGCCCCAAGGAAAATGTTGAGCGCATTTGCCAGAGAACCATGAAAAACATGAAAAACGCCAAGGACGACAAGGGCACGATTTCCGTCAGTCTCGTCGAGGAGACCCTGACGCTCGCGCGAGCGCGCGGGTTCGAGGCGCTGCCGCTCGCCGAAGCCGCCGGCATCGCGGCAACGATGCTGGCGTCGCCGAAAAGCCGGGTCTCGTCGACGCAGTACGGCACGCTGTGGGCCGGTATCGCCCGCGCGCTGGACGACGAGTTCTTCGGCCAGGACTCGCACCGCATGAAAAGCGGCAGCTTCATCGCAATGACCCAGACGGCGCTGAGCGCGCGCAACGGCGCGCAAGCGCTCGCGCGGGCGGTCGGTTTCATGCGGCTCGTACTCGACGATCTTGGCGCAGAGATCGAAACGGATGCGCAGCGCGTGCGCTTGCGGTTTGTCGAACGCAAAGGCGCGAGGCCGCCGGCCATGTTCGCTTATGCGACCTACTTCATCGTTGTTTACGGCCTGCTGTGCTGGCTGGTCGGGCGGCGCATTCCGCTGATCGAGGCGCGCTTTCGCTGCGCCGAACCGCCTGCCGCGCACGAATACCGTCTGATGTTCTGCGACGACATGGCGTTCGATCAAACCGAGTCGTACGTCGACCTGTCGCCGGCGTTTCTCGAACTGCCGGTGATCCAGACCACGAAATCGGTCAAGCCGTTCCTGCGCGATGCGCCCGGCAGCTTCATCGTCAAATACCGCAATCCCGGCTCGCTTGCCGCGCGCGTGCGCAAGATGCTGCGCGCGCTGCCGATGGCCGGCTGGCCGGCCGCCGACCAGATGGCGCTGCGCCTGCACGTCGCCGAGGCAACGATGCGGCGGCGTTTGAAACAGGAAGGCTATACCTATCAGTCGATCAAGGACGACTTGCGGCGTGACATCGCAATCGGCGAACTGCAGGACACCGATCGCACGATCGCCGACATCGCCACTGCCGTGGGTTTTGCCGAACCGAGCGCGTTTCATCGCGCGTTCCGCAAATGGACCGGGATGCGGCCGACCGACTACCGGCCGGCACGCGCGGATTTCACGCGCCGCGCGGAATCGGACTAAGCTGTAAGGAGCAGGCCAGCCTTTTTGGGGTATCGGCCCGCGCCGGTCGATACCCGTCGGCATGGCGCGGCAGCCGTCAGCGATGAGCACGTATCCGCGCCTCCCGTTCCGGCAGTCTGGTCCGCGCTTTGCGCTTATCCGTGGCGGAGTCGTGGGCCGGTTGATGCGCGGCATGACCGCGTTCGGCGTACTGTTGGCGCTCGGGTTTGCATTGTGTGAAAACGCACCGCGGGTTGGCGTCGCCGAGGCCGCCGGCGCGCCGAATAGCGTTGTCGTGATCCCGGTGAACGGCGCGATCAGTCCGGCCAGCGCCGACTTCATCGTGCGCAGCCTGCAGCGCGCCGCCGACGAACACGCGCAACTCGCCGTGCTGCAACTCGATACGCCCGGCGGACTGGATACGTCGATGCGGCAGATCATCAAGGCGATTCTGGGCTCGCCGGTGCCGGTCGCCACCTTTATCGCCCCGAGTGGCGCGCGAGCGGCGAGCGCCGGCACCTATATCATCTACGCCAGCCATATTGCGGCGATGGCGCCGGGCACCAATCTGGGCGCGGCGACGCCGATTCAGATGGGTATCGGCGGTGCGGAACCGCCTGCGGGCGGCGGCGGTATGCCCGGATTACCCGGCACGGGAGCCGGCGGCGGCGCACCAAAGAACGGGCCCGGAACGCCTGCCTCGGGGGATTCGGCGAGCCCAGCGGCGCCAGCGAATTCTGCCAACTCAGCCAGCTCAGCGACCCCGGCGAGCGCCGGCAACGCCGCCAGCGCCACCCTTCCGCTCGACACCCAATCCACCGAACTGCGCAAGCAGGTCCACGACGCGGCCGCCTACATCCGCGGCCTCGCGCAAATGCGCGGACGCAACGCCGACTGGGCCGAGCGCGCCGTGCGCGAAGCCGTCAGCCTGTCGGCCAGCGAGGCGCTCGCGCAGCACGTGGTCGATCTGAATGCGCGCGACATTCCCGACCTGCTGCGCCAGGTGGACGGCCGCACCATCAACACGAGCCAAGGCGACGTCAAACTCAGCACCGCCAACGCATCGGTAGTCACGCTCGAAGCCGACTGGCGCAGCCAGTTTCTCGCGGTCATCACCGATCCGAACGTCGCGCTGGTTCTTCTGATGATCGGCATGTACGGCCTCTTCTTCGAGTTCGCCAATCCCGGCTTCGTGCTGCCAGGCGTGGTCGGCGCCATCAGTCTGCTGATGGGTCTCTTCGCGATGCAGATGCTGCCGGTCAACTACGTCGGACTCGGCCTGATCTTTCTCGGCATCGCATTCCTGATCGGCGAGGCGTTTCTGCCGACCTTCGGCTCACTCGGTTTCGGCGGCATAGTCGCGTTCGTGATCGGCTCGTTGATGCTGATCGATACCGACGTGCCCGGTTATGGCATTCCGCTGCCCCTGATCGCGGCCGTGACCGTGTTCAGCGTCGTGTTTGTGTTCGGCGTGTCGAGACTCGCCCTGCGGGCGCGCAGCCGGCCCGTGGTGACGGGCTCGGAAGGGCTGATCGGCAGTCTCGGCGTCGTGCTCGACGGCGGCCTGTCGCCGGACGGTGGTCCGCTGCAGGGGGACGCAACAGCAGACGCAGCAGCGGGCGGCGGCACGCTGGCCGGCTGGGCGCAGGTGCATGGTGAACGCTGGCGGGTGTCCAGCACGGCCCCCGTCGCGGCCGGTCACACGGTGCGCGTCACGGCGCGCCGTGGACTGACGCTGACCGTGGTGCCCGCGGAAGCACAACAACAAGGAGAACGCTCATGATCGGTTTCACATTCGGCTTCAGCAGCATTCTGATTCTGCTGGTGGCCGCACTGATTGCTTCATCGATACGGATTTTTCGCGAGTACGAACGCGGCGTGGTGTTCATGCTCGGGCGCTTCTGGAAGGTCAAGGGACCGGGTCTCGTACTGATCATCCCGATCGTGCAGCAGGTGGTGCGCATGGATCTGCGCACCGTCGTGTTCGATGTGCCGCCGCAAGACGTGATTACGCGCGACAACGTGTCGGTGAAGGTCAACGCGGTGGTGTATTTCCGCGTCGTCGATCCGGAAAAGGCGGTGATCCAGGTGGCGCGCTATTTCGAGGCGACCAGCCAGTTATCGCAAACCACGCTGCGCGCGGTGCTCGGCAAGCACGAACTCGATGACCTGCTGGCGGCTCGCGAGCAACTGAACGCCGATATCCAGAAGGTGCTCGATGCACAAACCGACGCGTGGGGCATCAAGGTGGCGATCGTCGAGATCAAGCATGTGGACATCAACGAAACGATGATCCGCGCGATCGCCCGTCAGGCCGAAGCCGAGCGCGAACGGCGCGCCAAGGTGATTCATGCGGAAGGCGAATTGCAGGCCTCGCAGCATCTGCTGGAGGCGGCGCAGACGCTGTCGAAACAACCGCAGGCCATGCAGTTGCGTTACCTGCAAACCCTCACGACGATCGCCGCCGACAAGAATTCGACGATCGTTTTCCCACTGCCGATCGATCTGCTGAGCGCGGTGCTGGATCGCTTCAGCAAGCCATCGGCCTCCTGAACCGGGGGGCGCGCCGCTTCACTTTAGCCCGCTTTGGATCACGGGGTGAAATGGTGCATTGCCTGCAATCGACTTACTCGGAATGACCATGAAATTTAAAATTTAGGGGTCGTTTTTAACCGCTCCATAGGAGCCAATCATGAAAATCGCTTCTCTAGTTGGACTCGGCGCGCTGTTAGCCGCCATGAGTGTAAGCAGCGCGTTTGCACAGACTTCGCGACCTTACGACCCGTCGGCGCCGCTAACGCGCGCCCAGGTGAAAGCCGATCTGGCCGCCTGGCGCGCCGCCGGCTACGATCCGCTCGACTGGATCGACTATCCGGACAACGCGCAACGCGCGGGCCGCATCGTCGCCGCGCGGCGGGCGCAGCAGATGAATGGGAGCACGGCGCAGTAATCAGTCTCATCCTGGCCTTGAAGCGGCAGGCCGGACTGCTCGCGACTGCAAAGGTCGCAGGCGGCGCCGGCCTTGGATACCCTGCACGTCCACGCATGAATCGCCTGCCGCGCTCTTTTCCCCTCCTGCGCCTTCTATCTGCATTTTTACGGCTGGCTTCTGGCCGAATCGTTTCAATTCACGCCGCCCCGCCAGGCTCCGCCTGTCCCCACGCCCCCGCAAGCCCGCCGTTTCCCGCCGCAACATCGTAAATTCGCTTGCCGCGCCGCCCCGCGCGCTGGCAAGGTATCATCTCGCCCCTTCGGCACAGCCCACAGTCACGCAAACTCACGCAAACCGGTGCGCCACCGCCAATCATGACTACAATCCGCCCGTAGGCTTCGCCGCTTGGTGCATCGGTGCCGTGTCGGACGGCAGAGTCGCCCGCTTATTCGCGACGCATTGCCCGTATCAACCACAAGAAACGCTTTTGAACAACAAGAGACCCGCCTCATGGACTCCATAAAACGATACTTCGGCTTCGAAGCCGCCGGCACCAACCTGCGCACCGAAGTGCTCGCCGGGCTGACCACCTTCCTGACGATGGCCTACATCATCTTCGTCAACCCGGCGATTCTCGGCGACGCCGGCATGCCGAAGGACGCGGTGTTCGTCGCGACCTGCATCGTGGCCGCGCTGGCCTCGGTGATCATGGGTCTCTACGCCAACTACCCGATCGCGCTCGCACCCGGTATGGGTCTGAATGCGTACTTCGCGTACACCGTCGTGAAAGGCATGGGCTTCACGTGGCAAGCCGCGCTCGGCGCGGTGTTCATCTCCGGCTGCCTGTTCCTGATCGTCACGCTGTTTCGCGTGCGAGAGGTGATCGTCAACGGGATTCCGCATTCCATACGCATTGCCATCACCGGCGGTATCGGCCTCTTTCTCGCGATCATTTCGCTGAAGTCGGCCGGTGTGGTGGTCGGCAATCCGGCCACGCTCGTCACGCTCGGCGATCTGCACAACGCGCACGTGATCCTCGCGGTGATTGGCTTCTTCGCGATCGTCACACTCGACTATCTGCGGGTGCGCGGTTCGATCCTGATCGGCATTGTCGGCGTGACGGTGCTGAGCTTTTTCTTCGGCGGCAATCAGTTTCACGGCATCGTCTCCGCGCCGCCGTCGATTGCACCGACGCTGTTCCAGCTCGACATTCGCGGCGCGCTCTCCGGCGGCGTGCTGAACGTGATTCTGGTGTTCTTCCTCGTCGAACTGTTCGACGCGACGGGCACGCTGATGGGCGTGGCCAATCGCGCCGGGCTGCTGGTCGAGGGCAAGATGTTCCGGCTGAACCGCGCTCTGCTCGCCGACAGCACGGCGATTCTGGCCGGCTCGATGCTGGGCACCTCGTCGACCACGGCGTATATCGAAAGCGCCTCGGGCGTGCAGGCCGGCGGCCGCACGGGTGTGACGGCGATCACCGTCGCCGTGCTGTTTCTCGCAGCGCTGTTTTTTGCGCCGCTGGCGGGCGTGGTGCCCGGCTACGCGACGGCGCCGGCCCTGTTGTACGTGTCCTGCCTGATGCTGCGCGAAATGCTCGATCTGCCGTGGGACGACGCCACCGAAGTCGTGCCGGCCGCCCTGACCGCACTGTTGATGCCGTTCACCTACTCGATCGCCAATGGCGTCGCGTTCGGCTTCATCTCGTATGCCGGTCTGAAACTGCTGACCGGCCAGGCGCGCAAAGTGAAACTGGTGGTGTGGATCATCGCGGCGATTTTCCTGTTCCGCTATTTCTACCTCGGCAGCGAATAAGCTGCGGCGGCAATTAACGTGAAGGCACGGGAGTGAAAGCGCAGGACAACACGTGACATGCCGTGGCATGACATTGCGAAGCGTTGCGCGATGCTGCAACGCGCAACGCGCATCGCTTCGCAGCCTGACTGAAAGCACTGAGGCATCGTCGCTGCGTCCGGTCACGGTTCAGTCTGGATCAACAATCATTTGATTGAGGGTGCCCGTTCTGGTTGGGCACCCTTTATCATCTGATGATTGATAAAAAACAACCAACCGGTCACGGGAGTTCCCTGCATGTCCTACAGCCACAGCCGCACCACGGACCGTTATACGTCGCCCGCCATCTTCTTCCACTGGGCGATCTTTCTGCTGATCGCGCTCGCTTATCTGGCAATCGAAATCCGCGGACCGAAAGGCTCGGACAGCAGGGTCTTCTGGAGCAACGTGCATTTCTGCGCCGGTACCCTCGTGCTGGGACTGGCGGTCCTGCGCGTGCTATGGCGTCTGTGGGCCGGCGCGCCTGCGGAAGTCGAAGGTAATCGCCTGCTCGCCTTCCTGGCGCGCGCCGCGCATCTCGCCCTGTACATCTTTATCTTCGCGCAGCCGCTGCTGGGCATGCTGTTGGTCAATACCGGCGGGCATCCGGTCACGCTGGCCTGGATCAACTTCAGCTTCACGCTGGTCGGCGCGGATCCGCTTGCGCGGCCATTGCTCAAGACAGCACATGAGTGGCTCGGCAATGCGTTTTACTGGGTGATCGGATTACACGCGCTCGCGGCGATTGCGCATCACGTGGTGTTCAAGGATCGGACGCTGCGGCGGATGGTTTGATCGGCTTCCAGTCTCCGGCGCATGCGGCATTGGCGCTTGCCTTCGCGGTATCTGGAACTTACAGCCGCGCGAGTGCAGACCTGGGCGGCGCGAACGGCCGCGGCCAGTTGTGGACCCGTTGAGGTGCGGACGCCGCGCCTGGGTTTGCGTCTCGTGTTGCTCTTGCGCGGCTGGTTCTGCTTTTCTGCTGTGCCCGCTCGTTGGGCTTACGTTTGGGCTGACTTCGTGGCCTGTTTTCGGGCTGACACCCGGCAGGCGCGGATTCGCTCAGTTGCGCCAGTTCGCTTCATAGAAGCGCACGTAGCCGCTCCTCAGCACCAGACATTGCGCCCGCGTTTCCGATAGCAGACGCCTCGTGGCCGCTTCGATGCGGGCCCGGTGCGCGTCGAATGCGCCGACCATGTCCTCCAGACGTGGCGATGCGGCGCCAAAGTGATCTTCCAGCGCCTCAGCGGTGATCATGCACTCCACCCTTTGCCCATCAACCATCGCCGGGAACGCCAAGGTAAGTTCGCGACCTGAATATTCAGGAGTTTCGTTCGGGAATAGTATCTGCATGGGTGTTCACCTTAAAGGTTGGGTGCTGCGCATGGGTCGATTGGTACTGCGCACGCTGGTTAACACTGGTCGCACCTGCAGCGCTTTTTCCTCCTTGTCGAATGCTGGTGGCGCGGGTCCGTCACCCCATAGTTTCGCGAGCGCCGTACTTCGCGCCCCGCGGAGGTGATTTGATTCACTGTAGACGAGTTCGGCCGCTGCGCAAGTTTTCCTTTTTGTTTGCTTGATTTTGGTGCCTGACGTGGTCTTTTGAGGCGCTTTTTCTCTCTCGCGCGACCCGGTTTTATTCGTGCTGCGCGGCTTTCGCCAGGGGCCGGTTTCGTCCTGTAATATCGGTGTTCGGCCGCAGACGCGTATGTTGCACTGCGGAACGCAACGGCGGGCAACGCACCCGTCGGATCCGATAACCGGAGACATGCATTGGTCCATCGTTCTGCCACGCCACCCATCATCGGTCGGCCAGATGTCATCGCGCAAGCTCATGCCCGCTCGCTCGAAGTCGGCCTGCGAGCGTCGGAAACGCCGGACTTTCATCCGCTGCGCCGCCCCGCCCTGCGTGAACTCGTCGAACGCAACCAGTCGCTCTATACCCACGCGCTCCCTGTCATGGAGACGCTGCACGCGCAGATCGTCGACACGCAAAGCATGGTGCTGCTCACCGACAATCACGGCGTGATTCTCCACAGTCTCGGTGACAGCGACTTTGTCGAAAAAGCCAATCGCGTCGCGTTGTGCCCGGGCGTGTCATGGGCCGAAGCGGATCGCGGCACCAACGCGATCGGCACCGCCCTGATCGACGGGCAGCCGACCGTCGTGCATGCCGGCGAGCACTTCCTGCACGCGAACCGGATTCTCACCTGTTCGTGCGCGCCCATCGCCGATCCGTTCGGGCGCACTATCGGCGCACTCGACGTCAGTGGCGACACGCGCGGCTTCCACAAGCACACGCTTGCGCTTGTACGGATGTCGGCGCAGATGATCGAAAATCATCTGTTCTCCAATCAATTCGTCGACGCCATTCGCATTCACTTTCACGCGCGCGCGGAATTTATCGGCACGCTGTATGAAGGGCTCGCGGCGTTCGCGCCGGACGGCACATTCCTGTCCGCGAATCGCAGCGCACTGTTTCAATTCGGGCAGCCGCTTGGCGAGCTGTTACGGCAACCGTTCGACGCACTGTTCGGGGTCACCTTTGCCAGAGTGTTGCAGCAGGTCGCCCGCGCGCCAGGCGAAAGTATCGAGCTGACGCTGCCGAGCGGCGTGCGCGTAGTCGCACGCGGCGAATTTGCTGCGCCACGTTATGTCGGTTCATCAGAAGGCTTTGCTGACGCAGCGCGTACGGCCACGTCCAACGGCGCGCGTGCTGCGGCCCAGCCCTGCGAGATGGCACCGCTCGCCACTCTCGAAACGCTCGATACCGGCGATGCAACGGTCGCGGCGATCCTGCGAAGAGTCGCCAAGCTGCGCGGACGCGATATTCCCATTCTCGTGCTCGGCAAAACCGGCACCGGCAAGGAATGGCTCGCCCGCGCCATCCATCACGATTCGCCGCGGCGGGCCGCGCCCTTCGTCGCGCTGAATTGCGCGTCGTTGCCCGACACGCTGATCGAGGCGGAGTTGTTCGGCTACGAAGACGGCGCGTTCACCGGCGCAAAGAAACGCGGCAGCGTCGGCAAGATCGTGCAGGCCGATGGCGGTACGCTTTTTCTCGACGAAATCGGCGACATGCCGCTCACCCAGCAAGTGCGCCTGATGCGCGTGTTGCAGGAGCGCACCGTCGTGCCGCTCGGCGGCACGCGGGCGATTCCGGTCGATCTGCGCATTGTCTGCGCAACTCACCGCAACCTGCGCGCGATGATCGAAGCCGGCACCTTCCGCGAAGACCTGTATTACCGGATCAACGGCCTCGTCGTCACCCTGCCGGCGCTGCGTGAGCGCAGCGATCTGGCGGCGCTCGTCGAGCGCATGCTGGCATTGCAGCCGGATGGCGAGCGGTTACCGCCTCGCGTGTCCGATGAGGTGCTGGAGCGCTTTGCGCAATGCCGCTGGCCAGGCAATCTGCGGCAATTGGCTAACGTGCTGCGCACCGCCAGCATCATGGCCGAAGGCGCGCAGCAGATCGAACTCGAGGATTTGCCGGACGATTTTCTGCAGGATTGTGGGGATGCGGCGGTCGACGAAAGCGCCCAACCTCCAGTGGCGCTTTCGAGCAACGGCGATGGCTGTGGCGAGCGCGAAAAACCGGCCGCGCCTACGAATGCGTCGCCCGCGCGGATGGAAGATTGGCAGACTACGTTGATTGCACAAACGCTCGCTCGACTCGACGGTAACGTGTCCGCAGCGGCACGCGAGTTGGGGCTTGCGCGAAATACGGTGTATCGGTATCTGCGGCGTGGGAACACGACGCATTGAAACGGCGAAGATGCCTGCGAGTTCGGTGGCGTGCTGTGAGCACTCTGTGCAGCGTGTAAAGTGTGGCGCAATCCGTCACCGATTCACACGATGTCCGACTCCACCCGCCCACCCCTCGTTCGCGTCGAGCCACTTGGCCAAAGCTTCGAAGCGCCCGATTCGCTGACGATCCTCGAGGCCGCCGGCTTTGCGAATCTGCGTCTGCCGCGCTCGTGTCGCAACGGCACATGCCGCACCTGCCTATGCAAAATGACGGCGGGACGCGTGCGCTACACGATCGAATGGCCGGGTCTCAGCCGGGAAGAAAAAGCGGAAGGCTACATCCTGCCGTGTGTGGCGATCGCGGAAGCCGACGTGGTGATCGAGGCTCCGGACGCGGTCGAAATATAGCAGCGCGAGGACTGCGCCTCGCGCTGCCCGCATTGCATTCAGCCTTACCGACCGTTGCCCATCGCCCGGGCGATTTTCTTGTCGGTGTTGTACTGACTCAGTGCATACACCGACCAGATCGCAGCCGGAATCCAGCCGATCAGTGTGATCTGCAGAATCAGGCAGATGATTCCGGCAAAAGGCCGGCCGATCGTGAAGAACTGAAACCACGGCAGAATGATGGCAAGCAAAAGACGCATTCAGATTTCCTGTTTGTATTGACCTGGCGGCACACGTTCTTCGAGTGCAATCGTGATGACGATAACGACTGCCTGAACGAGGCAGCCTAGTTGATCGGTGCGAAGCGCGGCACCTTGATACCTTCGACTTCGACCAGCTCGAAAAACACCGAAGCCGGACGGGTCCAGATCGTACCATTGCTGGCTTTGTAGACGATCATCGTGATCGTCGGATCGGACTCCAGCGTGGCCTCGCAAACCAGCTCGTAAATGCCGCCTTTGTAGTGTCGATAACGCACCATTCAACTACTCCTGTCCCGATCAACGGAATCTTTTATAAACGGGCCGACGTCCTCCGAAGCAGAGCACGTGGTTTTATTGCGGCTGTCATTGTAAACCTGTGCTGGACCCCGAAAGATCACTGATGCAGGCTTACGCTATCGCCAACACTTGCAGAGAAACCTTCGCCCGCGCATTTCGCCGCGTGCCCAGCCAGTGGCATGGGCATGCGCTCAATCTTTTGACGTGACACCAATGAGGACAATGATGACTCTCGCGATCGCAACCGCCACCTCGGACGCAGATTCACCCAACTATGTCGTCAAAATCGATGCGGGCACACACAGCCTGCTCGGTGATGAAGGGCCGCGCGAAGGGGGACAGGATAGCGGCCCGGCCCCCTTCGAATTCGTCCTCTCGGGTCTCGCGGCATGCACCGCAGCAACGCTCAGGATGTACATGCAGAAGAAAGCATGGCCGGGCGGCCGGATCAAGGTCGACACGCAATTGCACGTCGAGCGCGACGGCGGTCAATATATTCGGCGCACTGTATCCGTCGATGGGCCTCTCGACGATAGCCAGCGCAAGCGCCTTGGCGAAATCTGCGAGAAGACGCCGGTCACCCTGTTCATCAAACGGGGAACACGAATCGACACGACGATGCAGTGGTGAGGCGGCCCACGATCTTTCCGTTTTTTTTGAAAATGATTCAAAAGACACGCCAATTATCAAAAAACGCTCCAGCTCGCACAATGCGTCACGTCCTCAGAACAGTCCGGCGTTCAGCATCGAGTCGATGCTGTTGACCGGCGACCTGAGATGACGCACGCAACGCAAATGCAGGCTCACCCCGCAGCAAGGAGCAGAACATGTTTGTCTATCGCGGCTCGACCGCCCTGATTACCGGAGCCTCAAAAGGACTTGGCAAGGTCTTTGCGGAGACGCTGGCCGCACGCGGCATGAACCTTGTGCTGGTCGCCCGCTCTGCTGACACATTGCAGGCTCTGGCGGAAGGACTTTCCGCCAGACACGGCGTGCAAACCGTTGCGCTGAATATCGACTTGAGCCATCCCGACGCCGCCCTCCAGATCGGCGAGGAACTCGAGCGCCGCGGCATTCAGGTCGATCTGCTCGTCAACAATGCCGGGCTAGGTCTGACCGGTAGTTTCCTCTCGCACGATCCGACGAAAGAGCAGTCGCAGATTCAGGTCAACGTTCAGGCGCTCGTCGCTCTCAGTCATCGGTTTGGCAGCGGCATGGCGAAACGCGGCAGGGGCGGCATCATCAACCTCGCGTCCAACGCGAGCTTTCAGCCCCTCCCGCATATGGCCACTTACGCGGCGACCAAGGCTTTCGTCCTTTTCTTCAGCGAGGCGCTGCAATTCGAACTCGTCGGCACGGGCGTGCATGTGATGGCGGCCTGTCCGGGACCTACGGCAACGAGCTTCTTCGACGGGGTGTCGACCAATGTGTCGCCGAAAGACATGGACAGCTCGGAGTCCGTCGTTCAGGAAACGCTCAAGGCCTTCGACAAAAGAAAGGCGGTTGCGTATCCGGGGCGGACCAGCGTGCGAGCCGCGACCTTGCTGTCACGCTTGCTTCCCAGGGGGCTCGTGGTCCGTGTCGCCGCCATGGCGAGCAGCAAAATGGGACTGCATAGCTGAACGCAGTGATTCTTCCAGCGGTGCGGCCACAATCTCCCGGGCGCATCGGCACACTGATCAGCTTGATCATCGGCTCACTGCCGGGTCCGGCGCTGGGCAGCGCCAGCCCACTGCGATCTGAAGAACCGTCAGCCGCCCTCTTTCATCTGCTTCAGAATCTTATAGACGGTGGCGCGCCCCATCGTCAACACAGCGGCCACATAGTTCGCCGAACTGCGGCCGCGAAACGCGCCCTGCGCATGCAGCGCCTCGACGATTTCCCGCTTGTGTTCGCGCGTGAGTGCATTGATGCCGATTTGCCGCTCGCGCAGCCAGGTGTGCAGGAACGTGTTGATGCGGTCCTGCCAGTCATCCCGGAACAGCTCTTCCGCGGGCGCGTCTGTCAGATTGCCGCCCTTGATGAACAGATCTAGCGTGGAGCGCACATCTTCAAACACCGCGATGTTGAAGTTGACGCACAGCATGCCGGCCGGCTTGCCCTCGTCGTCGAACAGGATGCTGCTCACGCAGCGCATGCGACGGCCGTCCCAGTTGAGCTTCTCGTACGGCCCGATCGTCCGGCCGCGCGCCGCGTAGTGGACTTCATCGAGTACCGAAGGGCCACCGACTTCGAGCTTCGACAGGTTGTTCACGAGATACGCGATGGTCTGATCACGCAGGTCGTGAATCACGACTTCGGCACACGGATAGAACAAGGCCGCAATGCCGTCTGCGATGGGTGCGTAGCGGTCCAGCAGCAGGTCTTTCACAGGAGAGACGGTTGTCTTGCGCATTGAGAAATCGCAGTGTTCCAGGGAGGCGGCGCCGCTTTAGCCTGATTGAGCAAAAAGGGACGCCGAGGTTATGGCCGGCAGCCGAGGCAAGCACAACAACGCCGGACAGCCGCGCGCTGCAACTCGCCATTGTAACGACCCCAATCGCCAGCGACGACCGCGACGGCACGGCGCCAGCGCAGCGGCTTTTTTATTGCGGGGCCGCATCGCGCGCGGGGCCTTGATGGGCGCTCGACGACATGCAGCTGCCTTGTTCCGGTTGTTGCATCCGCACCCGCCGATTTTTGTTCGCTTGGCGGGCGATTTTTTTTCGTGCGATAAAAGAACCAACTATTTCACGGAGCAACAGATGGCTACGCTCGAAGCGTTTCGCGCCGTGCTCGATGACGAAGGCACGCCCGAAATCATCCGCAATCACATCATCGATTCACTGCAATACACGCTGCGCAATCACGGGCAGATTTTTACCTCGAAGGAAGTCGAATGGCTCGCCGGCTGGGATGATGCGCGCATCCCGCTCGCCGCTTCACGCGAGCTGCAAAAGCGCGTCGCCGAAACCACCCGCTGAAGCTCGCCCGCCTTCACCCTCGCGGCGCGGTCTCATACACGGCGTGCCGCTCATGCCCCGGCGCTCCGTTCGCGGCAGCCCTTTTTCGCCCAAAGCCCCGCCGGCTGGGCGGTTTGCCCGCGCGCGGAACTTTTTGCTATCCAATTAGCCCCATTTAGTGCATCATATTGGAATAGCTGTATTCCGCATCCGCACTATCGGGAATGCAGCGCGGGAATACAAGCGGCAGTACCAAGCACAGTATCAATCGGCGTCTCCGCACCACCCCCGACTGTTCGACCGCTGCCTGTCAGCGATCCCGTCACTCCGGCAATGCGCCGCCTGCATTCGCCGTCGCGAGTTGTGCAGCTGAGTGGTTCATTTACGCGCCCGATGTCTGCGCGACATCAGCGTGTTTCTTCTCCATCGAATCCGCGATTTTGCGCGGCCGCGCTCATGCCCTTGCCATCGGGCCTGTGCCAACCTTTTTCCATGGCGGCGCGCCCCAAGGTGCTGCGCTGCCGGGTCTGTCGTGCCGCGCGTAACACGCGTGACACGGCGGCCACGTAATACAGGACACGTGCTTCATGAATTCAGTTGTCAAGACGTACAAGGGTTACGAAATTCACCCGCTCGTCTATCCGCGCCGCCCGGCGGACGGTCAGACGGGCCGCAATCCGGACGCAGGTTACGACGCGTCGGTGCGCATCTGCCGCGTGGGCGCCAATCCGGCAGCCGACGGGCGTGTGTTCCGTCTGCAGTATCTGTTTCCGTTCGACGGCACGGGCAAGGCGCGCATTGCGTGCATGGCCCACGCCGAGCAATTGATCGACGGCCGTGTAGACGGCCAGTCCGTCGCCGATCTTTGAGCGGTACTATCAGCGAATCCGCTGGTGCCGCAGCAGTTGGCCTGAAAGCCAACTGTCAACCGTATCAGATGTTGCGCCAGGCTTAACCGCGCGGCCAACACCCACTTATCCCATCGACCAGGAGTTATGCATGGCGAAAGAAGAACTGCTTGAACTTGAC
Source organism: Paraburkholderia sp. SECH4 (assembly GCF_030511745.1). Lineage (NCBI taxonomy): Bacteria > Pseudomonadati > Pseudomonadota > Betaproteobacteria > Burkholderiales > Burkholderiaceae > Paraburkholderia > Paraburkholderia sp. SECH4. Next base: position 41,124 of record NZ_JALOCP010000025.1, read on the forward strand.
GGTATCGTCGACGAAGTACTTCCGGACAGTCGTTACCGCGTGACGCTCGACAACGGCGTCGTGGTTGGCGCTTACGCGTCCGGGCGCATGCGCAAGAATCACATCCGTATTCTCGCGGGCGACCGCGTGACGCTGGAACTGTCGGTTTACGATCTGACCAAAGGCCGGATCAATTTCCGTCACAAAGACGAACGCGCCACCGGTGGCGGCGGCGCACGCAATACCCAATTCCGTCGCCGTTAAGGCTGGCGGCACGCTGACCGCTTCCTGAGTTGTTTCATGACCGGTCCGGGCGTGGTCAATTGTTGCTATCTGGTTGTTCGCGAAGCCTTTCGCGCGCCTTCTCCGGCTTGATTCGTTGACTCGAGCCTGAGCGGCGCGCCGCGGCGTCGCATGGGTTACGCGCTTTGCAGCACGCCTGGCGCCTCGACCCGTCCTGCCGCAGTCGGGTGTCTCGCACCCTTGCGCAGTTTCCGTTGCTTCCTTTTCATACCCCGAACACCGCACCGAGATCCTCTCCGGCGGCGCTTTTGCGCACCTGTTCGACCACCCGCTCCTCCAGCTCCGACAGATGCTCGCGCATCGCCGCCAGGGCCGCATGCAGGTCGCCCGCATCGAGCGCTTCGATGATCTGCATATGCTCGTCCGCGGAGCAGGCCGAACCCTTCGACGGGTCGAACAAGGCCTTGTATAACTCGGTCTTTGCGACGAGTTGCCCAACCAGTCCGAGCAATTCCGTCCCGCCCGCCAGTTCCGTCAACAGCACATGAAACTGGCCTGCGAGCCGCACGGATTCTTCGACTGCGCCGGCGTGTGACGCCTTCTCTTCGCTGCGCACATGGGCGCGCAGGCGGCGCTTGTGAGCCGCACTCAAATTCCCGCATAAAGCCGCCACGATGCCCGCCTCGACAATCTGCCGGGCGCGATACACCTGACGAATGTCTTCTTCCGATGGCGACGGCACGAACGCGCCGCGATTCGCCTCGAGCACCAGCTTGCCCTCGAAACCCAGCCGCGCGAGCACCTTGCGCAACGCACCGCGCGTACAACCGAACGCCGCGGCGAGATCGCGCTCGACCAGTTGCGCGCCCGGCCGCAGACGACCTTGCAGCAATGCCACGGTAATCGACGCATAAATGCGCTCTTCGACGCTGATCGAGTCGTCTTCGGTCGCGCTGCGGATGGGTGTGCCGGCGTTGGCGGACGGCGTACGCGAGGAACGGGAGACCATGGGTTCAGTAATGGAGAACAGAGCGATATCGCCCGGCATTGTAGCGACGCGGGGTGGCTAGCGCCATTTGCGGGCGCTCGGACTTATACCGGGCATCAGGAAAATGGTTAACCATGTAATGTTACTATGGTTAACCAAAATAGTCGCGCACGGTCTTTTTTCACCCTGCTCGCGCCTCGTCATCCGCCTTGCCGCCGCTGGTCGCGCAGCGCCCCGCAGCGTCCTCTTCCCGCTTGCAAGGTGTCGCCCACTCTCGCATTCAGGTCCATTGTGAACTCGCACTCCAGCGCAAGCCCGATCCCAGCCCATGCCAACGCCGTATCCCACGCGCTCACGTGGCGAGACGCGCTATGGCTGGGCGCGATTGTCGTGATCGGCATCAATCTTCGGCCCTTGCTGACGTCGATCAGCCCCTTGATGACGACGATCCGCGACGCAACCGGGTTGAGTTTTTACGGCGCGTCGCTGTTGACCAGCCTGCCGGTCGTCGCGATGGGCATCGGCGCATTCGGCGCGGGCGCGCTAACCCGGTCGATCGGCGAAACGCGCGGCGTTGCGCTCGGTTTGCTGGCGATCGCGCTTGCCTGCGGCGACCGCTGGTCGACCGCCGGCGGCGCTGCGCTTCTTGCGACGGCGGCGCTCGCGGGCGTCGGTGTCGCGGCGATTCAGGCGCTGCTGCCCGCCGTCCTGAAGCAGCGTTTCCCTGCACGCGTGCCGCTTGCGATGGGGGTTTTCTCGGCATCGATCATGGGTGGCGGCGGCCTCGGGGCACGCTTGAGTCCGTGGGTGAGCGCAGCGATGGGGTCGTGGCATGCAGGGCTCGCGGTATGGGCGATTCCCGCTCTCGTGGCCCTGCTGTGCTGGCTGGGGTTGAACCGCGGACCTTCGCACGGCCCTGCGGCACAACCCGCTCCGGCAAACGCAATCGCTTTTTCGCTCTGGCGCAAGCGGCGCGCGTGGACGCTTGGCTTGTACTTCGGGATCGTTAACGGCGGGTACACGACGCTCGTCGCGTGGTTGCCGGCGTTCTATCAACAGCATGGCGCGAGTGCCGCGGAGAGCGGTTCGCTCCTTGCCGGCATGACGGTGTTTCAGGCCGCCGCGGCCTTACTGCTGCCTCTTGCTGCCGCACCGTTCCGGGATCGACGCCCGTGGCTGATCCTCGGATTGTCGGCGCAACTGGTCGGCCTGCTTGGCTTGATCTTCTGGCCCGATGACGCGCCGCTGGTGTGGGTCGGCATTGCCGGCGCCGGGCTTGGCGGGACCTTCTCGCTGACGCTCGTTACCGCTATGGATCATTCGGCACACCACAGCGTGGCCGGAAAGCTTGTCGCGTTTACGCAAGGTGTCGGCTTCGTTGTAGCGGCTATTACGCCCGTTTTTGCCGGCATGGTCCGGGGCTGGACTGGCGGGTTCGGCGCCGCCTGGATCATGCTGGCCGGCAGCGTTGCCGCCATGATCGTCGTGAGTGTCTTCTTTTCGCCCCGCAGTTACGCGAAATGGAACTGATGCGTTGGCATGCTGCGTGTACGCGCGTCGACGGCCTTACACGGCAGGTAAATTATCTGACCGAAAAATAGAAAGCCCTGATTGTTTATATTAATCAGGCTATTTATTCTCTTCATCAAGCTATCTATAGCGTTCAAACATAAGAACCTGACCGGCTGACTAACAGCCGCAGAAGGTCGCGTACCAGGCAGCCGTCACCAACGGTCATTAGTTAGGAATCTTAACTCGGTACAAAAAAACAACCTGTGCCGGCTGGCCAAATGACGACCTATGGCTTTGGCACCGCTGATGACCGCAGTACGACTACTTCACAAAAACAGGGGCAATCATTTCTGTATGTCGTACCGGGAATAAAACCGTGAATCAAAAGACAGATGAGAGCGTGCGGAACGACTCTCGTAGAACAACCGCCTCCATTAGCGCGCTGCGGTCCAAAGCCGGAGCGCGCTATGCGTTGGCATGCGCTGCCTGTATTTCGCTTTCGCTGGTACTCGTAGCATGTGGCGGAAGCAACGCCAGCGACGCGACTTCCGAAGCTAAGGAGCCAGTCGCTGCTGCGGCAAACGCCGCCAACTCAAACACCGTTCCACTGCAAACAGCGCTGAAGATGAATACGACCAGCCTGTCGCCAGATGTGTCCAGCGACCGCTTCATCATCAAGTACAAAACCGGCACCGCCGAGCGCGGAGCAGCATCGGCGGTGCAATCAAAACTTAACCGGCTGGCGAATGCTTTCCCGTCGAAGGCGCGCCACATGCGCCGCATGGGCATCGGCGCTGACGTGGTGACAACGGAGCGCAAGCTGACGGCGAAGGAGGCGAAAGCATTCATGCGCGCCATCGCATCGGACCCTAACGTCGAATTTGTCGAACCGGATACGGAAATGTCGACAACCATGGTTCCGAACGATCCGGAGTATTTCAGGCAGTGGAGTTTGGCCTCGAACCTGAAGCCCACAACCCCCTACCCGGGAATACGGGCCGAGGGCGCGTGGGATATTGCTAGCGGTTCGGGGGCCGTGATCGCGATGGTGGATAACGGCGTAACGAGTCATAGCGACCTGGATGCCAATATCCTGCCTGGGTACGATTTCACCGCGTATAACCGGGGCGGCAATGGCAGCAATCCGGGAATCACAACAGAGACGTGCTCGGTCCAGTGGCACGGCACGCATGTCGCGGGCATCATGGCCGCGCCCGCCAATAACGGCCTGGGTATCGCCGGCATTGCTTCTGCTGCAAAGGTCGTCCCGGTCCGGGTGCTGAACGGGTGCGGCAAAGGCTATACGTCCGATATCGCCGACGGCATCGTATGGGCCGCTGGCGGGAGTGTTCCGGGCGTCCCCGCCAACGCCCACCCGGCCAGGATCATCAATGTGAGCCTCGGCGGTAGCGGATTCTGCGAAACGACATTTCAGAACGCGATCGACTATGCAGTCAGTCAGGGGGCTGTGGTCGCCGCGGCGGCGGGCAACGATCAGGCCAGCGCAACAAATTTTGAGCCCGCTAACTGCCGCAACGTCATCAATGTCGGCGGTAGCAATCGCTATGGTGCGAGGTGGATCGGTTCAAACTTCGGCGCAGGGGTCGATATCGCTGCGCCGGCCGACTCGATCTGGTCCACCTACAACAGCGGAACAACTGCGCCGGGGGCCGAAGCGTATGCCTTCATGAACGGCACTTCGATGGCGACACCGATGGTAAGCGCTGTGATCGCGCTCGCCCAGTCAGCCGCTCCCTCGCCCCTAAGCGCCGCTGAAATGCGAACCCTGCTCTCGCAGAATGCACAGCCCTTTCCCACCGGTCAGCCAGATCGACCGCTCGGGCAGGGCATTCTGGATGCGAACGCAACCGTCGTTGCAGCCAGGTCCGGAAAGATTCCAGCCGCGGCGGATTTCAAATGCTCTGAGCATACAGCGGTGATGCAGGTGTCATGTACCGACCTCTCTACTGCGAGGGGTGTGCCCATCAAGTCATGGTCCTGGAATTTCGGTGCCGGCGCCCCTGATTTCACGCGTACGCAATCAGTCAATCCGACCGTGAACTATGACTATCCTGGCATTTACGAAATCACACTGACCGTGACGGATAACACCGGGGCCATTAGCCGGCTGACGCGCCCATTCCAGGTCTTACCACCAGCTATTACGGATATCAGTCCCAATGCTCCGGCGACGTTTTCGGCTAACCCGGGCGATATGCGGTATTTCGCACTGGACGTTCCAGCGGGCGTGAAGAGCCTCACTTTTAGCCTGTCACCCGGCGCCAACGGCGAAACCGGAACGCTGTATCTCAGGGCCGGCACGCCTTCCTTGCTCCGCCCTGACTGCGGGAACGCCTGGACCAAAGGTGCGAATGCAATTTGCACGCTCTCCAACCCGGCGCCCGGGACTTACTACGGCATAGTGAGTGTCCCTAACTCAACCGTCAGGGGTGCTTCCATTCTGGCAACTTATACACAATAAGCCTCTGCCAACGGAATGACACTGTCCCCCTGCTGCGGATCGCAGGGGCGACTTCCCGCGCTCGACAAACTTGCCCCAGGACCTCCTGTCGATGTTCAGAATCCCCCGTTTCAATAACGATGACCCAGACGTCGACGCGCTCATCGCACGTGCAGACGTGCATTTTTCCGCGCGACGGATGACAGAGGCGATCGTCGCTTACCGGCAGGTGCTAAGCGTGCGTCCACGCGACGCTCACGCGCTGCACCGCGTGGGACTCGCTTGCGTTCATACGAACGACATGGAGCGAGCCCACGGCTACCTCGAGCAGGCACTGCACGCCGCCCCTGACCGGGCTGAACTATGGGAGCACGCGGGCCTGCTTGCAGCGTTGGCAGGCAAGCACGAATCGGCTGAAGCGTTCTATCGTCGCGCAATCAGCCTGGCTGGCAGTACGGCCAGTCTCCACAGAAACCTCGGCGACTGCCTGCGGCTATCCGGCCACATCACGGAGGCGATAACTCACTACGAGAAGTCGATTGAAATCGAACCGGGGCTGCATCACGCGATTCGCGCCCTGGCCCGCATCCATGCGCAACTCGGGCAGCTTGATAGCGCGGCGCATTACTGGCGCCGCGCATGGACACTCGAACCGGCCAGCCTGAACGATGGACTCGGCCTGATCGCCGTACTCGCAAAATCCGGCCGTATGCACGAGCTTGCCAATGCGATCACGCAGATAAGAATCCGCTTTGCCGGCGATGCCAACGCTCTAAAAGCGTTGGCCTTCGTACTGAACACAAGCGATCGCTTCAATGACGCGCTCAGTGTCGCCCGACAAGGTCTCGCCATCGATCCGCACCATCCGCTCCTGCATCACAACGCGGCACGCGCACTCAGCATATGCGGAAAAATCGCCGAAAGTCGGCCGCATAGTATGGAAGCAGCACGGCTTCTGCCGGATAACCCCCACATGCAATTCCATCTTGCGGGCGTGCTGCTTGGGCTCGGGGAATTCGAAGAAGGCTGGAAGCGGTACAGATGGTTCTACGATCTGCCGGACAGGCAAAACGAACAAGTCCGGCCCATCTTCCGCGAATGGAACGGGGAACCCGTTGCGGGTTGCCGGTTCCTGCTCGTTGGTGAACAGGGGCTCGGCGACGAAATACAGTTCATCAGATTTGCCGAATGGCTGCATCGCCAGCAGGCAACAGTTGATGTGCTGGTAAGCGGGCCGATAGCGGAATTGGCGATCAGCATGACGGGCGTGCATGCCGTATTCACAACGATGCCGTCCGGACCTTACGACTACTGGTGCTACATGCTAAGGATGCCGGAGCATATGAAACTCGATATATCGATGCTCCCCGTCGCTATGCCGTATCTGACGGCGCCACCCGATAAACCGCGCCAATGGCGGGCTCGTATCGATGCTATTTCATCGAGCAGAAGACATTCCAATAACAGACGCGTCGGCGTCGTTTGGGCAGGTAGCCCGAACCATGTTCTTGACCGTTACAGGTCAATCCGGCTCGATGCGCTAAGGCCCCTGTTTGGGCTTGCCGGGGTGACCTGGTATTCAGTGCAAAAAGGCAACCGCGAGCGTGAAAGCGAAAGCCTGGCGCATGAATACGACCTGCACACGTTGGGCCCTTCAATCAACGGTTTCACTGACACCCTGGCAATACTGCAAACGCTCGATCTTCTGATTACCGTCGACACGTCGGTCGCGCATCTTGCCGGTGCGGCCGGACTTCCCGTTTGGGTGCTGGTACCCGCCTACTCCGAGTGGCGATGGTTGACCAACAGAACCGATAGCCCATGGTATCCGTCAATGCGTCTATTCCGGCAGCAGGAACTGGGCAAGTGGGATCCCGTTGTCAATGAAGTGCGGGCCGCGTTGCAAGTGTGGCGTGACGCCCCGGCAGCCCGCCTTTGCGTTCATTAAAACAATGTTCATACCTCATGCGCCGCTTCGGTGCATGCCTTGTGCATGCCCCGTACGGGTGCAGCTCCTGTGGCTTACACTGTTTGTAAGCCCATGATTGCGTTGTCTTCATCGCAATCGTCTCGCACTGGCATACACGTTGCTTTAACAGTAGCCAGCCGTCGATAAACCACACCTCATGCTGCGCGTTCTCCTCGTAACCGATACCGACAAGCCGATAGGCGATCTGCGCGACGCCCTCGCACGACTCGGCTATGAGATGCTGGCCGGCACGGCGACGCCGCAAGCGCTCCACCGCGTGGTCCAGAGCGAGCGGCCCGACGTCATCATCATCGATACGGAATCGCCGTCGCGCGACACGCTCGAACAACTCGCGGTCATGAACGCCACCGCGCCACGTCCGGTGCTGATGTTCAGTCACGACGCGAATCAGCAATTGATCCGCGACGCGGTCGGCGCCGGGGTCACGGCCTACCTCGTCGAAGGGCTCGCCACGGAACGACTGGCGCCGATCCTCGAAGTCGCACTTGCACGATTCGCACAGGAATCGGAGTTGCGCGAACGCCTCGCGCAAGTCGAAAACGAACTCGCCGAACGCAAGCTGATCGATCGCGCCAAACGTCTGCTGATGGATCAACTGAAGATCACGGAACACGCCGCCTACGCCAACCTGCGCAAGCGCGCAATGAACCAGGGCGTCAAACTCGCCGAAGTCGCGCGCGCCGTCGTCGCGGCGGCCGACTCGCTCAAATGAAGCGCCGCACATGAACTCTTCCAGCTCCCTCGCCCCATCGTCCGCGCCTGTGCCGCTCGAGAAAACCCATTTGCGGCTCGGGTTCGTCGCACTAGCCGATGCCGCACCGCTCGTCGCCGCAAAGCTGCTCGAATTCGGCCACGCCCACGGACTGACGCTGGAGCTGTGCCGCCAGCCGTCATGGGCCGCCGTGCGCGACAAACTGCTGTCGGGCGATCTCGATGCGGCGCATGTGCTCTACGGTCTCGTGTACGGCGTGCAACTCGGGCTCGGCGGCCCGCAAACGGATATGGCCGTGCTGATGGTGCTCAATCGCAACGGCCAGGCGATCACGCTCTCGAATCGTCTCGCCGATGCATTAGCGGAACACGGCACCTTGCCCAAGGCTTTGGCGACGCTCGGACGCAAGCCGGTGTTCGCGCAGACCTTCCCCACCGGCACGCACGCAATGTGGCTGTACTACTGGCTCGCGTCGCAAGGCGTGCATCCGTTACGCGATATCGAGAGCGTCGCGATTCCGCCGCCGCAAATGGTCGCCGCGCTCGCGGAAGAAAGGCTCGATGGCTCCTGTGTCGGCGAGCCGTGGAATGCAATGGCAGAAGCGGAAGGCGTCGGCAGAACGGTCGCTTACACGAGCGAAGTGTGGCCCGATCATCCAGAAAAAGTGCTGGCGTGCCGACGCGATTTTGTCAGCGCGAATCCGAATACGGCGCGAGCGCTGGTGCAGACCATGCTCGAAGCGTGCCGCTGGCTCGACGGCGCGGGGCATCGCGAGGAGATTGCCCGCTGGCTCGCGCGGCCCGAATTTATCGGCATCGATGAAGCGTTGATTGCGGCGCGGCTCGGCAGCGAGATCGCGGCCTCAGCGCCGCGGGGCCTGCCCATGCGGTTCTTCGACAACGGCGCGGTGAATTATCCGCGAGCAACCGACGGTGCCTGGTTCCTCACGCAGTTCGAACGTTGGGGCATGATCGACCCACGCGCGGATTACGCGGAAATCGCGGCGCACATCAATCAGACGCAGTTGTATCGTGAGGCGGCAGCACGCGTCGGCGTCGTGGTGCCGGGTGATGAGCGCTCTCAAGTGCTGATCGACGGTAAGGTGTGGGGTAGCGACACGGCATCCATGGCTTACGCGCAGAGCTTCGAGATCCGCGCTTAGCGGTTGCGGTTGCGGTTGCAGCGTGATCGTCACGCGGACTTTAACGTCGGAAACAGCACGCTAACCACCAGCCCACCACCGGACGCATCGCTCAACGCAATCACCGCGCCATGCACACGCGCGATTTCCCGCACGATCGACAAACCCAACCCGCTGCCCTCGACCGTCTGCGTCGCTTCACTGCGATAGAACCGCTCGAACACCGCATCGCGTTCGCCGACGGCAATCCCCGGCCCGTTATCGATCACCTGCAGCAACGGTTGCTCACCTTCGCATGCAACGCGTACGGTAATTACCGCCCCATCGCCCGAATAACGAATCGCGTTGTCGATCAGATTGCCGACCAGTTCCGCCAGCAGATCGGTCTGGCCCATCACGTCGATACGCACGTCCTGTTCAAAACCGAGATCGATGCCACGCGAGCGCGCCACCGGCGACCAGTCGAGCGTCACGCTGCACGCCACTTTATGCAGCGGCACGGCGGCATGCTTGACCGTATAACCGCTGTCCGCATCGAGCCGCGAGAGCGACAGCAATTGCTGCACTATACGCACCGCCTGCTGCACCGCGCGATTCAGCCGCCGCAAATGCACGCCTTGCCGGCCATTACCGTTCGGGGGCTCATCACCACCATCGATATCGCGCAACGCCAGCTCCGACTCCGCCTGAATGACCGCAAGCGGCGTCTTCAACTGATGCGCGGCGTCGTTAAAGAATCGCCGGCGCGACAATTGCATCAACCGCGTGCGGCCGATGTACTGATTGATCGAATCGACCAGCGGCGCAACTTCACTCGGCAGGCCCACCGTATCGAGCGGCGTAGGATCGTCCTCGGCACGCGCGGCGACTTTGGCCGACAGGCGGTTCAGCGGCCGCAAGCCGCGCGCCACCCCCAGCCACACGATGCCTAGCGCGAGCACCACCAGCAGGAATTCCTGTTGCAGTGAGCCGATCAGAATCTCGCGCGCCAACGCCTGGCGCTGCTCGATCGTTTCGCCGACCCGCACCAGCACCACACGCGTCTGCGCTGACGGCACGTCGTGGACCGGCAATCTCAGCATGGCGATGCGTAACGGCCGTCCGCGAAACACGTCGTCGTAAAACTGCACACTGTAGGGCCCGGCAAGCGCCTTCGTGCCTGACGGCAGATCCGGATAACCGGTCACCACCCGGCCGCCCTCCTCGCGGATCTGATAGTAGATGTTGCCGCCGCCGTTGGATTCGAACATCTCCAGCGCGAGATACGGCAGATCGACTTCGATCTGAGCGTCGCGCAAACGGATGCCGTCGCGTATCGAACGCAGTGAAAACTCCAGCGTGCGATCGAAGGCCGCGTGCGCCGCGTTCATTGCACGTTGATACGTGAGCCATGCATCGAAGGCAAGCAGCAAAAGCAGCGGCAGCAGTAACCACAGCGCGACGCGAACGCGCAGATTCGGCCGCGTCATGCGTCTTTCGCTTCCAGCAGATAGCCAAGCCCACGCAGCGTCACGATGCCGACCGAACTGCGCTCGAGTTTCTTGCGCAGGCGGTGTACGTAGATTTCGATGGCATCGGCATTCACCGATTCATCGAGCCCAAAGATTTTCTCGGAGAGCGTGTCTTTGTTGATCGCGCGGCCGTTGCGCAGGATCAGCACTTCGAGCACCGAACGTTCGCGTGGCGTCAATGCGAGCGGCTCGCCATTGAGCGTGAAGCCGCGATCGACGCTGTCGTAAAGCAGCGTGCCGCATTGCGCATGCAGCGGTTCCTGGCCGTGACTGCGGCGCAGCAGCGCCCTCGCACGCGCTTCGAGTTCGGTGAGCGCAAAGGGCTTGGCGAGGTAATCGTCGGCGCCGAGATCGAGTCCGCGCACACGCTCTTCCACCGAACCGTGCGCGGTCAGCATCAACACCGGCACCGCATTGCGCCGCGCGCGCAGACGACGCAGCACTTCGAGGCCGTCGAGCTTCGGCAACCCGATATCGAGAATCACCAGCGCGTAGTCCTGCGTGCGCAAAACATGGTCGGCGGACTCGCCGTCGTGCATGCAATCGACGGTGAGTTTTGCGCTGGTCAGCGCATCGGTTAGCGAGCGGGAAAGAATCGGATTGTCTTCGACGAGCAGCACACGCATAAACAGAATCCCAGGGAAATCCATGAGGCGAATTCGACCATTGTGACGCATTTTCCTCGAAAACTGAAAGCATTCAGAAAGCACGCGTCTCTTACCATTCGCCTACACAAAACAAACACAATGTTTTCTGGAGGAAGACGTGCAAATCTCTTTGAAGTATCTCGCCGTAGCCGTTGCATTCGCCGCAAACTCAGCATGGGCGGCCTTTCCGGCCGGTTATCCCGGCGACTACCAGGCCACCGTTGACGGGGCAAAGAAGGAAGGCAAGCTGATCGTGTATTCGGTCACGGACACCGCTCTCGTGCGCCCACTCATCAAGGATTTTGAAAGCTTGTATGGCATCAAGGTCGAATACAACGACATGAACAGCACCGAGCTATACAACCGCTACATCAGCGAAAACGCGGCCAGCAGCACCAGCGCCGACGTCCTGTGGAGTTCGGCAATGGACCTGCAGGTCAAGCTCGTCAACGACGGTCTGATGGCGAGTTACGAATCGCCTGAAGCGAAGCAGTTGCCGCAATGGGCGCAGTACCAGAAGCAGGCGTATGGCACCACGTACGAGCCGCTTGCGATCGTCTACAACAAGCGCCTTCTGCCGCCAAGCGAAGTGCCACAAACCCGTGCCGATCTGATCAAGCTGCTCCAAAGCAAGCCCGATCAGTTCAAGGGCAAGGTCACGACTTACGACATCGAAAAGTCCGGCGTCGGCTTCAACTATCTGACGCAAGACGCGCGCGTCAATCCGCAAGTCACGTGGGACCTCGTGAAAGCAATGGGCGCCACCGGCCCGAAACTGCAATCGAGTACCGGCGCGATGATGGAGCGTATTTCCTCGGGTGAAAACCTGATCGGCTACAACATTCTCGGCTCCTACGCGCTCACCAAAGCGAAGAAAGACCCGTCGATCGGCTACGTCTATCCGAAGGACTACACGCTGGTAGTGAGCCGCCTCGTGACGATTTCGAAGAAGGCGCAAAGCCCGAACGCCGCGAAGCTCTGGGTCGATTACCTGCTGTCGCAACGCGGCCAGACCTTGCTCGCGAACCAGGCGAGCCTGTTCTCGATTCGTGCGGACGTCGACGGCGAAACGTCGATGGCAGGTCTCACGAAACAACTCGGCGATTCGCTCAAGCCGATCCCGATCGGTTCGGGCCTGCTGGTCTACCTCGACCAGTCCAAGCGGCTTGAATTCCTCAAGCAATGGCAACAGTCGATCAAGCGCTAAGCCTCGGCTGACTTGACGGCGTCTGCGCTGAAACGCGCGGGCGCCGCGCCTTCCTTCATTACCTGTCGATATGCGGCTTTCACGCTGCAGGGGGACACTCATGCTTTCCACTAGCGCAACCGGACACCGCGATGCCCCACCTTTCGCGGCCGACGGCGGCACGATAGGCGCACTGCCGCGCGGCGGTCTGCAGCCGTTTGCGGGGCTGCTGCGCTGGCTCGTCATCGCGGTGCTGACCGTCGCGGTGGCGCTGCCGCTCGGCTTCATTCTGTTCCAGAGCGTGCTGAACGCGCCGTTCTTCGACGCCAAACGCACGCTCGGTCTTGCCGGTTTCGAATTCATTTTCAGCGACCCCGACTTCTGGTCCGCGCTGAAGAACTCTTTCATCATCGCGGCCGGGATGCTGTTCATCTCGATCCCGCTCGGCGGCATTCTCGCGTTCCTGATGGTGCGCACCGACCTGCCCGGCCGCCGCTGGCTTGAACCGCTGCTGCTCACCCCCGTATTCGTTTCGCCGATGGTGCTCGCATTCGGCTATGTCGTCGCGGCCGGTCCGGTCGGCTTCTATTCAGTCTGGTGGAAGGAACTGTTCGGCACCGCCGAGGCGCCATGGAGCGTGTACTCGATTCTCGCCATCACGGTGATCGTTGGACTCACACACGTGCCGCACGTGTACCTGTATTCGTCGGCGGCACTGCGCAATCTCGGCTCGGATGTCGAAGAAGCAGCGCGCGTCGCCGGTGCGCGACCGTTCCGTGTCGCGCTCGACGTCAGTCTGCCGATGACGCTGCCAGCATTGTTATTCGCCGGCGTGCTGGTGTTCTTCCTCGGCTTCGAAGTGTTCGGCCTGCCACTCGTACTCGGCGACCCCGAAGGACACCTCGTGCTGGCGACGTATCTGTACAAGCTCACCAACAAGCTCGGCGTGCCCTCGTATCACCTGATGGCCGCCGTCGCCGTGTGCATCGTCGCGATCACGTTCCCGCTCGTGCTGCTGCAACGACGCTTGCTGAAGAGCGCGAACCGCTTTGTCACGGTCAAGGGTAAGGCGGGGCGTCAGACCGTGCTGCCGCTCGGCGCATGGCGTTGGGTTGCGCTGGCGATCGTCGCGCTGTGGCTACTGCTCACGGTGTTCGTGCCGCTCTCCGGCATCACGCTGCGCGCGTTCGTCACCAACTGGGGCGAAGGCGTGAACCTCGCCGAAGTGCTGACGCTCGCCAACTTCACCGAACTGTTCGAACAGGACAACCTGGTCCGCGCAATTCTCAATACGCTGGGCATCGGTGTGATCGGTGGCGCGCTTGCAGTGGGCTTCTATTCGCTGGTCGCATTTGCCGGCCATCGCCGCAACGACTGGGCCACGCGCCTGCTCGACTACCTCGTGCTGCTGCCGCGCGCCGTGCCCGGCCTGCTCGCCGGTCTCGCGTTCCTGTGGATCTTCCTCTTCGTGCCCGGCCTGAAGGAACTGAAGAACTCCATGTGGAGCATCTGGATCGCGTACACGGTCGTGTGGCTCGCGTACGGCATGCGCCTGATTCAAAGCGCGCTGCTGCAAGTCGGCCCCGAACTCGAAGAAGCGGGACGCAGCGTCGGCGGCACGCGGGCACGCGTCAGTCTCGATGTGACGCTGCCGCTTGTGCGTTTCGGTTTGCTCGCGGCATGGCTCCTGATCTTCATGATCTTCGAGCGCGAATACTCGACCGCGGTCTATCTGCTCTCGCCCGGCACGGAAGTGATCGGCGCGCTACTGGTATCGCTGTGGGCGACCGGCGCGGTCGATCAGGTCGCGGCGCTTTCTGTCGTCAACATCGCGATGGTCGGCGTCGGACTCGGCGTCGCCCTGCGCTTCGGAGTGAAATTGCATGGATAAGCTCTCGGTCGACAACCTGTTTCTCAGCTATGGCGACAACCCGATCCTGAAAGGCGTGTCGTTCGAACTTAACCCCGGCGAAGTGGTGTGCCTACTGGGCGCATCGGGCAGCGGCAAGACCACCCTGCTGCGCGCGGTCGCGGGGCTGGAGCAGCCCTCCTCGGGCCGTATCGAACTGGACGGCAAGGTGTTTTTCGACGGTGCTTCCAAAGTCGATCTGCCGGTCGAACAACGCTCACTTGGGCTGGTGTTTCAGTCGTACGCGCTGTGGCCGCATCGCACGGTGGCGGACAACGTCGGCTATGGATTGAAGTTGCGGCGCGTATCGAGCGCTGAGCAAAAAAAACGCGTGCAGGCTGCACTCGATCAACTCGGCCTCGGCCACCTCGCCGCGCGTTATCCGTACCAGCTTTCCGGCGGCCAGCAACAGCGTGTGGCGATTGCGCGGGCGCTGGTCTACAACCCACCCGTCATTCTGCTCGACGAACCGCTGTCGAATCTCGACGCCAAGCTGCGCGAAGAAGCGCGCGCCTGGCTGCGCGAGCTGATCGTATCGCTCGGCCTGTCCGCATTGTGCGTCACGCACGACCAGACCGAAGCGATGGCAATGTCGGACCGCATCCTGCTATTGCGCAACGGCCGCATCGAACAGGAAGGCACGCCCGCCGAACTCTATGGCGCGCCCCGCTCGCTCTATACCGCCGAATTCATGGGCAGCAATAACCGCATCGACGCGCGCGTTGCCGCGGTCGACGGCGAACGCGTGACGCTGACCGGCGACGGCTGGCAATTGCAAGCCCAGGCGCGCGAAGCGCTCACCACCGGGCAAAACGCGCAGGCCGTGATTCGCCTCGAACGCGTGCAGGTTGCCGATGGCCCAGGTGCAAACCGCCTCGAAGCGGAACTCATCACGTCGATGTATCTCGGCGACCGCTGGGAATACCTGTTCCATTGCGGCGATCTGCGCCTGCGCGCCTTCGGCCATGTGCCGCGCGCAGCCGGCCGTCACTGGATCGAATTCCCCGCCAACGACTGCTGGGCGTTCGCACAGGCGAGCTGAAGCGAGTTCAAACGTGCTGATGGACCCAGCCGCACCGTATCCCCAACCGAAGTGAATAAACCAAGCACAGGAGACTGTTGATGAAGTGGAGCATGACAAAGGCAACCCTCGGCGTGACGTGCGCCGGCCTCGCCGGATGGGCAGCAACGGCCCATGCGCAATCGAGCGTGACCTTGTACGGGATCGTCGATGCGGGCGTCGAATACGTGAATCACGCGAGCAAGGACGGCGGCGCCGCGCGCCTCGTCTCGGGCGGCAAGAACACCTCGCGCTGGGGTCTGCGTGGTGTCGAAGATCTTGGCGGTGGACTGAAAGCGGTCTTCCAGTTGGAGAGCGGCATCAACGTCGCGAACGGCCAGTTCGACGACGGCCCCGGCGCAATCTTCGACCGCCGCGCCACGATCGGCCTGAAAAATCGCTTCGGGCAAATCACGCTCGGCCGCAATTTCACGACCACCTACGACTACATGCTGCAGTTCGACCCGATGGGTTACGCGCCGAACTACTCATGGGCGACGTCATCCACCGCTACCGGTGGTCGTAAGGACGGTTTGTTCTCGCGTTCGGCCAACGCCGTGCGCTATGACGGCACGTACGCCGGGTTCAAGTTCGGCGCCATGTACGGCTTCGGCAACGTGCCGGGCAGCATGAAGTCGAGTTCCAAGTACGACTTCGGTCTCGGCTATGAGAACGGTCCGTTTGCCGTCGTCGCCACCTTCGACCGGCAGAACGGCGCGAACGACAGCGTGACGCCCGCGGATACCACCAACTACATTCAAGGCATCCACGCCGGCTTGAGCTACGACTTCGGCACGGTGAAGGCGATGGCCGGCTATCGCAACTATCGGCGCACCTTCCACACCGCCGCGCCGACCTTACGCAGCGATATGTACTGGGTCGGCGGTCAATACGATGTGACGCCGTTCTTCTCGCTGTTTGCCGCGGTCTACCATCAGGACATCAAGGACGCGAGCGACGCCGATCCGACACTGTTCTCTCTGCGGGCGCAGTACGCATTGTCGAAGCGGACAGTGCTGTATATGGCGGGCGGTTATGCGATGGCCAAGCATGACAACGCGGTCAGCCTGTCGCGTGATCTGACTGGCGCGGCGGATACGCAAGCGGGTGTCACGGCGGGGATTCAGCACCGGTTCTGACGCATCAGGATGCGGATAACGCATCCTGGCGTGCAGGCATCCAAAGCAGAGCGAGGCGCGGCGAAGGTCAATCCTTCGGCGCGCCTCGCTCGTTTGCTTTTAGATGGATTCGGGCAGTCCATTCGCCTAGAATGAATCAGGCAAATAGAGCACTAGCTGACAGGAGCCATGCCATGTCACAGGTAAGCCGTGATACCCGTAAGACGCCTCGCCACGGCCTGCTGTGGTTCGTTGCATTGTGGCTGCTTGGCGTCGGCGGAACGGCACTACTCGTGCTCCCGTTTCATCTTCTAGTCGCTGCCGCCATGCATCACTAGCATCGGCACCTTCCCCGGCGCTTATGCGTCCGTCCTCGCGCAACTCAAGATTGCTCAAGCGTTGGTGGTAACTGTCCAAGTTGCCGGAACACCGATAGCCAGTCTTCGAGATGCCACGTCTTCGCAATCAAATTTCCGCGCATCTGATGGAAAGAGTGAATTGCGAAACTGATGTGTTTGGAACTGGCCGCAATGCCCAGTAGTGTCCCGGTTTGCGTGCCCGTGATCTCTGCGCGAACGCCCACCCGGTCCCCATGAATCAACACGTCGAGAATGGTGATTTTCATATCCGGGAGTGCTGTGGCGATGTTCGCGAATATTTGAACCATCTGGTCAGGTCCCGGCGCCGCTCCGGCGGGCTCGGGAATATATTCCCAATCAGGCGTAACGACCTTTCGTAACAACGCGACGCTTTTCTGCTCGAAGGCGCGATAGAGCCCTTCAATCGCTTCACGGGTGATAGCTTCGTCGGTAGATACGGCCATGTCCGGTTACTCCTGAAGAATGCACCCGGTCAGGCAAGTGGTTTGCGAAACACACTCCCGCCGTAACCGAGCACGATATTGTCGACTTCAAACGGTGACGCCTCCTGCGCCTCGAGGATGAATGCCACGTGGCCAGGGGTCAGTTTGCCGGATATCGATGCGACCAGATCGTCGTCGAACGTGTCCTTGATCGCGTGCTCGGCCAGTCCACCGCTTGCCCCTATCGTGAAGCCAAGTAGCGCCCCTGCCGGTCCGCCAAGCATCCCGATCAAACCGCCCGTCAGCGCACCGATCACTGTGCCCCAAAACGGCCGGGTTTGCTTGTCGAGCAGGATCAGCTTACCCGTGGCGTCCTTTTGAACCAGCACGCCGCTCTCGATTTTGAAACCAAGGTCTTTTTCCTCAAAATTCCTGAAATCCCGACCGGCTCTTTCGGCTACGTCCACACTGTCGAAAACCGCGACGATCAACTGTTGTGCCATTTGATAGCTCCTTGACTCGCCAACGTTGTCTATCAAAGATAGTGACTTTCGCATCGCGTGCCATTTGTTTATTTCCGATTTATGGTATCGGTCGAAGTGAGCTTTGACCTCAGCGCGCGCTCTGCCGAGGATTTCCGGCGTGCAATGGTTTAGCATCGTCACAATCAGTTGTACCCGCATGGGTATCTGGCGTTGTGTCTGACTCAGGAGATTCAGTTCGAATGGCGGCACGTCGAAAGCCGGCAGGATTCGGACCAGCTTGCCCGCTGCGAGCGCATCGACGCACGCCGGCTCTTCCAGCACTCCGATGCCGGCACCCGCGAGAATCATTTCATACAGGGGCCGCCAATGACTGGTCTTGATTGCGGTACGGATCGGCGCGCTCTCCACAACGGTCGCCATGTGCCTGAGCGGCAACTGGTCGGTGCCGAACATGCCCTGAACCCGAATGAACGGGTGCTTGACCAGCTCAGACGGCTCGGTGATCGGACCGTGCAGGCTCAGATAGCCTGGCGCGGCAACAAGAACGCGCCCAACCTGCCCCAATTGACGAGCAATGAATGCCCCTTCTCCAAGTTGCCCAAGACGAAACGAAATATCGACGCCCTCCGTCACGAGGTCGACGATCCGGTCGTTCAGGACCAGTTCCAGATCCAGCTGTGGATAGCTTGCCCGCACCAGCGTCAACGCCTCGGGTACGATCGTCTCGCCAAAGCAGTGGGGCGCCGCGATGCGAATCGTTCCCTTGAGACCCTGCTCGTCGCTCGACACTTCAGCGACCGCCTGTTCCACGGCGTGCAGAATCCTCTTGCTACAGTCGTAGAAGGTGACGCCTTCGGGCGTGCGATTGAAAGCGCGTGCACTACGGAGCAGGAGCCGGCAGCCAAGGTACTTCTCCAGCCGCTCGATGCGTTCGCTTGCGGCCGGCTGCCCGATATTGAGGTCCCGAGCCGCGCCGGAGATACTCCCACGCTCAACCACCCTGACGTAGATGCGCATGGCTTCGAACAGATTCACCGCACGCTACCTCCATTCGCAATGCGAATTATTTGGCGCCGCCTTTCTTGCTGCGAAAGACAGGCCTGAACGGATGGTAACGATATGACAGGAGAATAGAAGACCGTCAGGTCCGATATGAAGTATCGAATGAGAAGCAGAGATTTGCGACAAAACAATGTCGAACATTATCGGCACATGATCTCACCTGACGCCGCTTGATACGTTGCCGGCCGGCGAGCATGCAAAACGCAATCGGGTCGCCCGTCTGGCCTCGGGATGCCGCATTCGGACTCACCCAGATCCTTTGCACTGTTTCCATAATGTGCCTGGGCGGTATAACATCTCTGGACGCATAGTTGAACATCGACAATGTCACGTATATCTGCGCACCTCCTGATGACGAAGCAACTCTTCACGTGTGCTTGCAGCGGCTGTAACAGCACACATGCTTCAATCATCCGCACGAAAAATTTGCGCGCGCCTTAGACAGATGATCACAAAGGCGGAAAGACATTCGCTCCATTCCCGGAATCAATAACGGTTCATCAATATTCAATCCGATGCCCAAAGACACCCCAGAATCGCAAGCCGTCTGTAATGACATCACACGTAGCGCGATCTTCATCGTCGCGACCCTCGCGCCAGGCCAGGAGCCCGCTGAACAGGTGCGCGCGTGGTGCGGGGACGTTGCCGCCCTGGTACGCTCGGTCGGCAAGCGCGTCCCCTCCGGCAACCTGTCGTGCGTTGTCGGCTTTGGCTCCGACGTGTGGGACACGTTGTTCGGCGCCCCGCGCCCAGCGTGCCTGCATCGGTTCCGCGAATTCGGCGCAGGCGAACGTCGCGCCGTGAGTACGCCGGGGGATATCCTGCTGCACATCCGCGCAGATCAGATGGATCTCTGCTTCGAGCTCGCCACGCAACTGACAGGACGGCTCGGTACGGCGGTCTCAGTCATCGACGAAGTACACGGTTTTCGCAACTTCGATCTGCGCAGCATGGTGGGCTTCGTCGACGGCACCGAGAATCCGGCGGGTCGTGAGGCCGTCGATTTCACCCGCATCGGCGATGAGGACCCGGAGTTCGAGGCGGGCAGTTATGTCATCGTGCAGAAGTACCTGCACGACATGACCGGCTGGAACGCGCTTTCCGTTGAGACCCAGGAGCGCATTATCGGCCGCACGAAACTGGCCGACATCGAACTCGACGAAGCGGTCAAACCGTCGTGTTCACACAGCTCGCTCACCACGATCACCGAGAACGGCGAGGAAGTGAAAATCCTCCGCGACAACATGCCATTCGGCCGCCCCGGCATGGGAGAGTTCGGCACCTACTTTATCGGCTATGCCCGTTCGCCCGAGCCTATCGAGCAGATGATGGAGAACATGTTCGTCGGGCGGCCGCCGGGCAACTACGACCGGCTGCTCGACTACAGCCGCGCGGTCACGGGCAGCCTCTTCTTCATCCCGTCGGCCACCTTGCTCGAGGCGCTCGCAGATCGCGATCCGCAAGCGGCTGCCGGCGCAGTCGAGCAACGACCCGAACCGTCTTCATCCGCCGAGCCGCGTCACGACGGCTCGCTGAATATTGGCTCTCTCAAGGGAATCTCTCAACATGAATAATCTGCATCGCGAGCTTGCCCCCATCTCCCGTGCCGCCTGGTCGCAGCTCGAAGACGAAGTGGCTCGCACGTTCAAGCGCAGCGTCGCCGGCCGTCGTGTGGTCGACGTCAAGGGTCCCGGCGGAACCGAACTGTCCGGCGTCGGCACGGGGCATCAGGTCGCGATCGCCGCGCCGCAGCAGGGCGTCTTGGCGAAACTGGCTGAGGTAAAGAGCCTCGTGCAGTTGACCGTGCCGTTCGAGCTGCAGCGCGAAGCGATCGACAGCGTCGTGCGCGGCGCGAAAGATGCCGACTGGCAGCCCGCGAAGGAAGCAGCCAAGCAGCTCGCCTATGCCGAAGACCGTGCGATTTTCGATGGATATAAGGCTGCGGGCATAGGTGGCCTTCGCGAAGGCTCGTCGAATCCGGCGCTCGCGCTGCCGGCCGACATCAGCGATTATCCGAACACGATCAGCAACGCGCTCGAAGAGCTGCGGCTTGCGGGCGTCGACGGGCCCTATTCCGTATTGCTCGGCGCCGACGCATATACAGCGCTCGGCGAGGCGCGCGATCAGGGCTATCCGGTGATCGAGCACATCAAGCGGATCGTGAATGGCGACATCATCTGGGCGCCCGCGCTTGCCGGCGGCAGCGTGCTATCCACGCGCGGTGGCGACTTCGAGTTACATCTTGGCGAAGAGCTGTCGATCGGATACGTGAGCCATACCGACACCGTAGTGCGCCTCTATCTGTGCGAGACGCTGACATTCCTGATGCTGACGAGCGAAGCGTCGGTGTCGTTGACGCAGGCAGAGTAAGCGCCTTCCGATTCCTGCTATCGGTTGCTGGGGGTTGCCAGATCTCCCAGCCTCAGCCATCGTTGCGTGTTCAGGCCCGCAACGATGGTGTTAGAAGTGCAGACACATCATCGTCGGGAAGTACTTCAAAGCGACTCGTCACTTCGCCGCAGTCGACCTGCACCCTCTCCAGGATTTCCGACGTGCACTTTCTCAACATCGTCACCATCATCCGTACCCGTGGCGGCACCGGACGTTGCGCCTGAATCAGTACATTCAGATCGAAGGGCAGCACCTCGAATTCCGGCAGTATGCGCACGAGCCTGCCCTCTGCAAGCGCGTCGACGCATGCCGGCTCTTCCAGCACTCCGATGCCGGCACCCGAAAGGATCATTTCATACATGGGCCGCCAATGACTGGTCTTGATTGCGGTACGGATCGGCGCGCTCTCCACAACAGTCGCCATGTGCCTGAGCGGCAACTGTTCCGTGCCGAACATACCTTGGACCCGGATGAACGGATGCTTTACCAGTTCAGACGGCTCGGTGATCGGACCGTGCTGGCTCAGGTAGCCTGGCGCGGCGACGAGAACACGCCCAACGTGCCCCAGTTGACGGGCAATGAATGCCCCTTCCCCAAGTTGCCCAAGACGAAACGAAATATCGACGCCCTCCGTCACGAGGTCGACGATCCTGTCGTTCAGGACCAGTTCCAGATCCAGTTGCGGATAGGCTGCGCGCACCAGGGTCAACGCTTGCGGCACGACCGTCTCGCCAAAGCAATGAGGCGCCGCGATGCGAATCGTTCCCTTGAGATCCTGCTGGTCGTTCGACACTTCAGCGACCGCCTGCTCCACGGCGAGCAGAATCGTTTTGCTACGCTCGTAGAACGTGACGCCTTCTGGCGTGCAATTGAAAGCGCGTGCGCTACGGAGCAGGAGCCGGCAGCCAAGGTACTTCTCCAGCCGCTCGATACGCTCGCTTGTGGCCGGCTGCCCGATATTGAGGTCCCGTGCCGCCCCGGAAATACTCTCGCGCTCAACCACCCTGACGTAAATCCGCATGGCTTCTAGCAGATTCATAGTGCCCAACCTCCCTTTGTACCGATCTCGCATCATTCGAACCAGTTTTTACGCATCGGCAGGCCCCTGCGGGGCGACCTGGCAATGCGTATTCGATGGAGAACAGGTTAAGGCCGGGCCATCAGTCGCAGAGTGCACACATCGGGCCGACTCGGGTCAGTACAGTTCTGCTACGCTCCTTGCACCGGGCGGCGGCATGGCGAGGCGAGCGCGTGCAAGCCAGGGGAGAGGTCGATGCAACGTGCCGCTGCGGAACGCTAAGGGAATCATCCGATGAATCTCTACGAGATGCTGGCAGATGACATCGAGAAGCTGATCCGGCAAGGCGTGTACGGGCATGGCGAACGCCTCCCATCGGTACGGCAGACCAGCCAGCAGCATCGGCTCAGCGTGACGACTGTCATCCGCGCCTATTTGCTGCTCGAAAGCCGCGGTTTGCTGACGGCGAGGCCTCAGTCGGGCTATTTCGTCAATTTCAGGGGCGAAGGGGGCGAACGGAAAACGCTCGAACTCAGGCCATCGAAGCCGATTCCGATCTCGTCGCCGGTCGACGTCAGCCGGCTGGTGCTGTCCACCTTGCGCTCGATCGGTGTCGACGATGCCGTGCCGCTCGGTTCGCCCTACCCCGACCCCGGCCTCTTCCCCTTCGAAAGGCTCAACCGCTACGCTTACGACGCGGGACGCGGCAAGACGCGCTGGGGCGTGACCGACGCGCTACCGCCCGGCAATGCGGCGCTTGTGCGCCAGATCGCGCGACGCTACCTCGAGAACGGCATGGCCGTCGATCCGAACGAGATCATCATCACGGTCGGCGCAACTGAGGCGATCAATCTGTGCCTGCAGGCGGTCGCGAAGCCCGGCGACGTGATCGCGGTCGAGTCACCGACGTTCTACGCGATGCTCCACGCGATCGAACGGATGGGCATGAAAGCGATCGAGGTGTCGACGCATCCGGAGCACGGCATCGATATTGAAGCGCTCGCCGCCATCGTGGAGTCGCAGACCATCACGGCCTGCATGGTCATGCCGAACTTCCAGAATCCGCTGGGTTTTCTGATGCCCGACGAACGCAAGCGCGAACTCGTGGAATTCCTGACGAAGCGGGACATTCCGGTCATCGAGAATGGTGTCTACAACGAGCTTCACTATGACAACACGCATCCCAGCACGTTGAAGTCATTCAACACGAAGGGGCTGGTGCTTCACTGCGGGTCGTTTTCGAAGACTCTCACGGCAGCCTACCGGATTGGTTGGGCGCTGCCGGGACGATATCGCGATCAGGTGGAGAAACTCAAGTTCCTGAATACGCTGACCTCTCCGTCGATCCCGCAAATGGCGATTGCGGAATTCCTCGAGCGCGATGGCTACGAGCATCACCTGCGAAGGGTTCGCAGAGCGTATGCGCAGCAGGCCAATCTGATGAAGGCGACCGTCTCGCGTTTCTTTCCTGAAGGCACCCGCATGTCCAATCCCGCGGGCGGATACGTGCTGTGGATCGAACTGCCGCCCAAGGTCGACGCGATGCGGCTTTATAACCTCGCGCTCGATCAAGGTATCACCATCGGACCGGGCTACATGTTCTCGGTCTCGGAGACGACCTATCGGAACTTCATCCGCCTCAATTACAGCAGCCCCTGGTCAAGCGAGATCGAACAGGCGGTGGTTACTGTGGGCAAGCTCGTCGCGATGTGCGCCCGGTAGCGGCACGCTGATACGCTGGCCACGACCTTAGCGCGTGTGGGGCGCGGGTGAACTCCGCGCGGCCCAATCTGGATCTTGAGGGGAGGAGCCTCAGCCCCCCGTGACCGGCGGAAAGAACGCGATTTCGCTGTCCTCGCGCACGACAAACGTGTCGGCGACCATCTCGTGATTGACGGCTGTGCGAAGCGGCCGGCCCGCGCGCAGTGCCTCGGCCATCCGCTCGTCTCTCGACGCGAGCCTGACGCGCAGGGAGTCCACGGGGAGCTCGGGCGCGTCAATGTGCACAATCTCCTGCGAGATGCCGAGTTGTTCACGAACGCTAGCAAAATATCTGATAGTGAGTTTCATTCGTCTGTTCCTGTTGCCAGCACGATGTGGGCGCACGTTGTGAGCGAATCGCGCATCACCCCCACCGCAGCATCGACTGTTCGTCGCGCGTCTTGGCCTCGACCCATCTGACCTCGCCGTCACGGCGGATTTCCTTCTTCCACAGCGGTGCATGGGATTTCAGGAAGTCCATCAGGAATTCGCACGCGTCGAATGCCGCCCTGCGATGCGGCGCGGCGACCACGACGAGCACCACCGCCTCGCCAAGCGCGACGCGGCCCACCCGATGCACGATCTTCACCGCCTCCAGGTGCCATCGTGCGATAGCTTCTTCGACGATGCTGCTGAACGACTGCTCGGTCATCCCCGGATAGTGCTCGATCTCGAGTGCGACTAAGTCGTCGAAATCACCGCAATGACGCACCACGCCGAGGAAGTTCACGATGGCGCCCACGTTGGGATTGCGCGTGACCGGCATGATTTCCGACTGGATATCGATCGGCTGAAACTGGACCCGTACTTCGAAGCCCGACGCGATGGTGGCCTGCACAAGCGCTGGATCGATTGCACGCTTGCCGGCATGCGCCGCGTCAGGCTGTGTGCGATCGCTGGGCGACGGTGTTGTCATGGCAGAACTCCGGTCTCTGTCTGCTTCGCAAGGACTCGCCAGGCGTCAACTGCCGACCAGCGACATGCGGACGGTGGGATAGGCTTTCCCCGATCCTGGCCTGCGCGGTGTCGAGCGAAGCTCGGAGTAGCGATCGTCGCGCTGGATCCACCGGCTGCGGACGACCCCAGCCAGCTGCTCGACTGAAGCGGCCTCAGTGAGCCAGGGCCTGAGGTCCGTGCCATGTGTGGCGAAAAGACATGAATAAAGTTGACCATCGGCCGATACGCGAGCGCGCGAACACGACCCGCAGAACGGTTGGGACACGCTCGCGATGAAGCCGACTTCGCCTGTGCCGTCGGCATGGCGATAGTTGACCGCGGTGCCCGTCTGTTCGCGAACGACGACGGGGACGAGAGGAAACGCCGATTCGACGATGTTGCGCGTCTCGCGAGCCGTGATCACCTTCGTGTTCGACCAGCCGCCCGCGCCGCCAACGTCCATAAATTCGATGAAGCGCACCGCCACGCCGGTGCCCTTGAACAGCCGCACGAGCGGCAGGATCTGGCTGTCGTTGGCGCCTCGCTCGATCACGGCGTTGACCTTGACCGGGTCGAGTCCCACCGCACGCGCGGCCTCGATCCCGTCCAGGATTCGCGACACAGGCATGTCGACGTCACTCATCCGTCGGAATACGGCTTCGTCCACGGCATCGAGGCTCACCGTCACGCGACCGAGGCCGGCGTCGCGCAACGAACGCGCCTTTGCGGCAAGCAGGGAGCCGTTTGTCGTCAGCGCGAGCTCCAGCGGTTTGCCGCTGGCTGTGGTCAGTTTCGCGAGCTGTTCGATCAGGGATTCGAGCCCACGCCGCAGAAGCGGCTCGCCGCCGGTGATGCGAATCTTCTCCACTCCGAGCAGCGCGAATGCTTTCGCGAGCTTGAGCATCTGTTCGAACGACAGGCGTTCCGAAGACGGCAGGAACCGGTAGTCTGCGCCGAAGGTCTCCCGCGGCATGCAGTACGTACAGCGGAAATTGCATTGATCGATGACGGACAGACGTAGATCCCGCAGCGGACGATTGAGCGTGTCGAGCGTGGTCGTGACATCACCGGCGGATACGCCATGGCGCGATGCTGTGTCGGCGAGTATGGGTTGGTGGACGATGTTCACGATCTATCCGAAGGTGGGCGGCGGGATGTGGCGTTGGCGGCAGTCGATCTTGTCTGACCGGGACGGCCGCCGGTCCGTCAATGACTTGGTGGCAGGATAGTGCGTCAGACTCGTCCTCGGGACGCACAGTCTGTGCCGAATTTCAGGAGTACAGTTCGCGCGCCGTATCGGGTATGACGGCGAGGCTGGCGCACGCCCTGCCGGGCAGATTGACCGGACGCGTCGAAGAACGCCCCCTAAGTCAACTGATACGCGCGCACCGGCACGACCTCGGCGGGAAGTTCACAGCCACACAGTTCGAGAATAGAACGCTCGATGTTGCGGGTCATGGCGTCAAGCGCCAGCGCATTCGGCGCGACTGTAAAAGGCTCGGCGACTTCGCTAGCGATCGCTTCAAGCGCAATGAGCGTATAGGAAATGAAAACGCAAAGAAGCGGTGTGAAGAACTCCGTCGAATCGACCAGACCGAACGGCAGCAAAACGCAATAGGCGTAGACGGTGCGGTGCAGCAACACACTGTAGGCAAATGGAATCGGCGTGGAGGCGATCCGTTCGCAGCCTCCCACGGTTCTTCCCAATTCGTTGATCTGCGCGTCCAACATCCAGAGCTGGGTATCCGACATCAAGGCCCGAACCTGCAGATCGGCAAAGGCGCGACGAAGCTCATTGAGCAGCGCGGTCGGTTTGTAGCAGGTGTGCTGCAACGCCTCAGTTCGCGTGCGTCCGAGAAAGCGAACGAGATCGGAAGTCGGGTCGGTCCCACGCAGTTGATGTTTCAACGCGTACACACTCGCAATCAGCGTATGAGCCATTTGAACGTGGTGATCGCTCCGCGGGACATAACACAGCATCTGCGAAGTCAGCGCCCGCGCCGAGATCAGGATGCTGCCCCAGAGATGGCGCGCCTCATTGAACCGCTCGTAACTTGCGTTGTTGCGGAACGCCAGGAAGATCGCAAGGGCCAGGCCAAACAATGTGAACGGCGCCGTATTGAGCGGGATCTTTTCGCCGAAAATGCGCCCTTGCGTCATCACAGCGAGACTACTGACGGCCGCCATAAAAACCAACTGCGGAATAATCGACTGCAACACGGAACCGTTCCAGACAAACAGCAGCCGGAACCAGTTCTGCCCTGGCCTCACAATCATAATGTGCTCTTTTAATGGTCTGACTTCGCCGTCACCCTCAGTGGTAACCGGCATCCCCTTCCCGCACCTTGCCCCGGAACACGCGATACTGCATGACGTTGTAGACGAGGATGATCGGCAGTACGATCACCGTGCCGACCAGCGCGAACAGTTGGCTCGAGTGGCTCGACGAGGCTTCCCAGATCGTCAGCGACGGCGGAACGATGTTCGGCCAGATACTGATGAGCAAGCCGCTATAGCCGAGAAAGCACAGCGCGAGCGTGAGCAGGAACGGCGTCGCCTCGTGCTTCTGGCGAAGCGAACGGAAGACGCCCCACACACAGGCGACAACAAGAATCGGCACCGGCAGGAACCAGCCGAGATTGCCGCTTCCAAACCAGCGATGTGCAACCGCCGGCAAGCCGATTACCGTCCATAGACTCACGACAACCATCACCCCGAGCAGGATGCTCACGAGCGGCCGCATCACCTCGCGCATCTTGCGCTGCAATTCTCCATCGGTCTTCAGGACAAGCCAGCCGCAACCGAGCGTCGCATACGTAGTGAGCACGCCGATTCCACAGAACAGGCTGAACGGCGAGAGCCAGTCGAACGGCCCACCGGCGAAGCGGCCATCGACGATCTTGATGCCCTGCAGCAGCGACCCCAGCACGATGCCCTGGCAAAGCCCCGCGAGCGCGGAACCGCCAATGAAGGCGAGATCCCACGCGTGCTGGGTCCTGACGGCCTTGGCACGCAGTTCGAAGGCCGCCCCGCGGAAGATCAGGCCGATGACCATCAGGATCAGCGGGAGATAGTTCGCCGGCAGCAGCGTCGAATAGACCACCGGGAACGCCCCGTAAAGCCCGGCGCCGCCGAGCACGAGGAATGTCTCGTTGCCGTCCCAGACGGGCGCGATGGTATTGAGCATCACTTGCCGGTCGCCTTTCTCCTCGAAAAACGGAAACAGCAGGCCGATGCCGAGATCGAAGCCGTCCAGCATCACGTAGATGAAAACGCCGAGTCCGATGATCGCGGCCCACACAACAGGAAGATCGATTTGCATGGTGTCACTCCCCTTCCAGTGCGTCCAACGGGCGATTACGCAGGACCGGATGCCGGCGGGACTCGCGGCGCTCGACGTGCTCCTCTGGTCCGCGTTTCATCATCTTCATCATGTAGTAGAAACCCATGCCGAACACCAGGAAATACACCAGCACAAAGATCAGCAGGGAAACGCCGACTTGCTGGGAACTGACCGGCGAGACGGAGTCCGCTGTACGCAGGACACCGTAGACCGTCCAGGGTTGACGGCCGACCTCCGTCGTTATCCACCCCGCCAATAGCGCCACGATTCCAGAAGGTCCCATGC
The DNA here is from genome assembly GCF_030511745.1 of Paraburkholderia sp. SECH4. Classification (NCBI taxonomy): domain Bacteria; kingdom Pseudomonadati; phylum Pseudomonadota; class Betaproteobacteria; order Burkholderiales; family Burkholderiaceae; genus Paraburkholderia; species Paraburkholderia sp. SECH4. The sequence goes on from NZ_JALOCP010000025.1 coordinate 69,664, forward strand.
ACAGGACGAAACCCTGATACCAGCGCGTCTCGTAGAGACGGCCACGCAGTCTGAGCAGTAAGCCAAGCAGCGCCGTCAACAGCATCAGCATGCCGAGACCCGCCATGACCCGGAAAGTCCAGAACACGATCGGCGAATACGGACGGTCCTCCGGCGGAAACTCTTTCAGGCCGCGAATCTCGCCATCCCAACTGTGAGTCAGGATCAGGCTGCCCAGATGCGGTATCTGGATCGTATATCGCGTCACTTCCGCATTCATGTCGGGCAGGCCGACCAGGTTGAGCGCGGTGCCCCCGTGCTCGGTTTCCCACAGGCCTTCGATTGCGGCGATTTTGGCCGGCTGATATTTGCGCGTGTTGAGTCCGTGCGCATCGCCAACGAAAATCTGTATCGGTGTCAGGAACAGCAGGATCCACAGCGCCATCGAAAAACTACGCATGACGGGTTTGTCGCGCCGGCCCTGCAACAGATGCCACGCACCGCACGCAGCAACGATGAAGCCCGCGACAATGAACGCGGCAATGGTCATATGCGCGAGGCGATACGGAAACGACGGATTGAAAATCACCTTCATCCAGTCGACCGGTACGATCCGACCATGCTCGATGGCGAATCCTTGCGGCGTCTGCATAAAGCTATTCGACGCGAGAATCCAGAACGTGGAAATGAGCGTGCCCACCGCAACCATTAGCGTGGCGAAGAAGTGCGCGCGTGGGCTGACGCGTTGCCAGCCAAACAGCATGACGCCGAGAAAGCCGGCCTCGAGAAAGAACGCCGTCAGCACCTCATAGGTCAGGAGCGGCCCCGTGACGTTGCCGGCCACGCTGGAAAATCCACTCCAGTTGGTGCCGAACTCGTAGGCCATCACCACGCCCGAGACCACCCCCATTCCGAAGCCGACCGCGAAGATCTTCGACCAGAACTGGAACATGTCCTTGTAGGCCACGTCGCCGGTGAGCAGCCAGCGCCATTCCAGCACGGCGAGGAAACTCGCCATGCCGATACTGATCGCGGGAAAGATAATGTGAAATGAAACGGTGAACGCAAACTGCAGCCTGGCAAGGTGGAATGCATCGAAGATTTCCATGATCGATCAATGGCTCCAGGTGACAACAGAATTTGCGTAAAACGGCGTTCACGCCCGCTATCCGGCAGGCCGGTCAACTGGACGCGCACGCCCGGTTGATCGACCCGCTATCGCTCAAAGTCAGGCGTCTGCCGAGCGCACAACATGAACCGGAACAGACTTGTACGAAGGCGTACCGCTCTCCTTGTCGATGAAGTCGAGCGGCACCAGCACGTTGGCTTCAGGATAGTATGCCGCCACTGAACCCGGCGCGATGTTGTAAGCAATTACCGTTATTTTCTTCAAGCTACGCTGCCTGCCCGCTGAAATCGTTTCAATGTCGACCAGATCGCCATGCTCGAGTCCACGTGCGGCAAGATCGTCTTCGTTCATAAACAGCACGTCACGCCGGCCGAACACACCACGGTAACGATCGTCCATGGCATAGATGGTGGTGTTGTACTGGTCGTGGCTGCGGATCGTGATGAGACGCAGCACATTTTCAGCGCCGAAAACGTCTGCATCTTCCTTCACCCCGCCGTACACCGAGAACATCGCCTTGCCTGACGGCGTGGGCCACACGCGTTCCGTCGGAGGAAGCGGCATACGGAATCCTCCGGGCACCCTGATTCGGGCATTGAATGCCTCGAATCCCGGCACGGTTTGCTCGATCAGGTCCCGGATCTTGTCGTAATCGGCAACCAGTTCCGACCATGCCACCTTGCTGTTCGGCAACGCAGCTCGCGCAATACCGGCGACGATCGCCGGCTCGGATAGCAGGTGTTCGGAAGCAGGCTTCAGCTTGCCGGAAGAAGCGTGGACCATCGACATGGAATCCTCGACCGTAATGGATTGCCGGCCGGTCGCCTGGATATCCAGTTCCGTGCGCCCCACCACAGGCAGCACGTACGTTTCTTTTGCCACCAGCAGGTGCGAACGATTGAGCTTGGTACCGAGATGAACGCTCAAATCGAGCTTACCCATTGCCGGAAAGCACTGCTCGGAATCGGGTAACGCGACTGCGAAGTTTCCACCCAGGCAAATCAGGGCCTTGGCCGTACCGTCGATCATCGCCTGCATCGCCTGGACGGCATCGTGTCCGTGCGCGGCGGGCGGCTTGAAGCCGAATACATCTTCGATCTGCTTGAGGAAGGTGGCAGACGGTTTTTCGGTGATACCGACCGTGCGGTTCCCCTGCACGTTGGAATGCCCGCGCAAAGGACAGATGCCTGCACCGGGTTTACCGATGTTGCCGCGCAATAACAACAGATCCGCAATCAGACGGACATTGGCGGTGCCTTTGTTATGCTGGGTAACGCCCATGCCATACGTGACAATCGTCGCATTGGATTTTGCATAGGCAATCGCAACCTCGTCGATATCCTCACGCGTGAGTCCACTGGCCTTTTCGATATCGTCCCATGACGTCGCTTCCAGATCGGCCGCAAACGCGTCGAACCCTTGGGTATGCGTTGCAATGAACTCGTGGTCCAGGACAGTGTTGCCCTGTTCCGCGTCCATCTGCAGGAGCGCCTTCATGATGCCTTTGAGCGCGGCGGCGTCTCCGCCGGCGTCGAGCTGAAAATAGGTCGACGCGATTCGGGTCGACGCAAAGGTCGCCATTTCGAAAACGCTCTGCGGATCGGCGAAGCGCTCCAGCGCGCGCTCGCGCAGCGGATTGAACACGATGATCGGCACGTTGCGCCGCGAGCATTCGTGGAGCGTCCCCATCATGCGCGGGTGATTCGTGCCGGGGTTGTGGCCGATCGAGAGGATCAGTTCGGTCTTGTCGAAATCATCCAGCGATACCGTGCCTTTGCCGATCCCGATCGACTGGGGCAAGCCAACGCTGGTCGGCTCGTGGCACATGTTCGAGCAATCCGGGAAATTGTTGGTGCCATATTCCCGCGCGAGCAACTGAAAGAGGTAGGCGGCCTCGTTCGACGCTCTGCCTGAGGTATAGAACTCGGCTTCGTTGGGCGAGGACAACCCGCGCAGCACTTCACCAATGCGAGCAAATGCGTCCTCCCATTCGACCTCCCGGAATTTGTCCGTGGCGCGGTCGTAGACGAGCGGATGCGTCAGCCGGCCAAGATCCTCCAGTTCGTAATCCGTCCGTTGCAGCAGCGACGACACCGTGTTGCTCTCGAAAAACTCCGGCGTCACGCGCTTGGTCGTCGCTTCCCATGTGACCGCTTTGGCGCCGTTCTCGCAGAACTGGAACGTGGACTTATGCTCCTTGTCAGGCCACGCACAACCCGGACAATCGAAACCGTCGGGCTGATTGGTCCGCATCAACGTGATCGGCGCCTCGATGCTTTCCATTTGGGTTCGGACGGCTTGAGCTGTCGCCCGGAGCGCCCCCCAACCGCCAGCGGGTCCGTCATATGGTCGGATTCCAGGAACTTCTCGTCGTGTGGTCATTTGATACTCCATGGCCTTTATTAGGATGCCTGATGGCTATCCAGATTGAGGGTACGTCGCCTCACGGCATAAAGCGTGAATACGGAATCAGTCTAGCTGGGTTGATACGCTGCGAAAGGTACAGATCGGCCCGTGGCGAGCGTGCACAGTAAAGGCAGTACAAGTGCGGTCACACCGCCTGTGTCGCCCAGACTGGGAGCCCGCACACCACCGGCAATGACGTAGCGGCGTCTCCCAGAGGGTTACGCACCTCATCCCTTCGAATGGGCGCTTTCCGTTGCCTCGGGGCTACTGACCTCTTTGGACGGTTTCTTCTTCACACGTCCGTTGCTACCCTTCGCGCCCGTCGCCTTAGGCGTAGGCGGCGCCTCGCTCTTGCTGAACTTCACTTCGCCGCTGTCCTTGTCGTAACTGACCTCGACGCTGTCGCCGGACTTCAAGGCGTCGCTGAGAATCTCCTTCGCAAGCCGCGTTTCCAGTTCCTGACGAATCTGGCGCTTCAACTCGCGTGCACCGAACTCCGGCCGGTAACCGGCATCGGCGAGGTGATCGACAACCGATTCGTCTATCTTGAGGGTAATGTCCTGCGCGGCGGCGGTGCGCACGACCCGTTCGAGCTGGATCTGCACGATCGAGCGGATGTTGTCGCGCGAGAGTCCGTGGAAGACGATGATCTCGTCGATCCGGTTCAGGAATTCCGGCCGGAAGTGCCCCTTGAGCACCCCCATCAATTCCTCGCGGATTGCTTTCTCGGTCTGACGGTCCCCCTCGGGTTTCTCTAGGTTGTCCATGATGATCGACGCGCCGAGGTTGCTCGTCGCAATGATGATCGTGTTGCTGAAGTCCACCACACGGCCCTTGCCGTCGGTCAGCCGCCCGTCGTCGAACACCTGCAGCAGCACGTTGTACACGTCGGGGTGCGCCTTCTCGATCTCGTCAAGCAGGATCACGCAGTAAGCGCGCCGCCGGACGCGCTCGGTCAGTTGCCCGCCCTCGTCGTAACCGACGTAGCCCGGAGGAGCGCCGATCAACCGTGCAACCGCGTGACGCTCCATGTACTCGGACATGTCGATACGAACAACCGCCTGCTCGTCGCCGAACACGGTTTCTGCCAGCGCCTTCGCGAGTTCGGTCTTGCCGACGCCCGTGGGTCCGAGGAACAGGAACGTCGCGATCGGCCGGTTCGTCTGGCCGAGTCCGGCACGTGACAGGCGTACAGCATCGCTCACGGCAATCACCGCGTCGTCCTGGCCTACCACGCGTTCGCGCAGCTTCTTCTCCATATCCAGCAGCTTCTGGCGCTCTTCCTGCGTGAGTTCCGTGACGGGAATGCCGGTAAGACGCGACACCACTTCGGCGATTGACTGCACGGTCACTTCGAGCGTCTCCGAACCGGTCTTGCGCTGCCATGCTTCCATCTGCTCGTCGAGCTTCGCCTGCTTTTCGCCGATAGTTGCCTCGAAAGCCTTCGCTTCATCGAATCGCTTGCGCGAGGACGCATAATCCTGCTCACGCTTCATCTGGGCGATTTCGGCTTCGAGCTCCTGGATGGCCGCGGGACGCGAGGTCGCGCCTATGCGCACGCGTGCCGCCGCCTGGTCAATCAGGTCGATGGCCTTGTCAGGCAAAAAGCGCGATGTAATGTAGCGATCCGACAGTTCGGCCGCCGCAACGAACGCATCGTCGGCGAAAGTCACCTGGTGGTGTGCCTCGAGCTTGTCGCGAAGGCCGCGCAGGATGACGATGGTCTGGTCGACCGTCGGTTCCGGCACCAACACCGGCTGGAAGCGCCGCTCAAGCGCTGCGTCCTTTTCAATGTACTTCTGATACTCGTTGAGTGTCGTTGCGCCGATCAGACTGAGCTCGCCGCGCGCAAGCGCGGGCTTGAGCACGTTCGCGATGTCGAGGCCGCCTTCTCCCCCGCCTTGTCCCGCGCCCACGATCGTGTGCAGTTCATCGATGAACAGGATCAGTTCGTCCTTCTTGGCCGTGACCTCATCGATCAACTGCTTGGCGCGCTCCTCGAATTCGCCGCGATACTTCGCGCCTGCCACCATCGAGTTGATGTTGACTTCGACGAGCCGCTTGCCGCGCAGCACTTCAGGCACGTCGCCGTTGATGATGCGTTGCGCCAGGCCCTCGACGATCGCCGTCTTGCCGACACCCGGCTCGCCGATCAGCACGGGGTTGTTCTTCTTGCGCCGCGCGAGCACCTCGATCGTGCTTTCGATTTCCTGCGCGCGGCCGAGCACCGGGTCGAGTTTGCCCTGACGTGCCATCGCCGTGAGGTCGCGCCCGAACTTGTCAAGGTTGGGCGTGCCGGTTGGCGCGTCGACGCGACCGTCCTCCGCCCCTTTACCGACGACTTTCACGACTTTCTGCCGCAACGCTTCCGGCGTCACGCCATATTTCTTCAGCAATGTGCCCGCGATACTGTCCGGCACGGCAGCAAGCCCAATGAGCAGATGTTCCGGGCCAACGTATGAATGCCCCAGATCGCGCGACGCCTGGAACGCATATTGGAACGCCTTTTTCAAACGAGGCGACACGGTCATCTTGTCGACCGGCGAGTCAGGATCGCCCTTTCCCTTCTGCGCATGCTGATCGATGTAAGCCTTGATGTCCTGCGGCGACAGCTTGAGTTCCTTCAGCAACGCCGCGCACACATCCGTGTCCGCGAGCACGTACAGCAGGTGTTCGGTGTCGAGTTCGTTACGGCCAAGTTCGTGTGCCTTTTCCGCGGCGCGCTGCAACAATTCGAGCGTCTGCTCGCTGAAAGCATCCGTGGCATCGACCGATTCACGCGGCACTTCGGCGTATCCAGCGTCATCGTCCTCGGCCCCATCCTCCATGCCGCCGAAGAAGCGCGACAGGCCGCCGCCCCCCAGCAATGAATCGAACGGATTCTGCATGCTTTGATGCCGCATTAGTTGCCGGTAGTCGTAGTCGCAGATCGATAAGGATTTCCGCTCCCCGTTTTGCACAACGGTTACACGGGCGACAGCGGGTCGGGCATTACAGATTTCGCAGAGGGCTGGCATCGGGAGTCACCTTTTCGGTTAAGGCATCCGGCTACGTAAAAGGTTATGGGGCGCGGTCATATGAGTTGCGAAGGCTTGGCGGGCTTCGCCAACAGGTCAGCTGAGTTTCTGTTCATGGTCCGTTTGTCTGGCTCAATAACCGGGGACCCGTGATAGTGATAGCTCATCGAGCGCGGTTTAAGCATCGGCGCGGAGCAGGTGTTCGTGCTCGACGAGCACTGTCTGAACAATACGGATCGGTTACAACGTCGATATCAACATGATTAGCATAACGAAACCCCAAATCCGCCCTTGGATTCTATGAGGGGTTTGTGAATAATGGAACATTGGTTTTTCCGATGATAGGCATTGGCGCAATCTGCCACCGGGGCCTCATGGAACAGGATTTCGCGGCCCGGCTTCAGGACCGCATCACGGCCATTCCCGACAGCACAGCGGCGTTGGACGCCCTCATTTACCGGTCTCGCGACGGCTCTGCTCTTCAACAGTCAGGATCGCTTCCGGGGCGACTTCGAGCCGGGCTTTCGGTATCGGGTCACCACTCGCATCGGAGAGACCGTAGGTCCCCTCGTCGATCTTCTGCAGCGCCCGCTCGATATCGCTGATGCGCTGGTCGTTCACGTCGTGCAGCGCCTGGTTGACCTCGTTCTGCGCCATGCCCTGCGCCTCGTCCTCGAACTCGTGCGCTTCGTCGCCGTGCTGCTCCTCGGCTGTTCGCTCGTCCGCGATCGTATTCTCCTCTCCACCCAACAGTTCCTGGCGTAACGCGAGGAGGCGCTTGCGCTGCTGCGCGATGAACTCGTCACTCAACGTGCCCTGCTGCTCCGACATGGTTCTCTCCCTCGCCCTATATCAGGCGACAGCGCGCTAACCCAGCCTAAGGCAAGAATAGTACTAATTTGTAGAGATCAAAGTGCTATCTCGGCCGTTTCGGAACGGCGTGCTCTACTCACCAATTCGCCGTGGCACGAACGATCAGGCGCCCAGTTCCTGAAACGCATGGCCGTTCGCCTCGAGCCCCTTCAGAATGTCTGGCGTCAGCTCGCTTTGCCACACGTGTCCATTGAGTTGCCAGTCACTGGTGTCGACGAGGTCGGGAAGGCCCGCCCCGGCGCGCACATAGAGACCGAGTGTCGGTTTCTTCAGGTTGATGTAGAAATCGAATTCCTGCTGCATGGCAACACCTCATGCGAGATACGGAGAGTCAACTGTCGTCGACGTTGTCCGCATAGTGGTCGATAGCGACCTTGCACTCGTCCACAACGACCTGAAGGAAAGCGGGCTCATTTCTTTCAACCCATCGTTCCACATGGAGAAAGCGGGCCGTTCCCAGATCGGCGATGCGTTCCTGATCCGAGGTTGTGACATCGACCGTGACGATCCCCCGGTTACCCTGCAGCGGTGAGATCGTTGCGGCGATCTGGAACCGCCGATACGAAAGTTCATTCTGTGCCATGAAACCTCCCGTCAACCGAAAAGTTTGAGCCTCACGATTCTTTTGTACTCGAAGTCTATGAGCAAGTCATGTTCATGTGAACATGGGTTTCTTCGATGCTAGATATTGGTGAAATACGCCTACCGGTTTGTCACTGAACCTCAATAATCCGCGTGTCGGACTGCTGGAGTTACGGCATGATGGCGCTAGAAGAGAGGCCCGCACGCTGCGTTGCGGGCGGATATCGATCATGACCGCTGCAAAGGAGAAAACGATGCCAACACGCACTGTTTCTTACGGCGAATACGAAATCGCCGTGCGCCCTGAGCGCAACAAGCTCGGCGCCTGGATCGCAAGTGTCAGTGTGAGTCACGGCACCCGAACAGTCGTCGATATTCGTCCCATGACCGTTCAACCCGAGTGGCTAACCGAAGAGGAGGCGGCAAGAGACGGGGTCGAATGGGGATGCCGGTTCATCGATCGCGAGTTCAACACGCCGCCGTCTCGCTCATGGGTTGCCGAGCGGTCTCATGCGGAAACCTGGTTCCGTGATGCCGAGGAATCGGGTAGCTCGGAAACCAGCGTGTAGATAACACATCAACACAGAAACCCTGCGAGGCCACGATCCGTGGCCAGGTCGGGTTGACTGTGTGAAGGCTATATCACACCGAAGGAAGCCGATCAGTGTCGCCGCAGGTGCGCCTCAATTTGCCGGGCATTGAGCGTCGACAGATCCTCGCTGGTTTGCTCGAATATCAACCGACGGGTTTCCTCGCTGAGATCCGCTTTGACCATGCCGAGAAACTTCGGCTCGATGGCAAGTCTTAGCCGATTGTAGAGTTGATGGAGCCGCCCTGCCTCCAGATACTCGGCAACGCGCTTCGCGAATTTCTCGCGGTCCTTTTCCGTCAGCATCGTGCCGGTATATTCAGTGTTGATGAGACTTTCTTTTTCATGCAAGTCGAGCGTGAGTCCCGGCGTCTGGAAAACACGCGCACGGCCTCCGTCAGCCACAACAAGCCACGTCATTCCGATCATCATGCACCTCTAAGCAGGGATTTATCTGCGTGTACGGCATCCGTTCAGACTGCTCGTCTTCGTCCTCGCCGAAAACCGCGGCCGCCAACTGCTGCGTCAATGATCATCCGTGGTCCGAACGGCGCTCACTCAAGATAGCAGTTCGGACCCGCTACGCCCACGGTCGATTTACCGATTCATAGTATAGGTCTTAAAGTTCACGCCAACGCCTCCCGCGCATATCCGCAGCGGCTCCCGGTTGGCCCGGCCGGCACGCATATCCCGTACCCGAATTGCGGCGCCCCGCTCGCTGCCTAGAAATTGAAGTTGTCGATATTGCTCGCGTCGAACGTGGTCGGCGGTCCGAGAATGATTTCGCCTTGCGGGCCGATCGTGCGCTTGCCGAGCTTGCCGGCATCAAACGATTCGCCTTCCTTGCCGGCAATCGTCCCCGAGGACAGCGCCGCTGCCGCATAAGCCGCCAGATAGCCGAGCTGATTCGGATCCCACAACTGGAACGCCTTGACGGTCCCGTTCTTCACGAACGCACGCATCTGATTCGGGGTGCCCAAGCCGGTCACCTGTACCTTGCCCTTGCTCGACGAGGACGAGATATAACGTGCCGCCGCTGCAATGCCCACCGTGGTGGGCGCAACAATCGCCTTCAGATTCGGATACGCCTGCAACAAGCCCTGCGTTTCGACGAACGACTTCTGGTCGTCGTCGTTGCCATACGCGATCTTCACGAGCTTGATCTTCGAGTACTCGGGCTTTTTCAACTCCTCCTGCATCCACTTGATCCACGTATTCTGATTCGTCGCGTTAGGCGTGGCCGACAGCACGGCAAACTCACCCTCGCCGCCCATCAGTTTCGCGACCAGTTGGATCTGTCCCCGCCCGATACCCTCCGCGTTCGCCTGGTTGACGAAAAGCTGACGGCCTTCAGGCGCCGTGTCGGAGTCGAAGGTCACGACCTTGATGCCTTGCGACATCGCTTTCTTCAGATACGGCACGACCGCGTTCGCGTCGTTGGCCGCGATCACGATCGCGTCCTGCCGCTGCGTGATCAGCGTGTTGATGTATTGTACTTGCGACGAGGCGCCCGCATCCGACGGTCCCACGACCTTGCCCACCCCGCTGAACTCCTTGATCGCGGCCATGCCGCCGTCGTCCGCAATCACTTCATAGGGGTTGTTGATCTGCTTCGGCACGAAGGCAATCTTCAGGCCGCTTTTCAGGCCCGCCGCGGACGCGGCACAACTGATCGCGACTAGCGCAATGCAAAGCGCGGTCTTGCCGATGTGACGTAGAGGATTGAACATGAGCTGTCTCCTGCTTTGTTGTTGGACGACATGCTGTCCGGGTTGTCGGTATTTGGTATTGGGTATTTCTTGTGGAGCCGGTTTTAAGAGAACGTTATAAAGAAGAAGCGGACTTCGCGATGAAACGCCGGTCACGCGCCGCACGCCAGCGCGCAACCAGATTGGGAATCAGAACCGATGCCAGCAGCAGCACGCCGGTAACGATCGTCAGCGTTTCGCTCGACACATCGTCGAGCGTCAGCGCGTTTTTCAGCACGCCGATAATCAGCAGCGAGAGCAGGACGCCGAACATCGAGCCGCGTCCGCCGAAAATACTCACGCCGCCGAACAGCACCGCCGCGATCACGGACAATTCGAAGCCTTCGCCGTTATCGCCGCGTGCGCTGGTGAAGCGCAGCGTATAGACGACGCCCGCCAGCGCGCTCATCGCGCCGGACAGCACGAATAGACGCAGCCTGATCTTCGCGACTTCGATACCGGAGAAAGCCGCCGCGGTCGGATTCGCACCGATTGCGTAGAGGCTGCGGCCAAACGCCGTAGACTGAAGCAGCACGGTAAACAGCACCGCGCCGACGATTACGATCGCAAAAGGCAATGGAATGAAAGTCGAGCCGACCGTGTCCATGCCGAACGCTGTATAAGCTGCGGGAAAATCCGCGACCGCCTGATCGCCGAGCAGCACGTACGCGAGGCCACGAAACAGCGCGAGCGTGCCGATGGTGACCGCAAGCGAAGGCAGATTGAGCTTGACGATCACGAGGCCGTTCAGCAAGCCTGCCAGCGCGCCGGCAATCAATACCAGCACGATCACGACCGGCATCGGCAGGCCCATGTGCCACAGCACGCCCATTAGCGCACTGGAGGCGCCCAACACCGACGCTACCGACAGGTCGATTTCCGCGGCGACGATAATCAGCGTCATGGGCAGCGCCATCAACGCGATCTCGGTCAGATCGGCGAGGATGTTGCTGACATTCGCACCGGTGAGAAACACCGGCGACAACAAGCGCCCGAGCACGAGCGACAGGGCCAGCACGATGACCAGCAACACTTCCCATTGCAACGGCGTTTCGCGTTTGCGCGTGAGCAGCGCGGAATCGGGTTTAGCCATGATCGCGTTTCCTCATCATGCGTTTGGCGACGGAGCGGGCCAGCAAGGTGTCGGCGGTAATGGCGGCGACGATCAGCGCGCCCTGAATCGCCTGCTCCCAGAATGGCGAGACGTGCAGCACGACGAGCGCGATGCTGATCACACCCAGCACGAGCGCACCGAGCGTGGCGCCGAGGATGGTGCCCACACCACCGGTGATCGCCACGCTACCCACCACGGCGGCGGCAACGACCTGCAACTCGATGCCCTTCGCGGTGCTTGCATCGACGGTGCCGAAGCGCGCGAGCCACAATGCGCCCGCGAAACCGGCAATCGCGCCGGACAGCAGAAAACCCGCCATCACGCGACGTTCGACGTTCACGCCGGCAAGCCGCGCCGCCTCCGGATTCGAGCCGATGGCGTAGTGTTCGCGTCCGCCGCGAAACTGCTTTAGATAGACAGCCAGACCGGCGAGCACGACGATCGCGATCAGCGCGAGCGTCGGTATGCCGAAGAAAGTGCCAGTAGCGAGACGGGAAAACGCGTCAGGCAAACTGGTCGCGTTGATCTGGCCGCCGTGCACCCATGCATAATCCGCGCCGCGAAAGATGTAGAGCGTGGAGAGTGTCGCTACCAGCGACGGCACGCGCCCCACGGCAACGAGCAATGCGTTGATACTGCCCGCCACCAATCCGATCGCGAGTCCAGCCAGCAACGCGACGATCACCGGCATATGCGGAAACGCAACGTACAGGCTGCCGACCGCATACGCGCTGATACCGACCGTCGACCCCACCGACAGATCGATATGCCGCATCAGGATGACCACGGTCATGCCGGCCGTCAGCAAGCTGATGATCGACACGTTGAGCAACACGTCGCGCAGATTCTGCAGATTCAGAAACTGCGGTTTTGCGAGCCCCGTACCCACGATCAGCAGAATCAGCACGACGAAGAGCGTCGTTTCGCGGCTCTTCGCAATGCCCGCGATGAAGCCGCCTGGCGCGCTGCCGGTGCGCTTGGGGGCTGACGCCTGAACCGGCGCGGGATGGGTCGTCGAATGGCGCATCATGCCGCGTTCCCCAACGGTGGAACCGGTTGGCCGAGCGCCGCGCCCATGATGCGTTCTTCGTCGGCTTCGGCGCGCGCGATGTCCGCGCTGATACGTCCCTCGTGCATGACCAGTACGCGATCGGCCATGCCGAGTACTTCCGGCAATTCGCTCGAAATCATCAACACGGCCATGCCATCGCGCACCAGTTCCGCCAGCGCGCCATACACCTCGGCCTTGGCGCCGACGTCGATGCCGCGCGTGGGTTCGTCGATGATCAGGACCTTTGGATTCGTGGCGAGCCACTTGCCCAGCACGACCTTCTGCTGATTGCCGCCGGAAAGCGTGCCGACCGGCGCATTCGGGTCACCCGCTTTGAGGCGCAAACGCGTGCCCCACTGATTGGCCAACTGCGTTTCGCTTCGCGTGGAAATCAGCCCATGTTTGACGAGACGTCCAAGCACCGTCATCGAGGCATTGCGCGCGATGCTCAACTCCAGTGCCAGCCCTTGCTGACGACGGTCCTCCGGGACCAGCGCGAGGCCGGCACGCACAGCGGCGGCCGGACTGCCTGCGGTGAGACGTTTGCCGCCAAGCGAAATTTCACCCGAATCGAGGGGATCGATGCCGAAGATCGCGCGTGCCACTTCGCTGCGTCCCGCGCCGACGAGCCCCGCGAGCGCGACGATTTCGCCCGCGCGGACGTCGAAGGAAATGTCCTTGAATACGCCGATGCGCGTGAGTCCACGCACTGACAATCGCACTTCGCCCGGTGGCCGGTCGGCCTTCGGATAGAAGGTTTCCAGATCACGGCCCACCATCTTCGCGACGATGGATTCGGTAGTGAGATCGGCGGTGAGCCCATCGAATACCTTCGCGCCGTCGCGCATGATCGTCACGCGTTGCGTCAACGTGAACACTTCGTCGAGTCGGTGCGTGATGAACAGAATCGCCACGTCACGCTCACGCAGCTTGCGTACGATCGCAAAGAGCCGTTCCACTTCGGGCAGCGACAAGGCGGCGGTCGGCTCGTCCATGATCAGCACGTTCGCGTTCAACGACAACGCCTTCGCAATTTCGATCACCTGCTGATCGGCAATCGAGAGCCCACGCACCAGTTGATCCGCACGCAGATCGACCCCGAGCGAGGCCAGCAAACCATCCACCTCGCGGCGCATGGCGTCGTACTGAATGCGGCCGATCCGGTCGACCGGCTGCCGCCCCATGAAGATGTTCTCCGCGATCGAGAGATCGAAGAACAGCGTCGGCTCCTGATAGATCACCGCGAGACCCGCGTCGCGTGCTTCCGCAGGCGTTGCAAATCGGCGCGCCACGCCGTCGACCAGCAGTTCACCGGTATCCGGCTGATGCACACCCGCGAGAATCTTCACGACCGTCGATTTGCCCGCGCCATTCTCGCCGAGCAATGCATGCACTTCGCCCGGCCACAACGCGAGATCGCCGTCGGATAACGCACGGACCCGGCCGAATGATTTGCTCGCGTGCCGTAGTTCGAGCCTGGGCACAGCGGATGGGGATTGCTGCACTACGTGTCTCCTTCTCTTTTGCTTTTGGGAATGCGTCAGACGCGGCAGGTACGTCAGATACGATAAAAACGCTCCGCGTTACGGCAAAACAGCGCTTCTTTTTCAGCATCGCTCGCGCCGTCGACGATCGACGCGTACGCGTGCCACAAATCCTGGTAAGAGCCGAACAACCGATCGACCGGAAAGTTCGATGCGAACATCGCGCGCTCGACGCCGAACGTATCGATCGTCTCAAGCACATAAGGCCGCAGGCTTTCGATGGTCCACTGATGATCGAACATGGCGAGTCCGCTGATCTTCACCGCGACATTCCTGCAACTCGCAAGCGTCCGCATACCTTCACGCCACGCGCGATAGCCGGCAACGCTGCTGCGGTCCACGAACATCCCCGCATGATTGACGATAAAAACCGTATCCCCATGCGCGCGCGCCAACCCAGCCGCCTCCTCCATCTGCGACGGATACAGTTGCAGATCGAACGACATGTCGTAACGGCTCAGCAACGCAAAATGTTCGCGCCACTGCGGCTCGCGCATGAAATGACGGCCCACGTAATCAAACAACTTGTTCTCGTGCACGTTCAGGATCTGCCTGATGCCACGCGTGTTGGCAAACGATGCGTGCGCCTCAAGCATTTCGGGTGCGTTCGCCGCAGACAGATCCACGGCGGCGACAATCGCATCCGGCATGCCACGCGAGGCCGGACGATCCGCAATGGACTGCAACCAGCGGGTTTCCTCGACCGGATCGGCAGGATCGTGATTCGCCTCTACGTGCACCAGTTTCAGCACCTCGATATCGCCCGCCTCGCCGAGCAGATCATCGAGCAGATAGTCGTGCTTCAGATCGCGCGCGTCACCCACGAACGACACGCCCGGGTTTTCCAGCCACGGATAGCGATGCGTCTTCAGATCCCACAGATGGATATGCGAATCGACAACCTGCATGCGACATCCTCCGCCCTTCAGGCCAGGCACAGTCAGCTACGTTAGCTAAGCGAATTCAGATGAAAGACCGGCTCCAGCGGTTGTTGAAGCGGCGTATGGTCAGGGGCCGTCTGCATGATGTCGGCCATGTAATCCCACCATTTGCGCATCACGTCGAGTTGCGGCAGCGCGTTCATGGTGTGATTCGTGCTGCGCGTCAGAATGGCGAAAAGGTAACCCGAGTCTGCGTCGAAGAAGATCCGATAGTCGCGCACACCGGCGTTGTGCAATGCATCAACCAGTTCAGGCCAGATTTGCGCATGACGTCGCTCGTATTCTTTGCGCATGCCGGGGTTGAGCACCATCCGGAAAGCGATTGTTTCCATTGCGGCCTGTCTCCCGTCGTATCCGGGCGCTTTCCCTGAGAAGCGTAGAAGCGTCTGGTACGACTATAATTCCTGCGTCGATAGCATCTCAATCCGTTGTTGGGATTGGGCGATCCACAAACCGAATCGCACCCGGAACCATGAGCCAACACTCAGCCGCCATCGCACTCGTCAATCGGCTCAAGTTCAAGCATCTGGCGCTGCTCGTCGCGCTCGATGACGCGCGCAATCTTCACCAGGCCGCCGAGGCCATCAACGTCGCGCAACCCAGCGCGAGCCGCATGCTCGGCGATATCGAGGAAGCGTTCGGCTTCCTGCTGTTCGAGCGCAACGCGCGCGGCATGACGCCCACGCCGCTCGGCGTGGTCACGCTGGCGTATGCGCGGCGCGCGCTCGCCGAATTGACCCGTTTCGCCGAAGACCTCGACGTCAAACGCCGCGGCGGGCATGGACAGTTGACCGTCGGCGCGATCATGGGCGCCGCGCCCGATCTGCTGGCCATGGCGGTCGCCGCCCTGAAAACCGAAAGCCCTCTGCTGAACGTGCGCATTCTTGGCGAAACCAGCGACCAGGTCGTGCAATTGCTGCATCGCCGCGAAGTCGATCTGGCGCTTGGACGGCTGACCAGTCCGTTGCAACACAACGATTTCAGTTTCGAACCGCTCGCGCGCGAGACGTTGCTGCTGGTGGTGCGTTCGGTGCATCCGCTGGCGCAGCGCTCGCGCATCACGTTGCGGGAGCTGATCGACTGGCCGTGGGTGGCGCAACCGGTCACCAGTCCAGCGCGCGTGCTGTTCGAAGAGGAACTCGCGCGTGCGGGTCTGGCGACACCCGTCAACCTGACCGAGTGCGCGTCGATCTTCGCCACGCTGCAATTGCTCGAGAACTACGACGCCGTGGCCATGCTGCCCGAGTCCGTGGTGCGCGATCATGTGCGTGGCAAGCTGCTGGTTGCGCTGCCGCTCGAGATCGGCAAGAGCCTCGCCGGCTTCGGCATTCTCACGCGCAAGGAAGAAGCGCTCGCCGAACCCGCGTTGCGCTTTATCGATTTGCTGCGCGGTTTCTCGCGCAAGCTCGCACGCGACGATCCCACCGCGACCGCGACTGAGCCTGTGATCGTATCCGCACCGATTCATTGACGTCGCCATCGCCCGTTACTGCAAGTTGACAAACAGGCCGCCGTCCACCAGCAGCGCGGCGCCTGTTACATAACGCGCGCGGTCGGAGGCAAGGAATACCACGCAATCGGCGACATCCTCCGGGCGGCCCAGTCTGCCCAGCGGAATACGCTTTTCGAAGTAGGCTCTTTTAGCTTCGTCGGCGAGATCTTCCGCGTTCAGGTCGGTCGCGATCGTGCCGGGCATCACCGAATTGCAGCGAATGCCGTACGGCCCCAGCGCTACCGCGCATGACTGCATCAGCGAATGCACACCGGCTTTGGTCGGCGTGTAGTGGGTTTGCATGCCGCCGCCCACCAGCGCGCTGATCGAGCTCGTCGCCACGATCGCACCCCCCGTACCCTGCGCTTTCATTTGCTGCGCGGCGGCCTGCGTGACGTAGAACGCCCCGTTGAGATTGACTGCCACCGTCGGCTCCAATACCTCGGGCGGCATGTCGAGAAAGGCGTGAAACGGGCAGATGCCGGCGTTGCTCGCGAGCACATCGACTTTGCCGAAGGCTTCGACAGTGCGGCGCACGAGTTCCTGACCGGTTTCGCGTAAGGCGACATTCCCTTCGATCGCGATCACGCGCCGCCCCAAGGCTTCAATTTCGCCGACCACTTCCGCGACCGCCGAACGGCGCCCATACGATGCGTCGTTATCGCCCCAGTAGTTGATCGCCACGTCCGCACCTTCGGTTGCGCACGCAACTGCTATCGCGCGGCCGATGCCACGCGAGCCGCCGGTAACGATCACGACCTTGTCCTTGAGCAACACGTCATTCTCCTGTTGGCTGGATCGATAAGATGTCTTGCGGGTTGAAATCTAGTCCAACCCACCTTCAATAAGCATTCAGCGTGGATAAGGCCGCACCAGCGCGCACTCCGGATTGAGCCGCACACCGAAGCCCGGCGTGTCGGGCACTTTCATCCGTCCATTCACGGGGACCGGTTCATCGAGCAGCAGCGGCGTGAACATCGGCACGACTTCATCTGCCTTCGGCGCCATCATCAGAAACTCGGCGAACGGTGAGTTGTGCCGCGTGACGACGAAGTGATAGCTATACACCGATGAACCGTGCGGCACCACCATCACATTGTGGGCATCGGCGAGCGCGGAGATCTTGATGAGTTCGGTGATGCCGCCGCACCAGCCCACATCCGGCTGAATCAGATCGCAGCACTGCATCTCCAGCAGCATGCGAAAACCCCAACGCGTCGCTTCGTGCTCGCCGGTCGACACCATCATGCCGCGCGGCACGTTGCGGCGCAGTTCGGCGTAACCCCAGTAGTCGTCCGGCGGCAGGCACTCTTCGATCCATTTCAGACCGTACTCGTGCGCGGCCTGCGCGAGCCGCGTTGCATACGGTACGTCGAGGCTCATCCAGCAGTCGTACATCAGCCAGAAGTCATCACCTACACGACTACGCATCTCGGCGAGCTTCTCCAGATTCTTCTTGAGACCCGCCTCGCCTTCAGCAGGACCATGCTGCAACGGCAATTTGCCGCCGATGAATCCCATCTCCTTAGCCAAGTCCGGACGCGCACCAGTCGCGTAGAACACGAGTTCGTCGCGCACCGGGCCGCCCAATAGTTGGTACACCGGCTCCTTGCGCACTTTCGCAAGCAAATCCCACAACGCGAGATCGACGCCCGAGATCGTATTCAGCACCACGCCTTTGCGGCCGTAGTACAGCGTCGAGAAATACATCTGATCCCAAATCTTCTCGATGTCGGTGACGAGCTGGCCTTCCAGAAAACGTGCGAGATGTTTTTCAACGATGAACGCGCCGATCTCACCACCCGTCGTCACCGCAAAACCAACCGTGCCGTCGCTCGCTTCGATCTCGACCACCAACGTGCCGAGCACATTGATGCCGAATGACTGCCGGCTCTCGCGATACTCCGGATAACGCGCCATCGGCGTGGCAATGTGATCGTCGATCCAGTGTCCATCGGGTTGATCGTGATAGTCCGCGCCGCCACCGCGGACGATGAAGGCACGCACGTGCCGGATAGTAGGCATGGCCATGAAAAGGGCTCCGTTATGGGTGCGTCGAACGTGCAGCCAAAAAATGCGCCTAGCGGGCGCGGTGCAGTAATTGTTGGAGAGACCCGCTTGATTGGACGCCGTCACGACGTAACAGCGTGCCGATCATGAGCGCCGCCAGCAGACTCGACACGCCCAATACGATCAGCCCCGCCGAGGTCGACGAAAACGCCCGTTCCGCCGCAGTGCGCAGGCTCGGCGCAATAAATCCGCCGAGGCCGCCGAGCGAATTGATCAACGCGATCCCGCCCGCCGCTGCGGCACCCGTGAGGTAGCGTGTCGGAAATGTCCAGAACAGCGGTTGCGCCGCGATGAAGCCGCTGGCCGCACAGCACAGCGCGATCAGGCCGATCGACGGGTTATGCGCGAGCCCCGAGGCGCCGATGCCGAGACCCGCGAGCACCAGCAGCGCAACGGCCCAGCGCCGGTGCGCACCCGTACGATCCGCTCGACGCGGCACGTACCACGTGACAGCCAACGCACACAGCCATGGCAGCGCGCCGACGAGGCCAACGCGCAAACCGACCGTCGTGCCGAGCAAAGCCGCCGCCTGCTGCGGCAAATAGAAGATCACGCCGTAGACGCTCATCTGAATCAGCAGATAGATCGCCGAAAGCAGCAACACACGGCGGTCCACCAGCGCAGCGAGAATATGACGCGGCCCATGCGCCGATGCGGCGAGCGCATCGTCATCAAGCGCGCGGCGCAAGGTGGTGCGCTCCTGCGCGTCGAGCCACTGGGCGTCTTCAGGACGGTTGTCGAGATACCAGAACGCCCACACGCCGACCAACGATGCCAGCGTCCCCTCGATCAGAAACAGCCACTGCCAGCCGGCCAAACCCATCGCGCCATGCAGTTCGAGCAAGGAACCCGACAACGGACTGCCGAAGATGAACGCCAGCGGCGCACCGAAATAAAACACGCCCACCGCACGCGCTCGCGCCGCTTGCGGAAACCAATGCGTCAGGTAATAGATCACGCCGGGGAAGAAACCGGCTTCGGCGACACCAAGCAGAAAACGCAGCGAGTAGAAAGCAGTCGGCGTATGCGCAAGACACATCGCCGCCGAGACGAGCCCCCAGGTCACCATGATCCGGCACATCCACGCGCGCGCACCGACCTTATGCAGCAGAAGATTGCTCGGTACTTCGAACAATGCATAACCGACAAAGAACACGCCCGCGCCGAACGCAAAAGCCTCATTGGACAAGCCCGTATCGTGCTGCAACGCTTTCTGCGCGAAGCCGATATTGGCGCGATCGAGAAACGCCAGCACGTACATCAGCAAGAGAAACGGCAACAGCCGGCGCATGACCTTGCTGTTGATCGCCTCCAGTGAAGCGGGCGAATGCGGATTCATGTCGTCTCCTTCGCAGAGCATGCGGGTCGCGCTCTGCGTTTTTTCCTTTTGCACTGCAACTGCTACTGCAACTACTACGGCTACGGCCTAGGCGACGCTGAGACGACTCAATAAGTGGCGCGGCCGCCGGACAGGTCGAATACCGAGCCGGTGCTGAAAGCGCAGTCTTCGGAAGAGAGCCAGAGAATCAGCGACGCCGCTTCTTCCGGCAGCAGGAAGCGGTTCATTGGAATCTTCGAGAGCATGTAGTCGATATGCTGTTGCGACATCGAATCGAAGATCTCCGTTTTGGCCGCTGCCGGCGTGACCGCATTGACGAGGATGTTCTTCGTCGCGAGTTCTTTGCCGAGGGATTTGGTCAAGCCGATGAGTCCGGCTTTGGAGGCGCTGTAGTGCGAGGCGTTTGGATTGCCCTCTTTGCCGGCAACGGACGCGATATTGACGATCCGGCCATACCCCTGCTTGAGCATCTGCGGCACGACCGCGCGACAGGTGAGATACGGGCCGATCAGATTCACGTCGATCACGCGGCGCCAGACCTCGGGGTCCAGCTCCCACGTCGTGCCGTTGCCGCCGGTGATGCCGGCGCAGTTGATCAGCACGTCGATCGCGCCATGGGCGGCGACCGTTTGCGCCACCGCCTGAACCACTGACGCTTCCTGGGTGAGTTCAACTGTGACGGCGGTGACTTTGCCGAGTTCGCTGAGTTCGCGCTCGCTGCGCGCGAGGCGCTCGGTGTCGACGTCCCATAGCGCGACCGACGCGCCCGAGTTCAGCGCCCGTTGAGCCACTGCGTAGCCGATGCCGCGCGCGCCGCCGGTAATGGCGACAACACGCCGCTCCAGATCGATTCGATTCATCGCTGTGCTCCTGTAGCAGGCCCGAGAGGCCTGCCGTTCAGTTGTTGTATTTCTGCTGTCTGTGCTTTCGTCCAGCAAATATACGAGCGGTGCGATGCGCTAACAATCCGTGTATTGGAGGGGCCGATAACAAAATCGGATCGGTTGACGTGGCGCTCGACGCTTACCGGCTAATCAGTACACGCCGGACACGCCATCGCTTCCGCTGGTACTTCCTGCTTGCTTCGTCCGAAGCTCGCGAGCGCCGCGAGTCCCAGCAGCGCCAAACCGCTGCCGAAGAGAAAGTCGGCGGAAATACCGACATGGTCGACCACCACGCCACCAATGAGCGATCCCAAAGCAATGGCAACCTGAATGATGCTGACAAACAGCGCCGAGCCCGCTTCGGGCGAATCCGGCGTGGCGCGCTGAATCCAGATGCTGAAACACAGCGGCAGTGCGCCGAACGAAACACCCCACGCGAGTACGAGCGCGGCGACCCCGATTGGCGATTGTTCCAGCAACGGCATTGCCAGCAGCGCGAACATGAGCAGAGAAACCATCACGCCCAGAGACACTTTCAGATTACGCGTCACCGTCGACGAAACGGCGAAGTTCGAGAAGAACCCAATAATGCCGAAGCCGAGCAGCAGCCACGTAATCGTCGACATCGTGAAACCCGCGTTATGCAGCAGGAACGGCGTGATGTACGTGTACGAGGAGAAATGCGCGCCGAATACGAGCGCCACCATCAGCATGCTTCTACGCGGATGCGGCCGGCGCAGCAGCGCCACCAGATCGCGCAGCCGCAAGGCGGTGGTCGACGGCAACGACGGCACGAAAACGAACTGCGCCACGAGCGCGATCGCGACAAGCACGCCGGTTGCCATAAACGAAGCACGCCACGACGCGAAGCTGGCGATGAATGTGCCGAGCGGCACACCGATCACTGTCGCGCAGGTCACGCCGGTCAGGATCGTCGCCATCGCTTTGGCTGAATCTTTCGGCTGCACGAGGCGCCCCGATGCCGCCGTTGCCAGCGTCCAGAAGCCGCCCAGCGCCGCGCCGAGCAACGCGCGTCCGACCAGCATGAACAGGAAATCGGGCGCGAAGGCGGAAATCAGATTCGACGCCAGCAGCAAGGCCGTGAGCAACAGAAAGACACGCCGGCGATCCATCCGTCCGGCCACCAGCATCAAACCGGGCGCCGAGATGGCGGCAATCACGCCCGGCACCGTGACCATCAGCCCTGCGGTGCCAGGCAGCACACCCAGATCCGCCGCTATATGCGGCAGTAGTCCGACAGGTAAAAACTCCGTGGTCACGAACGCGAACGCACCGATTGCAACGGCCACAACGGCGAGCCAGGAACGCAGGGACGACGAAGCCCCATCGTCCGGCGAGGCAATGCTCGCCGGCAGATTATCTTCCATCAACATAGTATTGTTTGCGAGTAACTAAACAACGGGTGGGATTGGAGCAGTCACCGGACTAATCAAATCGCAGACTGCAAATCATGAATAAAAAAGCAGGCGGTATTGGCCTGCTTATGATTGCGATCGGAAAAGACAGCGAGCGAAAACCCGAATGGAACACACCTTAACATCGTATTAAATCGCCCGCTGACGACTCCGTAAAATTGCACTCGGGCGTGTGGGTATTCCGATCAGGATGCCGTGCGCGAATGGAATTGGAGGCGGTGCGTTCTGCTCCCCCACCGCCTCCTGAACTGCCGGCCTGCTATTGGCCAAAATAGATCCTGCATTGCGGCCCGGAAGCGCACGGCCGCTCCTGTCGGCCTCCCACTTCCGTAGCGCCTGCGGCCACCCCGCCATAGGAGGCGTTCTGCACCGGTTGCCCGGCCGGCATCGCGGTCCGCACAGTGTCACCAAACGACATGTCGGTGGTGTCCTGCACCGATTCGTTTGCGTTCTGCATGAGCGCCCGGCCCGACGCGGCTTCGCCCTGCTGGCTGTCCAGTGCGCCGGCTGTGCTCGGCGCCAGAAACAGAGCGGCGCTTGCCAACGCCATCAATAAACGTAGTTTCATGTCCAGACTCCTCGAATCCGGCGCAGCAGCGCTTAACCCCTTCAAAAAAAGAAGTAATCCGCGAAAAAAACGTCGTGTCATCAAATCGAACTGACGAACTGACAAAGGGGCGAATGCCTATGCGGGACTGCTGCGGCGAGTCACCGAACTAAACGAGTAAATAGTTGCCAGGCCTGAAACCGATGTCGGGCGTGCACGCGCGGCTTGCCGGAAGCGGTCGCCACCAGGCTGGAAACGCAGATTGTTGCTCCGCTGTTTCGTTATAGGTCGGCCACTCAGGATTTCAATCCCGGCGGTGCAGGCGGCCTTGGCGGCACCGGCCGCCGTTCGATCGGCGACATGGAACAACAAAATCAGGCTGGCCGGCGCGTGCGTTACCCGAACAGTGCGTTATGATGCTGGCATAACGCACAAAAATCGGCCCCGCGCGAGGCACCGGCGAGAGACGGAGCGTCGACATGAGACCGACTGTTCGCAATCATTGCATTGTCATCACCGTTTTTTCCATTGCGGCCGTAGGGCTTACCCAGCCGTACCTGCCGCGCGGCGGAGCGCTTGAATATTCACTGATTGGCACAGTCAGCCTTATAGGCGGGCTTGTTGGGCATATGCTGTACCGCAATGTATGGGGCGACGTTCTTTGACGCTGCCGCTGGAATTTCCTTCGATCAATAACCTTACCGCGAGCGGACCCCATCTACGTGGGCTCAATGCTTTCGCGGCTTCCCCTTGCAATCTGTAACTGACAGAACGCCGGACGCTTTAGAAGGACGAATATCTTATGGACGAAAGGAAGCGAGATAGCATGATTGCGTATCTCCGCCACCGCATGGAAGAGTTTGGTATCAAACCAGAAGACCTCGCCGCCGTGCTGGCGGCCGAACCGAAGGGGCAAAAGGCTGAACGCTACCGCAGCGCAACGGGAGATAGCTGGGATGGCCAGGGCGAAATGCCCCAATGGCTTAAACAGGCAATTAGCGCTGGTCAATCAATCGACCACTTCGAATTATCGGCCACGCCGGCACCCGCCCCGCAGCCGAAAAAACAGGTGGATTGGCTAAACGACCCATTCGCGGGAAGTCCGCTTGCGCGCCCGAACAACCGCTAAGCCGTCTGATCGCCAATCCGCTGGAGCAAAGGCATAACCCCGAGGCATAACCCCGTACTGGTTGACGCGCCGGGGCCGTTCACACGTTGCACCGAATGGCGGAACTCGGCGCGTCGCTCTTCGATGCACACGATGCGTCGCCGGCACGAGTCGGCGCCGCCGCGTACTGCGGCAATTCGATAAACGTGCTGACCTGCCGGACGATTTGCCAGAACACCTTTTCGAACGAACGGACTCGCTCCGGCTCGAGCATGCCATCGGCAAGCGGATCGGCAAAGATCCAGCTACACAACGCAGGTTCTCCGGGAAAGCGCGGCGCATGATGCCCAGCGACGCACGCGTCCATGGCGATGACGAGGTCCATCCGCGGCGCCCATTCGCCGGTGAATTCCAGCCAGCTTTTCGGGCAGAGTACGCCGAGGTCCGATATACCGGGCCGCAATTGCGCGATCGCAATGGGATGAACGCGCGTGGCCGGCTCCGGCCCCGCGCTGAACGCTTCGAACCGGTGCCCAGCCAGTTCGCGCAGTAAAGCTTCGGCAATGATGCTGCGTGCTGAATTCTCGCGACAGAGAAACAGCACCTTGTATTTTTTGGTCACGCTCACCCCGTGTTTTTTTATCTCTCTCTATGCGCAATTCTGCCGGCCTAGTCTTGCGTCCTCGTGACACTACGATGACGTAATTTGTTGCGCCACAAGAATTTGTACCAGGGCCATCGACCCACGGGTATCGCGCGCTGCATTGGCGACGAAGTGCAACTGCTCAAAGCCGAATCTTTCAACATGCTTTCGACCGCGTGACGGCGGCTCCTCAGACGGAAGCCTTGCTGTCGCGCTGTTCGGACACGATCCGGTTCGCGGCGTCGCTTGCGCCGTCAGACGCCGCCGGTGACGGTTCGAACAGCATCGCCGCAGGCTGCGCGCTGATCGACTTGACGCCGTTCGCAATGCCGGGCGCTGCGACGTACGGGATAAACGCCGCCATCGCAACGACAAAAATAAAAGTAACCATGGCCGTCGTGCCTCTCGGAATCTGCAACGTGGAGGTCAAGCGAAGCGGGTCTTTCGCGGGGAAATAGAGTCAGCAACAAGGAGAGGAGCAGCGGGCACACATACAACCTGTGCCCGACGTGCTGATGCGTCCGCCACCCGCATGCGTGGCAATGAAGAGCCGTCGCTTCACGCCGACGCTCGAACGACACATGTCACGGACATGTCTTTGATTCTAGAAGCGGATATCCCAACGCCGAAGGCCGCTCTCCATATCAATTCGGCCTACGTCTCGGGTCTACCGGCCAGAACTGTCTGTTCAAAACCGCAAGCCGTTCAGGAACTGGAACCAGAGTCCACCCAGTACGCCGGCCGGATGAGCATCGCTGGCACTTTCTTCGTGCTTGCCTGGGTTGGCGTGCTTACCTGGTGCGTCACGATTGGCGGCGGCGTTCACCGTCGTTGCCTCCGCTTTGGCTGAAACGTCGGGGACGTCCTTCGCTTTTGCTGCCGCCTCGGCCGCGACCTCCGCCTTCTCCGCCTCGCGCCGCGCCGCCTGCAAGGCCGACACGCTGTCCGCGATCTGCGCGGCCCGCTGCGCCTCGCATCGACGTCCTAGCAGCACGCCGAATAACACATCGCGATTGTGGCCGTCGTCGGCGAAACGCATGGCGAGCGAGACCATCTCGGCATACGCTGCTTCGTCCGCGGCACGCGCCGCCGCCTCACGTTCGGCCTGCGCTTTTTGCTGGCGGGTGCGCTGCGCTTCCCAGCCGCGCATCTGCTCGGCATAGACCGCGTCATACACCTTGCGCTGTGCGGCGTCGGAGAGGATCGCGTACGCGTCCTTGATTTCCTGGAAGGTAGCGCGCGCAACTTCTTCGGCGCCGTTGTTGCGGTCCGGATGCCATTTCATCGCGGCCTTGCGGTAAGCCCGCTTGATTTCTTCGTCCGTGGCGTGCGCGTGCACACCAAGCGTGTCATACAGGGTTGCCATTGCTTGTTCGACCTCGCCGTGATTCGCGTTGCGGTCCATCGTAGCATGCAAAAAACGGCTTTATCGTGAAGCGGCAAGCGCTGGCGCCACTGAAATGCCAGACGAAAAAAAGGCCCCGCCAGTGGCGAGGCCGAATCCCATGTCAAGGAGATGTCATGGAGGAGACGACTCGATCATAGCCGCGTGTCATCGCGCCCCCAAACAATGGTTCGCCATATGCTTATCCGGGGCGGCCTCAACTGCATTGCACCGGGCGGCGTATGTGGATCGAAAACGGCTTCGACGCATCCGTCAGACGACCCACTGAGCCGCCGATAACCCCGCGCGGTTATATCGTTAGAACAAAAAGTCGCTTCGCCCGGCTCGCGGCGGTCATTAAGATGACACTTCAAAGTCCGGTTCGCCCCGGTTCGTCTACGCGCAGCCCCGCGCCAGCGTCCCGTGAGCCGCTACCGAAGGAGCATTTCGTTGACCAGTTTCGACCATCACCGCCGGCCGCTCGTCATCGGCATCGGCGGCACGACACGCGCGGCGTCGTCGACCGAGCGCGCACTCGGCTTTGCGCTGCGTGGCGCGGAAGCCGCGGGCGCGAATACCCGCATGTTCGGCGGCACCTTCCTGCATAGCCTGCCCCACTACGCTCCGGAAAACCCTCAACGCACGGCCGAACAGCTCGAGCTGATCGAAGCCGTGCGCCATGCGGACGCGCTGATCATCGCGACGCCCGGCTACCACGGCGGCGTTTCGGGCCTCGTCAAGAACGCACTCGACACGCTCGAGGAGCTGCGCGCCGATGAGCGGCCGTATCTGGATGGCCGCGCGGTCGGCTGTATCGTCACCGCTTATGGCTGGCAGGCTGCCGGCTCGGTGCTGACGTCGCTGCGCTCGATCGTCCACGCGTTGCGCGGCTGGCCGACGCCGTTCGGTGCCGGGATCAACACGCTGGAAACGCGCTTCGACACCGTCGACACCTGTTCCGACGCCAAGGTCGTCGATCAGCTCGCCACGGTCGGCCAGCAGGCCGCGCAATTCGCCCTGGCGTTCAACGCGCATCGCACGCCGACGGCCGCGCCGCTCGGCAATGCAGTCAAGGAAGCGCAACCCGCCCGGTTGCTGCACGCGGTTTAGCGCCTTTGCGTACGGCGTCGAGGATCCACGCTCGCACTTGCGGGTCCTCGACGCACTCGCGTTTGCACTGAACCGGCGGCCATCCCGCTGCCTCGACGAACCATTCGACGCATGCGTGCGTTTGCCTCCTCTCCCCGCCAACCGCAGCATCCTCCAACGATACTTTCAAGGCCGACAAGCCGCGCCATGCGCGTTCGAACGCGCTCGTGTTTCCGCTCGCCCAAACCGTGCGCCACACAACAGACCGTACGCCCACAACGCCGGATAGTGTGTTCGAACGCTGCGACTATCGTCCGATCCGGCCTCCTGAAGACCGTTCCCGAACCTCGCTGATTTGCTTACGACGAAAGATTGGTTCACCCGCTGCGCGGCGCGGCCTACGCTTGATCCTGCCCGCTCACTCACCGGTTGCCTGACGCACAGGGTTGCGTCCCGCGCGCCGGCTCCTCAGCAATACACGCGGGCACACTCACTGCCACGACCATGAATTCAAATATCCGCTACAAGGGCTACGAAGTCGCACCGGCCGCGCAACTGCTGCCCAACGGCCTGTTCGCCGCCAACCTGACCATCGAGAAAACGTCTGCAAGCCAGGGCCAGGCTTATTCGTTCGACGCACTCGACTACTTCTTCGACGAAGAGCACGCGCTCGCCTATGCGTTCCGTTGGGGACGCATGTGGATCGACAGCCGCAAGTAACGCCGGCAGACTCGTCCGATAGCACCCAGGCGGTCACGCCGGTCTCGCGCGCAGAGCCGGAGAAGACCGTCCACCCCGCGAGCCGGCAAACGCGGGCCACCTTGCGCCACCCGGCGTCGATTCTTAAGCGGCTGTGCCAGAATAGGCGATACCTCAGTTAAAGGAGACGCCTGCGATGACATGGACCGTCGATCAACAGTTGGCCCTAACCGCAACCGAAGCGGTCGCCGCGATCCAGTCCGGGCGCCTCAAGGCCGCCGACTATATGGCCACGCTGCTGGCGCGCGCGGCGTCACTCTCGAGCCTCAATGCGCTCACCACGCTCGACCTCGACGGCGCGCTGGCCGCCGCTCAGCGCATCGATGCATTGCCGCCCGAAGCAAAAGCGCAATTGCCGCTCGCCGGTTTGCCCATCGTCGTGAAGGACAACATCAACACGGCCGGTTTGCAGACCTCGGCGGGCACGCCCGCGTTGGAAGGCTTCGTGCCGACGACGAACGCGCCTTCGGTACAACGGCTTCTCGATGCTGGAGCGATCATCCTCGGCAAAGCCAACATGCACGAACTCGCGTTCGGCATCACCAGCACGAACTTCGCCACGCACGCCGGGCCGGTGCGCAATCCGTACGACCCCACGCTGATTCCCGGGGGCTCGTCGGGCGGCACCGCTGCCGCGATCGCCGCGCGCATCGTGCCCGCGGGTCTTGGCACCGACACTGGCGGCTCGACTCGCATTCCGGCTGCGTTGACCGGCATTGCGGGGTTTCGTCCGTCGGTTGGTAACGGTGGGGCCGAACGGCGTTATCACGACCCGGATGCGGTCGTGCCGATCAGCCATACGCGCGATACGGTGGGGCCGATGGCGCGCACGGTTGCCGATATCGCTTTGCTCGACGGCGTGATCACCGGAACGGGACCGTTGCCCGCGCTCACGCTGAACGGTTTGCGCATCGGCCTGCCCGAGCCGCTCTGGGAAGGGCTCGAACACCAGGTGGAAGACGTTGCACGCGCCGCCTTGCGCCGCCTCGAAGCAGCAGGCGTCACCTTCGTGCCTGTAGCGATGAGCGAACTGGAGACCTTGAACAGCCACGTCGGCGGACCGATCGCGATCCACGAGCCGCGCGAGGACGTGCTCGCCTGGCTCGTCGCCAATAATGCACCGGTAAAGACAGTCGCTGAAATCGCAGCCCGCATCGCGAGCCCTGACGTGCGCGCGATCTACGACGGCGTGCTCGCCGACGTACTCGGCGCTCATTACGACGCAGCGCTGAAGCAATGGCGGCCGCGCTTGCAGCAGTATGTCGCGGCGACTTTCGCGGACGAGCGTCTCGATGCGCTGCTGTTCCCCACCACGCGCCTCGCCGCGGTGCCGATCGACGACCTGCACGGCTCGTCGACGGTATCGATCGATGGCGCCGCGCCAATCGATACGATGGACGCGTTCCTGCGCAATACCGACCCGGCCAGCACGTCCGGCATTCCGGGCTTGTCGCTGGCGGCTGGGATGACTGCCGGCGGCCTGCCGGTCGGCCTGGAACTGGATGGCCCGCTCGGCGAGGACCGGCGGCTGCTGGCGATCGGCGTCGCCTTCGAACAATTGCTCGGCGTGCTGCCAGCGCCGGTGCTCTGACGGCTTTGAAAATGCCGTCGAAGGTGCCAATGAAGATGTCGCTGAACACGCCAGTAAAAAACCGCCGATCCGCATGCCGATGACCGTACCCAAACCCGCCCGCCTTCGCCAA
Organism: Paraburkholderia sp. SECH4; assembly: GCF_030511745.1. Taxonomy (NCBI): domain Bacteria; kingdom Pseudomonadati; phylum Pseudomonadota; class Betaproteobacteria; order Burkholderiales; family Burkholderiaceae; genus Paraburkholderia; species Paraburkholderia sp. SECH4. The sequence continues at coordinate 99,091 of NZ_JALOCP010000025.1, forward strand.
ACTATTCTGCGCACCGCCGCCGCATTGGCGGTCGCCTTCACCGCCGTCTCCTGCGCGCGTCTTGCCGCAGTCGATTCGAACGCGCTCTGGAAAATTGTCGATATGCGCTGCGTGCCCTCGCAACAGGCCACCGGCACGCCGGGCCAATGCACGGTCGTCGATCTCGACAAACGTTATGTGATCCTGAAGGACATCGTCGGCCGCTCGCAGCATCTGCTGATTCCGACCGACCGCGTCACCGGCATAGAAAGCCCATTCGTGCTTGCGCCGAATGCACAAGACTACTGGGACGACGCGTGGGTGTCGCGGCTCTACGTCGATAAGTCCGTCAAGCGATCCTTGCCCGACAATCAACTCGGCATCGAGATCAACTCGCAATTCCGCCGCACGCAAAACCAGTTGCATATCCATATCGATTGCATGCACAGCAAGGTGAGCGACGCCTTGGCGCGTCACGCGAAGGACACGCCTGGCGAGTGGCGCTGGGATACGCTCGACGGCCAGAGCTACCGGATCATGCGCGTCACCTCGCTCACTCAGGCGAGTAATCCGTTTCGCATCGTCGCGCGTGATAACAGAGGCGCTGCGGCGATGGCCATGCAAACCATCCTCGTGACGGGTGCGGGGCCGTCGGCGGAGAAAGACGGCTGGCTCGTCGTGAATAGCGGCCTCGACGTCGGCAACGGCAGCGGCTCGGCGGAAGGCTTGCTCGATCACGCTTGCCGCGTGGCGGACGGTGAATGAGCGTCTGTTACCGATCGCCCGGACAGGATCCGCGAGGACCTTGCACGGCGGTCGGCGCGCCGGGTAATGGCGGCTTGGCGCTGCGCAAGGGCTAGCGATGTGCCCCCCCGCTTTTGCACATATGCGCAGATGCATTGCTGAACAAAATGGTTCTAGTCGTGTGAATTGGTCCGTAGGATCGGTCTAAACCTGCATTCCGACCGATCCAGCCGATGGCGATTTATCTCGACGACACGCAACGTAAAACACTCGCCAAACAGGCTGCAAGCTGGACATGGCGCACGCAATGGCCGACGTGGCTGCTGATCGCCACAATCTACGGTGGATGGTTCGGTGTGGCAACGCATGCGCGTGTGCTCGGCCTGCCGCTGACCACTGTGCTGCTGGCGTTGCTGGGTGCGTGGTACATGTCCCTGCAACATGAGTTGCTGCACGGCCATCCGACGCGTTGGCCGTTCGTCAACGCACTATTAGGATTCGCGCCGCTCGCGGTGTGGTTTCCGTACAGCGTCTATCACGATTCGCATCTTCAGCATCACGACGATCCGCATCTGACGCTTCCTGAGCGCGATCCCGAAAGCTACTTCGTCAGTCAGCGCGTGTGGCAACGTGCGGGTTTGACGATTCGCGCGCTGCTGATCTTCCGCAATACGTTTATCGGCCGCCTGCTAGTCGGGCCGGCTTTTGCCATAGCGGCAACGGGTGTCGATGAACTCCGCAGTATCAAACGTGGTGATTTGCGTCATGTGCCGATGTGGGTCGCGCATCTGGTTGCGTTAGCCGCGCTGACGGTGTGGCTTCAACGCGTCTGCGGAATCCCAGCCTGGGCCTTTATCGTCGGCGCAGGTTATGGATCGTTGTCGTTAGGTTCGATCCGCTCGTTTCAGGAACATCGGGTGGCACATGCTTATGAGCATCGCACCGTCATTAATGAGGCGGGGTGGTTCTGGCGGCTGCTGTTCCTGAACAACAACTATCATCTGGTTCACCACGACTTGCCGCATGTTCCGTGGTTTGCACTCCGGGAGGTTTATGAAACGTCCCGGCAGCAATATATAGAACGCTCGGGAGGGTTTCTCGTACACGGTTACAGCGAATGGTTGAGGCTTTACGCATTCGCTCTCGTTGCGACTCCGGTGCACGGCGACAATCTATCCGATTTCATTCAGAAGAACCCGCCTGCTTCCGCCTGGTTTGCGGGTACGTTGCGCGGCAATTTCATGGCAGTTGTCCGTCGAAGAGAACTCCGTGAAGCCAACCTACCCGCTACTGCTGAACGCCAAACCGCAAGACAAGTCCTATAAGATCCGCGACCGCGACTCCATGTATTCGCAACTGCACTCTCGTCGGATCGGTCTTCCCCCAGTTCATTACTCAACTCACGCGGCAGACCATTCATGAAAAAGTGCATAAGGCCTAGGCATGAATCCGAATAAATTCATCCGGTGCCGCGCGTTCTGTCACCAGCGCGTTTACCGGTGCGTCGGGATCAGCATAACCTATCGCCATTCCGCAAAACAACATCTCCTCATCAGGAACACCGAGGAAGCTGCTAACCGTCTTTGGAAAGAGACTCCAGCTTTCTTGAGGGCAGCTATCCAGTCCATTGGCTTTCAGCAGCAGCATCACAGTCTGGAGATACATTCCCAGGTCGACCCATTGTGGGCGTCCCATGTTACGGTCGATAAAACAAAACAGCGCGGCCGGTGCTCCAAAAAATTGAAAGTTGTCGCGAAAGCGCTGCCCCCGTGCCGCCTTCTGCTCGGCCCCAATGCCGAGCAGACGATACATGTCCTCCCCTGCCCTGAACCGCCGGGTGCGATACGGCTCGCCTAGTGACTTTGGATAAACATCGTAATCAAGGGCATCCTCCTGAAACGAATCCAGTGTCCGCGCTGTCATCACCTGCTTCAGATCGACGAGTCGCTGACCGACCACCAGATGAATCTTCCATGGCTGAAGATTGCCACCCGATGGCGCCCGCGCTGCCTGAACCAGAATGTCTCGCAGTAGATCCTTATCTACCGATTGCGCCCGGAACGCTCGAATCGAACGGCGTTGCGCGACTGCCTCGGTAACGCTGTATGTGGATGTGACGCCTACGTTTACTGCCTCTTTCATTACCAATTCCTCGCGACTAGCTGAAATCGTACGGCATGAATACGACTTGAAAAGGCAGAACGAAGGGCGTCGAACACGTCCCTTCTAGGCCTGCCCCGGGCTTGGGGCGCCAGACAGTTCCAGACCACGAAAAAGTACAGTGACCAAGGTATCGGTCATTGACGCAACTGAGGCAGGGTCGTCTACTGCCGAGCCATAGACCGCTTGCAAAAGAGCGCCAATACTGAATGTAAGTGCACAGGCGCCGACAATGATGTTGGTTATCTCATGCACCGGAAGTCGGCGGACCAAACCTGCCTGCATCGCCTCCTCGATTGCATCATTGAAGACTTGATAGCCTTGCGACATATAGGTCTTTGCGAGCCATTTCAGTCGAGGTGTGCTTTGCATGCCCTCATGTATCAAGATTCGATTGAGGTCTGGGTCGGCCGCATTACTCGAAACAAACGTCCGAATCATGATCTTCAGTCGGGTTAGGGGATCAACGTCCGCTAGATTCAAGAATTGCCCCAAGGGAAAAACCGCACCCCGTTTCCTCATGATATGGTCGATCGTCGCCTCCCAGAGCTTTAGCTTGCTGCCAAAGTGATAGTGAACCATCGACTGCGTCAGGCCAGCCTTCGTCGCAACGGTTCCTGTACTAACGGCGTCGTATCCATGCTGCGCAAACAGCGCGACGGCCGCAGCGATCAACCGATCACGTGGGGCCATCTCCTCAAGCGGCTCGACAGCCTTTTCCTTTGTCTTGCCGACATTCCTTCCAGGCTTGCGATTCACGCCGCCCCCCTCTGTAAAGTGTCTGGAACGGGCTGCAACTCGTCTGTTTGCAACACGAACGCAATACTTTACCTGAGGCTGAACACGGCACAACAGGTCTCAACGTTCTGGATTCATGCTATATCGCGTGACAACCCGTGGTCACGAGACAAATCCTTCAAAAGATGCAATGTCAAGCGGTGTCGGATCTACAGGCCGAACCGGTAACTCGCCAGTCGAAAACTGTGGTGTCGGAGCCGGCTGGACAATCCCGCCCTCCTTGACGAAAACCCGCCGCGCTACCAAATGCCGATGCCGTTGCGCTTCCGAAAGCGTCAGGACCGGTGCGTAGCAAACGTCCGTGCCTTCGAGTATCGCGGTCCACTCATCTCTCGTCTTCCGTCGAAATAACTCTTCCATGTCTGCGTGTAGTGCCGCCCAGTTCTCCGGGCGCTCCCGCTCACTCGCAGGCACCGACGACTTCAGACCGGTCAGTTCACAGAGTTGCTGAAAAAATGCAGGTTCAAGGGAACCGATAGACACGTGGCGACCGTCCGCACACTCGTAGGTCCGGTAGTACGGTGCCCCGCCATCGAACACGTTCGCCTCCCGCTCTTCACGCCACTGGCCCTCCGCGGTCTTTTCCATTATCGCCGTCATCAACGACACGGATCCGTCGCACATCGCTGCATCAATCACGTCACCAAGGCCGGTACGTTGAGCAGCAATAATTGCGGCCAGCATGCCCATAACCAGATAGAGCGCCCCGCCCGCAAAGTCACCCAAAACGTTAAGTGGCGGTATCGGCCGCTCTTTCGACCCGATTGCAGCCAGCGCGCCGGTGATCGCGATGTAATTGATATCATGCGCTGCAGAGTACGCCAGCGGGCCTCCTTGCCCCCAACCAGTGAGTCTTCCATACACGAGCTTCGGGTTACGCGCGAGCAATTCCGCAGGACCAAGTCCGACACGCTCCATTACGCCTGGCCGGTACGCCTCGATCAACCCGTCCGCTTGATCCGTCAACTCCATGACTCGGGCAACGTCGAGCGGAGATTTGAGGTTGGCTCGAATTCGGCGCCTACCGCGCACCGCAATTGGACTCGCCGGCTCTTCTGTAGACTCTGGACGTTCGATGCGAATGATCTCCGCACCTAGATCGGCAAGCAGCATCGACGCAAAGGGTGCTGCGCCCATACCGGCAAACTCTAACAGCCGAATACCTTTGAGCGGCCCCACCAAAGGTGGATTCTGATCTGTAAATGAATTCATCTTCAACTCCAACCACATCTCAAGGCCGCGTTCTACTGAATACCACCGTGCCACTCGTGTAGAACATGCCGCCCACCCCGTGTGCAACAGAAATTTCCACGTCGGGCACCTGTGCCGCCGCGATACCTCTGACCTGGCGAATCGACTCCTGCAGCGCATACATCCCATACATACCTGAGTGCATGTAGCTCAATCCACCACCGTTGGTATTGACGGGAAGCCGCCCGCCAGGAGCAGTATTCCCCTCCCTGATGAAGCTTGTCGCTTCACCGGGCTGGCAAAAGCCGAGGTCTTCCAGTCCATAAAGGGGAAGGTGCGCAAAAGCATCGTAGAGCATCAGATGATCCACGTCCGCGTGGCTGATACCCGCCTCTGCGAACGCATCGCGGCCTGCACGCCGGAACGCAGCAGACGTCGTGAAGTCCTCCATCTGGCTGATCATCGGGGTCTCGCAGCTCTCACCGGTCCCAATGATGTAAACCGGGTGTTCATGTAAATCTGGAGCTCTGTCGGCGCTTGTCAATACAATAGCCCCGCCGCCATCGGTCACAACACAGCACATCAGCAAACGGAAGGGGTAGACGATCATCTTGGACCCCAGGACGTCCTCGATCGTAATCGGATCCTTCTGGCTCGCGCGCGGGTTGAGCGCCGCCCATTGTCGTTGAACCACTGCGACCGACGCCAGCGCAGATTCGTCGAGACCGTGCCTCTTCAGGTAGCGCAGCACCGGAATTGAAAACATTGTCGGCGGATAAGTTGTGCCAAACGGTGTCTCGAACTGCTGCAACAGGCTACCCGGGACTGGAATCGGGAAACCCGTCGGCGCAACTCGCGAGCGCCCGCTTTCACCGTGTGTTACGAGGACAGTACGGCACAGACCCGATTCGATCGCTGCCATCGCGTGGCGAAGATGGAGCATAAACGAGCAGCCGCCGACTCCCGTTCCATCAATCCACCGCGGCTTGATTCCAAGGTAATGCGCGACAGTCTCGGGCTGCTCCCCGGCCGTTGCAATGCCGTCGATGTCTGAAGGACGCAAACCAGCATCGGCCAGTGCATTCAGTGCTGCATCTGCATGCAGCTGAATCTGCGACATCTCGGGTACTTTACCCATTCGGGTACTTTCCGCCGCTCCTACGACGGCTACAGAACGTCGCGCCATTTATGCCTCCACGAGCTTGAACAAAGGTAGCGTAATGTCGTCGTTCTGTTTCACGAAGACCACTTCGACAGGTGTATCCAGCCGAAGTGCTTCAGGTTCCTGCGGACACCCAATGATATTCGTCATGAGCCGCGGCCCCTCCTCGAGTTCAATGACGGCAATCGAGTATGGTGGAGTGAAGCCCGGAGCTGGCAAATGCGAAATCGCATAGCTGTACAAAGTCCCGCGACCGCTCGCGCGCTTCAACGATACCGAACGACTCGCGCAATGAGGGCAAAACGGTCGCGGCGGAAAATAGGTGTGCGCACAATCGTCGCAAATCTGAAGCCGCAACTCACCGAGCCGGGTACCTTCCCAAAAGTGCGCAGTTTCCGGCGTGGGGACCGGCATTGGACGCGAAGTTTCCATGTTCATGCGTTTCCTATCCAATTCTGCAGCCTTGCTTACAGGCCAGCAAGTTGATCGTTTGTTGCCATTTCTCTCAACTCAACCTTTCGAACCTTTCCGCTCGCGGTAAGCGGAAAACGTTCCATGCGGAAATATTTGACTGGAACCTTGTAACTCGACAGTCGTTCCCGGCAATGCCGATCCAGGTCAGACACTGAGAGTTCGTCCTTTCCGATAATCGCAGCTGCTACGATTTCACCGTAATACGCGTCCCTGATTCCAAAAACAGCGACCTGCTCGACTCCCGGGTATGCAGTCAGTACACGTTCAATCTCCGCGGGATAGATGTTCTCGCCACCACGGATGATCATGTCCTTGAGGCGACCACCACTGACAACCAGCTTTGCGTCTTCTCTCAGGAAGCCGATATCGCCGGTCTTGACCCAGCCGTCATCAGAGAACGTAGTCTTCGTCTCTTCAGGCATATCGAAGTACCCACGCATCGCATATGGCGAGCTAATCTGGATTTCGCCGGAAACCCCTCGGGCGACCTCAAGCCCGCTGTTTGGATCAACGATACGAATACGGTATCCGTTCAGGCTTTGCCCGCAATTGTCGAATCTGTCTGGATCATTCGGATCGCCGCACGCGGCAATGGCGCTGATCTCTGATAATCCGTAAATCTGGACGATCCCAGGGACCAATTCCGCTGCACAGCGGCGCAGAACAGCGGCATCAACATCCATGCCTCCGCAGGTTCCGATCCGCAGGGAAGAAAGGTCATACGAAGCTCGATCCGGATGGTCAAGCAACGCGCTTAAGGTAGTCGGTACGGCAAAGTGCACGGTCGCTTTCTCCGACTCGATGACCTGTAGCATGCTGGTAGCATTGAACGCATCCTGTCCGATATACGTGGCGCCAGTGAACAGACATCCCGGCACCGCCGTGCAATAAGATGCGCTGTGGAACATTGGAACGACGCATGTGACCCGATCGTCACTTCGCATTCCAAGGCGCCGGGAGCTCAACGCGCCCTGTGCCATCACCGCCTCGTGCGTAAGCGTTGCACCCTTCGGGTAACCGGTCGTACCCGACGTGTAGATGATGACCGCCGGGGCACCTGGCGGCACGTCCGGCAGCGCCCTGTCACTGGACCTTCCGATATCACGCAACGCGGCAAGGCTTAGACAAGCGCTTTCTTCACCATCAAGCACGACCGTAAGGCCAACGTCCGGAACCTTCTGCCGCGCAGCCGAAAACACATCGAAATATGACTTCGAGCGGAACGATTTGGACAGCGCAATCGCCTTTGCACCCGATTGCCGGAGCGCATAGACAAGCTCCCCTTCACCAAAGTACGTATTGACGGGAACGAGGATCAACCCCGCGCGAGCCGCAGCAAGGCAGGTAATCAGCCAGGCAATGGAATTCTGCGACCATAGCGCCAACCGGTCACCCGGTTGAAGCCCACTCTCGAGCAAGCCCTTTCCAACTTGCGTTGCGTACTTATCCCAATCCTCGAAGGTAAGTCGCTCACCTTCGAGCGGAAATGACACAGCAAGCGACTGCCCTGCGTCCCGGGCGCGCCTCGCAAGCGCATCGCTGACCGTACCAAATGTCTCCAGTCCGCTCATTCTCATGTCTCCGTTCGATCAGACCGGCCGACCGGCCATCAGCAACGCCTGGTCATAGGTCAGAACGACCTCATCACGCTGGTTGACGACTTTGATCTCCATCGCGACGACACCTCGGTCACCCTTGCTCGAGGCCCGGGCTTCAGTGACTTTGACCGAGGTAAAGATCGTGTCGCCGAAGCGCACCGGATTGGAAAAGCGAACCTTGTCCAGCCCCAGAAAACCGATCGTAGTGCCAACGAAAAGCGCCGTCTGATTGATCTGGCCCGACGTGACAGCCAGGGTAAGCAACCCGTGCGCGATTCGCTCACCAAAGATGCCCTTTCCCGCCGCCACAGCATTGACGTGCACGGGATTGAAGTCTCCCGAGAGCCCGGCAAACAGGCCCACGTCACCACTCTCAATCGTACGCGGCGCGGTTTCGATCACCTCGCCTACCTCAAAGTCGTGCCAGTACTTGGCGAATCGTCCTGCAGCCATCTAACTCTCTCCTTTCTCACCATAGCCGCGCATTCGCGGCAAACGACCACCAGCAGGGTCAGCCTCGCGACGCAACAGGCGTCGACAAGACACAGCATAGTCAAAATCCGAAGAAACAAATAGACCTATTTGTTAAGTAGATATACCTATTTAATCGTTTTCCGATCCGTAGGAATGTGTGCACTCGGGCTCGTTCGCTGGTGGGGTCAGTCGCACCACGTCGAGATGAGCCACCCGATATAAGCAGCTGCAAATGGAGTAGACCTATGTATGAAACCGACAGGACGCTAGGCGCATCAATGCCGGAGGATCACTCGCGAAACGATCCAGTAACCATCATTCGCACCAGCCCTATGGGGAAATTTCAGGTCGCGTTGGTTGTCGTATTGTTTTGCCTATATGCCCTGGACGGATACGATCTCCTTGCCGTGGCGTTCGCGCTTCCAGGCATTCGAGCTGACCTCAAGCTCCCACCGAACATACTCGGCGTCATTGCCTCTGTCGGCCTTTTTGGAAGCGGCGCCGGAGCCTTCCTGATCGCTCCGCTAAGTGATCGATTCGGCAGGCGACCCATCATGCTTGCCAGTCTCATCCTTGCCGGCTGTGGGATGGCTATATGCACGATTGCCAACGGTCCCATGGCGCTCGTCCTGGGGCGATCTATTACAGGTCTGGGAGTCGGTGCGCTGTTGCCAGGTATTACCGCGCTTGCAGCCGAATACTCAAACGATCGAGTCCGGAACCGTGTAACGGTTCTTATCACCGTCGGTTTTTCAGTCGGGGGCTTGGTGGGCGGCAACTTCGCAGCCGCGCTTCTATCTCATTGGTCCTGGCGGTCGGTGTTCCTGTGTGGCTCAATCGGTACCTTCCTGGCGGCCGCTATTTCGGCGCTGATTGTGCCGGAATCGATTGAATTCATCGTCGCCACTCGCCCAGTCAACGCTCTCGCACGAATCAACTCAGTGCTCGGCAGAATGGCAAAGGAGTCCATTGCACGGATCGAGTCAAAGCAGGTAAGCACTGCGAAAGCGCCGATTGTCGAACTTTTCAAGCAAGATCTGTTGGTCATCACCGCTGTCGTAACGTTGACGTACGCATTGCATGGTGCCACCTTTTACTACTGTCTGAACTGGCTATCCAAGCTTGCAACGGACATTGGTTACACGGCTGCAGGCGCAGCTCACGCATTCGCGTGGTGCAGCGGCGGCGGACTCGTTGGCGCCTTGCTCGCCGCATTTCTGGCCACCCGAATTCGAATCCAGTCGCTTATAGCCTTCTCCCTGATTGCAAGCACCGCCGCAGTACTCCTGCTCGCTACCATTCATCGCATGTCAAACGAATTTTTTGTCGCAAGCGGGCTGGTTGGGGTAGCACTGTATTGCGGCCAATCGAGCCTGTACGCGTACATGATGCGTGCGTTTCCCACGCGAGTTCGTGCATCTGGCGCCGGGTTCGTCACCGGTGTCGGGCGGTTCGGAGGTATCGCTTCGCCTGCAATTTCTGGATTTCTGTTTGCGTCCGACCTGAGTAACGCCGCAGTTAGCACAATGATGGCAATGGGCTCACTTTGTGGTGCGGCGATTCTTCTGTCCTATCACATTTTCTGGCGCAAGACCTGATATGCGGAGAACTCCTTGAACACGCCTTCGATCGGCATGGGCCAGGCGGGAATCCGCCTGGCCCCACCGTCCACGCAACGGCGCGAATAGTGACCGACGGTCAGCTGAACAACTTGTTTGCCGTATGGGCAATCAGTTCGCCCTGGTGACGTGCGCCCTCGAGCTCGATCGCGCTCGGTTGGCGCTCACCTTTTCCGCCGGCGATGGTCGTGGCTCCATAGGGAGCACCGCCGACAATCTCGTCGAGCGTCATCTGCCCGTGATGGCTGTATGGCAGACCAACGATGACCATGCCGAAGTGCAGCAGGTTGGTAATGACCGAAAACAGCGTCGTTTCCTGCCCGCCGTGCTGGCTGGCGGTCGACGTGAAAGCACCGCCAACCTTGCCATTCAACGCGCCGCTCATCCATAGACCGCCGGCCTGATCCAGAAATGCGGCCATCTGGGAGGAAATGCGCCCGAAACGGGTCGGCGTACCGACAACAATAGCGTCGTAGTCGGCCAACTCGGCGACCGTCGCAACCGGCGCTTGCTGGTCAAGCTTGAAGTAGGCAGCCTTGGCCACTTCCTCCGGCGCCGTTTCCGGTACCCGCTTGACATCGACTGTGGCGCCCGTCGAGCGCGCACCTTCAGCCACGGCATCGGCCAGTGTTTCGACGTGACCATATGATGAGTAATACAGCACTAGAACTTTCGACATTTTGAATTCCTATTTATATAGATTCGGCGTTGCCGCCCTGGGGAACTGCGTATACCCGACAGCGCGCACTTCGCGGCTGCGGGATGCAAACATCATTTGGCTGCGTGTGTTCGTACGAGAATTCGCTTTCGGGCAACCCGCACGGTGCCTGCGCATCGAACGACCGGGGGGATCACCATCGGGTTATGAAGGCATGGAATCAAGGAAGACGTAGAGCGCAGCAATCTTCCCATCGCGAACGATGATCACATCCACGCCCGTATAGTGGGGGGCCTCGTCCCGCGGGCCAGACCCCCACGCCAGGCGGCCAGCGTTGTGCAGAGCCTGAGGCTCACCGTGCGGCGAGTAGGCGAAATGCGGGTGTGTTGCGCGAAGTTCCCCGGAGAATGTGTCGAGAGCATCGTGCCCGACGAATACACCCGGAGGCGCGTAGAGCACGCAGTCCTCGGTATAGAGTTCCTCTATGGCCGCGCGACGACGTTTAGCGTCGCCCTCGCCGAAGACTTCCTGAAGGTTGCGATAGAGCAATTCATTGATGCGATCGGTCATGACTATTCTCCTTGCTGATTGACTACGAACTGGGCCAGATTACGTTGGGTGAATATTTAAAGGATGGGATGTCGCATCGGTCTACTGAGCGAGCGCCACGGTTCGTTCGATAGCGGTGACGACAGCGGGTCGCGTCGCGATTTCCTCATGCCAACTAGCGACGAACGGAAACTTGTCGAGGCTCGCGCCGATTGCCTGATGACGCCACACCCAGCCAAAATGGGCGATGTCCGCAATGCTGTACTCGTCGCCTGCAGCGTACGGATGACGCTCGAGAACGTGGTTGAGCACGCCCAGCGTTCGTTCAACCTCCGCTAGCGCGCGCGCCTTCGCCTCGGGTTGCGGCGACGATTGGATCGCGACCAGGAAGGCCTGCAGGAACGCCGGGCTGAGGCCGGACGCGTGGAAGAAAAGTTGCTCGAAGACCTTGCCGCGCCGCGGGCCACCCTTCGGAAGAAGTCGTCCAGTCTTCTCTGCAAGGTGAACCAGAATCGCGGCGGACTCGCCCAATACCAGGTCGCCTTCTTCGGGAGCAGAACGATCGATGAGAACCGGTACTTTCCCATTGGGATTCATTGCCTTGAAGGCTGCGGTCTTCTGCTCGCCCTGGCGCAGGTTGACGGGCACGAGCCGATAGTCGAGCCCCATCTCTTCCAGCGCGATGGGGACTTTGAGACTGTTGGGCGTGGCGAAAGCGTGAACTTCGAACATTGTGTTCATGAACATTTCCTTTGTGCGGATTGGTCGCCTGGGTCGGCGTCTGGCGTACTGTTGGAATTGAGTGGCCGGTATCGAATCACCCGACCGCTTCAGGACCTCTCGTCAAATCTGAGCTTGTCCACCATCGACGAAGATCTCCGTACCGGCGATGAAGCTCGAATCTGAGGAAGCGAGAAAGACAGCGACACCCGCGACTTCGTCGGGATCGCCGAGACGCCCGAGCGGGATGGTCGACGCCATGTAGTCGAGCGTGCTCTGCTGCTGCACGGTATCGGGGCCGGCCAGATCGACAAGGCCTGGTGTCTTGATCGGGCCCGGGCTGATGACGTTCACGCGGATGCCGCGAGACTTCAGGTCGAGCGTCCAGCTCCGGGCGAAATTGCGCACCGCGGCTTTCGAGGCGCTATAGACACTGAACGCCGGCGTGCCCTTGATGCTGACGTTCGACGCAGTGAGTATCACCGAGGCGCCATCGACGAGAAGCGGCAACGCCTTCTGCACCGTAAAGAGCACGCCCTTCACGTTGCGATCGAACGTATCGTCATACTGCTCTTCAGTGATCGCCCCCAAGGGCAACATCGATCCACCGCCTGCATTGACGAACAGCACATCGATGCGGCCTGCTTCTGTCTTTACGCGCTCGTAGAGCCGGTTGAGGTCGTTAAGATTGGCGGAGTCGGCGCGCACACCGGTCGCCCTCGGCCCGATCGCCGCAACGGCGGCATCGAGGTCAGCCTGGCGACGGCCGGTCACAAAAACCCGCGCGCCCTCGCCCACAAAACGCCTGGCGGTGGCAAGCCCGATACCGGTTGTGCCGCCGGTGACGACGGCTATCTTTCCTTCGAGTTTACGTACCATGATCTATCTCCATGCACAGCTGTGCGATGAGACAAATCTATGGCAGCATGCTAATTTTCGAAATAGAAATGATTGAAAACCATCGTTGCAGGATTGTCGATGTCAAAGCTGCCTGACTTTGAAGGATTCGCGATGTTCGCGAAGGTCGCCGAAGAAGGTTCGTTCGCTGCTGCTGCGGCGACGATGGGCGTCTCCGTTGCCACAGTTTCCCGGGCCGTCACCCGCCTCGAGGAGCGATTGGGGGGACGGCTTTTTAACCGCACTTCCCGACGACTTGCGCTCACGGACTACGGCCATATGCTCGCCGAGCGCGCGGCGAAAATCTACGCCGACGCCGAAGAAGCGGAGAATATCGCGCGTGAGACGTCAAGCCGGCCGCGTGGTCTGGTCAAGCTCGCTGCGCCACTGTCGTTCGGCGCGCGCTGGGTTGCCCCACTGCTGCCGGAGTTCTTCCGGACCTATCCGGATATTTCCGTGGAACTTCATCTCACGGACACCCATGCTGATCTGATCGGTGATGGCTTTGACGCGGCCCTCCGTATCGCCATCATGGAAGATTCGTCACTCGCTGCACGTCTCATAGCACCCGTGCGCCGGTTTGTCGTGGCATCTCCAACCTATCTGTCTCGCTATGGTCGCCCGCAGCACCCCCATGATCTTGGCGCGCACCAATGCCTTACCTACGCCAACAGGAGCAAGCGGGACGTTTGGCGTTTTACCCACAAAAATGGTGAGGAATGCACGATCACACCGACCGGGGCATTGCGGGCAACAAACGTGGAAGCGTTATTGCCCACGCTCCTCGCGGGACTTGCCATTGCTGAGCTTCCCGAGTTCGTTGCGACGCAGTATTTCCCCGACAAACGGCTTGAACCGATTTTGACCGATTGGCGCTTGCCCGAAGGCGGTCTGTATTTCGTCACACCCACTGCCCGCGCAAGGCCAGCAAAGGTTAGCGCGTTGGCCGACTTCTTCATCTCCAGACTCAGCCCGGCGGAATGGAGCGCCGAGACGCTGATGGGCTGGAAGCCACCTGGTCATCGTAGCCGGTGATTGCGACCCTTTCCAAAGGCGCTGTCACGTTAGCGTTCGGGATCGCGTAAGCCACACATGTGTCGCTTACGCTCGCGCATCGCGCTGATGACTGTTTTCGGCTCGGTTATTGATCCGCGCGCTGGCTTTGACGAAGACGTACCTGACATCAGCCAGTTCGGGAATCTCAGCTTTGGCCGCCTGATAGCTACGCAGTTGGTCAGTCACAATCTTGCGCGGCGCCTTTACACACGAAGCAGGCACGCGTATGAAGAGCCGTTTGGCTGCATCCATGTCGCGGCGCTTCAGCAGCAGGATATCGAACTCGGCACCGTGCTGATCGACTGCCCGTCACAGCAAGTACGGCTCACCGCGGAGCGTAACGAACACTTCGTCAAGGTGACATGTCGTGCCTGGTTTGCGCCGAGCTGCTTTGACAGGCTGAGCCAAACCGGTGCCGAACTTCCCGCAGCAGCGTTGTAACTTGTGACACATCCGACCGCATAGGCAGAAGCCGGCAGCGGTAAGGTCTTCGCAGCACCCTCGATATGCTCGGCTAACAATTCCCGCGCCTGTCTTGCATTGGTATCAAGCTTGGGACATGCCCCTATGCGCGCCGTAGCGGGATATGTGAGAAAGTCCAATTGAATCTTTCCGGAGCCGATCCAGGGAGCACGGCAATGAAGATCCAGTATTTCCTTGTGGCGGCCGCGGTCGCCATGATGACCTGCCCGGTATTTGCCCAGCCACAGACGTCTGTGGAAATCAGAGAGGGTGCAGACAAGAGCACCGTAACAGGAACTGCAACGGTAATTGCCACGGTCGTCGCCATTGATCCTGCAACCCGGACCGTCACGCTCAAAGACAAGAACGGCCGCGTCGAAGAACTTGAGGCCGGCGCGGAAGTGCACAACTTTGATCAGCTCAAGGTTGGCGATGTGGTCACCACCGAGTACCGGGAGGCGAGGTCTCTGAGTCTCACAAAAACGAACGGCCCACGGTCTGCCAGGGAGCGGCGGATCTCACAGCCGGCCGCGTCCGGGGCCAAACCGGGCGGCACAATCAGTCGTGAAGTGACGGTAGTGGGCGATGTCGTTGCCGTCGATGCAAAGGGGGAACACGTCACAATAAAGGGGCCGCAGGGCACGGTGGATGTGTTGGTGGACCCCGAGCAGTTGAAGAACATTCGCAAGGGTGATCAGGTTGAGATTGTGCACACCGAAGCGGTTGCGATATCCGTCAAGCCCGGAACGAGCAAGTAGTCACCGGGAGAGTTCAGGTGTCGCGTTTTGCGCCGTTCAGGCAAAGCGAGATCAGCTTCCCTTGAACCGAGCTGATAACGGCCAGATTTTCGCCTTATCTAACCCAATCGGTCGAAGCACTCGTACACGGTTACAGCGAATGGTTGAGGCTTTACACATTCGCTCTGGTTGCGACTTCGGTGCACACCAACGATATCTTCAAGCCGACTTCGATGCCGAAACCATTGGTTGTGGTCAATTAAGGGGCGCAACCAGCAGCGCCCCCGTGCTGCTTTAGTGCCCGGCGCTCTGACCGCCATCGACGTGCAGAATTTCGCCCGTCACGAACGGCGCCGCATCCAGATACAGGATCGCGTTGACGATGTCGCTCATCTCACCCATATGGCCCATCGGATGGAGTGCGCCGAGTGCCCCGTGGGTTTCGGGGGCGTGCATCGGCGACTTGATGATGCCGGGCGAAACCGCGTTCGCACGGATGCCGCGCTTCGCATATTCGATTGCGAGTGACTTTGTGGCTGCGTTCAGACCGCCCTTCGTCAGCGATGCCAACACCGACGGCACACCGTCGATGGCGTGGTCGGCCAGGGTCGTCGTGATGCTGACCACATGGCCGCTGTTGTTCTTCTCCATTTCAGCGATCGCCAACTGCGTGATGTAGAAGAAACCGTTCAGATTCACGCCCGTCACCGCAGCGTAGTCTTCAGACGTATAGCCGGTAAACGGTTTTGCGATGAAGACACCGGCGTTGTTGACCAGCGTGTCGATGCGGCCGAAGCGTGCCACGCCCTCGGCAATCACGCGACGCGCCGTCGCCGGATCAGCGATGTCACCCGCTACCGTCACGATGTTGGGATCTTCGGACGGCTTGATGCTGCGTGCCGTTGCGACGATGCGGTAATCAAGCTTGCGGAATGCTTTGACGGTCTCGGCACCAATGCCTTGCGATGCGCCAGTAACAACTACGACCTTTTGCGACGTGCTCATGGAATACCTCGAATATTGGATTGGGCTTTCTTGCCCACCGGGCCGGTGGCTCCGATAGGTGCCTAATCTAGGGGTATTCACGCGCTGAGAAAACACCCGCTATGGACAAACTATTTTGCGCGAGCGGAACAAATGGGGTCGAGGGGGACGTCCTGTGCGAACGAATCGGGCGACCCCGCCGTGGGTCGACGCGAGCCCGCCCTTATCAACCCTCGCCGCCAGGCAGCGTGGCATTGAATGCCAATGAGAGCGTGCCCACCAGAATGAGGCTCGATGCCCAGACTGCGTCCAGGTTGAACCAGCTCCGTGACACGAACTTCAGCCCCAGGTAGCGGTAAACCAGCCAGGCCAGCAATCCGCCAACCGCGATCATGGCGATCGCATGGACGCCGGAGACAAGCAGCGCCATGCCCAGATTGGCGTCGATCAGGGTCCGCGCGGCCTGATGCCCTCGATCCATGTCGTAGGACCGGCAAAGGCCGAGGTAGATCGGTACCAGCATCAGTCCGGCGCCGTGCGCGATGGCAACGGCGAAGGACCAGAGCGCAAGCCGCGACGGCGGGATACGCGCGAGTACACGCGGATGGCGCCGCCAGATCAGAAGGCAGCCCCCAAAGCCGATGACCAGCACGCTCGCGCCGATCTGGATCTCGCGCTGCCAGGCGAGCAGGACCGCAAGCATGGCGAAGGGCACGATCACCACGAACATGGCCAACACGTGCCCCGCCGCGAGATACAGGAGTGCGGAAAACAGCGCCCGTGCACGTTTGTCCATCAGCCCGCTCGAAACGGCGAGCGGCCATCCCATCGCCGGGTTGAGCCCGTGATAGAGGCCACTCGCCGCGACGGCTAACCAAAGGGCGATCTGCGGCCAGCCACTACCAATCAAGTTCCCACCGACGGGTAGCAAAACGAATCGGTCGAACAGTCACCGCCTTCGAGCCGGATCTGGTGAGCCCGGTATCCGTCGGGAAAGGCGACCCAGTAGTCGTCGGCCAGCGCAAGGCCGCCACCAGGTTCCGCCCGGGCCATGACCTGTGCCGCCGGCACACCGTCCGGATAGAACTGGTTGTCCCACGTCGAGTAGAGCGAGTTGGTCCAGTAGACACGCTTCCCGTCGCGACTGATCTCGACCATCTGCGGACCACCCGCGAAGGTTTGACCGTTCGGGTGAGGCGTGCGCCGTACGATCCCGCCGATGTGGACTGATCCCGTGAGCTTCGGCTTACGGGGTTCCGTCACGTCGTACTGGCGCATTTCGCCGGTTCCCCAACAGGCGACGTACAGGAATTTGTCGTCGATGGAGAGATCGATATCGGTGACGAGCGGCGGCACCGCGCCGAATCCCTGAAGCAAGGGCGGAAGCAGTTCCGCGGCCGCGGGCTCGGGCGGAATCGTCGCGGTCTTCTCGATGTGAAACTTTCCGCCCTCCCGCCACCAGGTCCAGATCGATCCTTCAAGGTTCGTCGTATCCACCACCACGCCAATGAAGCCGTATTCGCGGCTGGGATCGTGCGCAGGCCGCACTTCGAGCGCCATCTGATGGTTGGCGCCGAGGTCGATCGTCTGCACGTTGCGCCTCGCCCGCAAATCCCAGAAGTGGATGTGGTGCCCGTACTTGTTCGAGAGAAGATCTTCGGGGACGATCCCATTCTCGAATTGCGGCGGCAACGCCCACTCGCTCGACACCATGTAGTCGCGCGGCAGGTTCCACCAGAAATCGTAGTGTTTTTCCTGGGGCCCACGGTCGATTTCCCAGCGGCCGAGAACCTCGAAAGTCTCGCAGTCCATGATGAAGATCCCCGGGGGACCGTCGGTACCGTCCTTCCCAGCGCCACCGAGCGTGCTGACGTAGATTCCTTCCGGTCCGCAATGAACGGTGTGGGGACGCGAGTAGCCCGTCTTGCGGAAGATTTCCTCGGGTTCGATGATCTTGTGGATTTTCGCCTGGGTCGGATGGGGCTTGGCGTCCACGATGTAGATGCGCGAGGAGCGCATCCCCGGAATGATCAGATAACGCCGTTCGAGGAAGGCGTGGCCGGTCAGCGGCGACAGTGACGATGAGCAGGCATTCCATCCAAAGTGGTGAAATTCGTCCCCCTTGTTCGGCACCGGCACCGTGTGAACCACCTGGCTGTAGGTCGGCGATCCGGGCTTCACATCGACGACGGCGAGCGCATCGGGCTGCGAGAAATCGGGGCTGAGCAGCAGCGTGTAAGCGAAGTCTTCCGCTGGCGCATCCATGGCGAGTTTCGGCGATGCGTGGAACGTAGGATCTGGGCGCATTCCCATGACGAGGTCCTCCTGTCGATCTGGTTCGGGGCCGGTAGCGGCGGGAGCGACCGGTTGTTTCCCCCACGTCAGCGCGCTTCGCATTTCGTCATACTTAAGCGCGTTGCCACACTCTCATTGTCGCGACATCGGGCCGTTAGTGCTGCACGCCCCAACGCCGAACGGTCACGCGTTCGAGCGTATCGAACACCAGATGCTCGATCAGCAGGCCAATCACGATGACCGCAGCCAGCCCGGCGAAAACGCGATCCGTATACAACTCGTTGCGATTCTGAAAGATATACCACCCAAGCCCACCGCTGCCGGAACTCGCGCCGAATACGAGTTCGGCGGCGATCAGCGTGCGCCACGCAAAGGCCCAGCCCACGCGCAAGCCTGCAAGAATCGACGGCAATGCGGCCGGTACCAGGATCAGCAGCACATGGCGCATACCGGTGAGGCCGTAGTTACGCCCCGTCATACGCAGCGTCGCCGGCACCGATTGAAAACCGGAGTACGTGTTGAGCGCAAGCGGCCACAGCACCGCGTGCACCAGGACGAACAGCAGGCTGCCGGTGCCGAGTCCGAACCAGAGCAAAGCGAGCGGCAACAGCGCGATGGAAGGCAACGGGTTGAACATCGCGGTCAGCATCGACAGAAAATCGCGGCCTATACGCGTCGATACGGCCAGCGACGTCAGAACAAAGGCGAGTGCGGCCCCAAGCAGATAGCCGCGCAGCAGCACGGACATCGACACCGCCGTTTTCTGCAGCAGTTCGCCCGACCAGACACCTTGTACGAAGGCGCTGAACGTCGCGCCGAAAGTCGGCAGCAGCAGATCGTTGTCGACCGCACGCGCGGCGATTTCCCATACTGCGATCAACACCAGCGCAATCAGCGTCTTGCGCAACCAGCTTTGCGCAAAGAGGCGCTTGCCGAGAGGTAGCGGCGCTTCGAGGACAAGTTCACCGAGCGGTTCGAGCGGGCGCTCATACTCCTCACGAACCGGCGGCAGCAGGACGGTGGGCGTGCTCATTGAACGGCCTCCGTTTGTTCGAACAACAGGTGATGGATACGCGCAACGCTGTGCTGAAAGTCGCTGCGCCCGAAACTATCCTGCGAATACTGGTGACTGTTAAGCTCGGCGCGCACGCGGCCTGGATGCGGCGACAGCAACAGTATCCGGTTGCCGACCACGAGCGCCTCTTCGATTGAATGCGTGACGAACAGCAGCGTGAAGTTCACCTCTTCCCACAAGCGCAGCAGTTCCTCCTGCATCTTGCGGCGGGTCAGCGCGTCGAGCGCGGCAAACGGTTCATCCATCAGCAGCACGCGCGGTTGCATCGCCAGCGCGCGGGCAATCGCGACGCGCTGCTTCATCCCGCCCGACAACGTATGCGGATAGGCATTGGCAAACGAAGCAAGCCCCACCTTGTCGAGATAGTGCAGCGCGCGTTCTTTGGCTTCTGTGCGTGAAAGTTTCATCGCCACCCGCAGCGGGAAAGCCACGTTCTGCAGAACCGTCTTCCACGGCGGCAACTGGTCGAATTCCTGAAACACGACAATACGATCAGCGCCGGGGCCGCGCACGGCAACGCCTTCGAGCGAGATGCTGCCCGACGTCGGCTGGATGAAACCGGCCACGGCTTTGAGCAGCGTCGACTTGCCGCAACCCGAGGGGCCAAGCAGGACGAAGCGGTCGCCCCCGTACACGTCGAAACTCACGTCGTGGGTCGCGCGAACGATCCGTTCACGCGTGCGGTATTCGAGGTTGACGTGTTCGACCGCGAGCAGTCTTTCGCTGGTCGCCGGAGCGGCCTGCTCAGTATCGTTCGGAAACAGCAAGGTAGGATTGGCCACCATCAGATCGCTCCCTGTAAGCCGACCGCACGCGCCGATGAATAGCCGGCGAAGCTCGATAAGAAAATCACGCTCAACTTCCCGCCGCGGTTGCCGGATCGTCGAAGAAATAATCCTTCCATGACTTGGGCTCGTTTTTGATTACGCCGACGCGATACATGAACTGCGCGAGTCCGAACGTGTTCTGCGGTGCGACCTTGAACTGCACCTGCGGATCCTTGATGACCTTCAGCAGCAGATTGCGGTCGATTTTCGACTGGTTCGTACGGATGTAGATATCGGCTGCGGCGTCGGGGTTCGCGGAGATAAAGCGTGCGGCATCCGCCAGCGCATCGACGAAGGCGCGATAGGTCTTCGGATTGGTGTCGCGGAATTTTTCCGTCGCGTACAGGACGGTTGCCGAGCTCGGGCCACCCAGCACGTCGTACGAATTCAGCACGATGTGCGCCTTCGGATTGCCGGCGAGTTCCTGCTCCTGAAACGGCGGATTGCCGAAGTGTCCGGTGATTTCCGTGCCGCCTGCGATGATCGCCGCGGCCGCGTCGGGATGCGGCAGCGCCTGCGTGAACTTGTCGAGACGGTTGTAATCCTTGTCGCCCCAGCGTTTCGCCGCCGCGTATTGCAGCACGCGCGATTGCACCGACACATTGACCGCCGGCAGCGCGATACGGTCCTTCTCGGTGAAGTCGGCGATCGTCTTGACATTGGGATTGTTGCTGACGAGGTAGTACGGCAGATTACCGAGCGAGGCCACGCCCTTCACGTTCTGCTTGCCGTGCGTGCGATCCCAGATCGTCAGCAAGGGGCCGACGCCCGCACCGGCGATATCCACCGCGCCGGAGAGCAACGCATCGTTGACCGCGGCGCCACCCGAGAGCTTCACCCAGTCGACCTTGATGTCGAGGCCCTGCTTACGCCCTTCTTTCTCGACAAATTGCTGGTCGCGCGCTACGTTCAGCAGCAGATAGACGATACCGAACTGTTCGGCGATGCGGATCTGCCCTTCGGCGTGCGCGGGTACGGCTGCGCCGAAACCGGCGACACCCATCGACAAAGTAAGCAGCGTTGCGGTCAAACGTCGGGGAAAAGACGACCGCAGAGCGGTCGGGCGAAACCTGGCAGGCATCGGAACTCCGGTCAGCATGTGATAGTGGTTATGGCGAGCGGCGTTGCCGTCAGAACGGCACGTCGCCTTCAATCGTCGTGCGATACAGTTTGCGGCGCAGATGATCTGGCGTGCCGGCCGCAAGATGCATCAACGAGCGGTTGTCCCAGAACACCATGTCGTGTTCGGCCCATTGATGCCGGTACAGATGCTCGGGGCGCACGCTATGCGCGAAAATTTCCTCGAGTAATGAATTGCTCTCGTCTTCCGGCAAGCCGATCACGCGAGTCGTGAAATGCTCGCTGACGAAGTGCGCGCGGCGCCCGGTCTCAGGATGCGTGCGCACAATCGGCTGCACGACTGGTTTCACTTGTGCGATCTGCTCCGCCGACAGATTCGGCCGCCATGGGCTGCGTTTCTGCAATTCCGCGTATTTCGCGAGATATGTGTGCTCGGCCGAACGCCCTTCCACCGCGTTACGCAAGTGCGCCGGCAACGTGTCCCACGCGAGGTGCATGTTGGCGAACAGCGTGTCGCCGCCTTCCGAAGGCAGTTCCTGCGCATGCAGCAGCGAACCGAGGCTCGGCTTCTCCTTGTACGACAGATCGGAATGCCAGTAATGACCGGCGTCGCCGAGACCGATCGGCTGGCCGTTCTCGACGATGTTCGAGACGACCAGCACCTCCGGGTAGCCCGGCAACTGGAATTGATGCAGCACGTGAATCTGCAACGGGCCGAAGCGGCGGCTGAAGGCAATCTGCTGATCCGGCGTGATGCGTTGATCGCGAAACACCAGCACGTGATGGTCCAGATGCGCACGGTGAATGCGCGCGAAATCGTCCTGACCCAACGGTTCGCTGAGATCGAGACCCAGAACTTCAGCGCCGACGGGACCGTCGAAAGCGCGAATTTCGATGTGCCGGGCTTGATTGATATGGCCAGTGGCGCTGGCGGCGGTGGGTGTTAAGGCAGTCGTCACAGGAAACTCTTCGTCGAATCTGTTCGAAGGACGCCGGCTAAGGCGAAGTCAGACGAATTTACCGGTGCATGCGCGCGGCGACAACGAAGCAAATCCGATACGGTTATCTGCTGGAGTGATAAACCCGATGCTTTAACGCGCTGCGGCGCCCATTCGCACGCTCGATCGTCGCCGCGGCCAAGCCCCAGTTGGGCGCGAGCAGCTTTGCCGCACCGTCGGGATGGTTACTGAGCCCATCCCCCCGACAGCAGCCTGGCGTGTTACCAGCAAAAATCTGTCCGGCGTCAGCCGTCAACCGGCTCCTCGAGCCTTCTCCTGATCACGTCGATCAATGCGCGTACCTTTGCCGTCGGATAACGGGTAGGCGGAAACACCGCGTAGATGCCCTTGGGCTTGCCGGCCCAAGCCGGCAACAGGCGGACCAACCGCCCCGCCGCCACGTCTTCCGCGATCGAAAAATCAGTCAGCAATCCGAAGCCACCGCCCACCAGTGTCGCCGCACGGGCGGCATCGGCCGTATTCACCAGCAGAACATTCTCGCAGCGCACGCTTTGTCTTGTGCCTTTCGCCCGCTGCAACTCAAGCGTCAGCGGATGCGGCAAGACAGATAGCGCGACATGAGGCATGGCAGCGAGCGCAGCCGGCGTCTTCGGCTTACCCCACGTATCGATGAATTCCGGACTCGCGACGATCCATTTGACGTAACCACCGAGCTTCACGGCACGGTAGCCCGAGTCGGCAAGTTGCCCCAGACGGATGGCCACGTCGATGCCTTCCGCGATCAGATCCACATAGTGGTCGTTGCAAACCAGTTCGATGTCGAGTTCCGGATACGTACGGCGCATCTCCACCAGCGCGGGCGTCACCACCAACGCCCCGTAGTCGATCGGCGCATTCACGCGCAACGTGCCGCGTAACGGCGCAGATTCCCCCGATACGGCCGATAGCGCTTCCTCCGCCGCCTGCAAGATCTTGCAACTTGCCTCGTAGAAAGCACGCCCGCTTTCGGTCACGCTGAGCCGCCGCGTCGTTCGGACCAGCAGACCCGCGCCGATTTCGCGCTCGAGCCGCTGCAGATGCGTGCTGACCATGGTTTTCGTGAGGCCGAGACGCGCGGCCGCCGCGGTAAACGAGCCCGCTTCCACCACTGCAACAAAAATCGCAAGGCGGTTCAGATTGACATCTTTTAGATCTGCCATTCGCCGATTGTCCATCTTTGATTGATTATGTTTTCTAGCTTAGCAGTCTTCTGCGCGGTGCCGCGAGCCGGTACGCTTACCCCATTCCAGTCGACGGTTGTCGGCTTTCCCCGCCCCAGGAGCTTTCAATGTCAGCCGCCAGACCCGCCCAGCCGATCCGCCTTCACACCACGCTCCTCTCCGGGCACGGGCACCGCGTGAAGTTGTTCCTGACATTACTCGATCTGCCTTTTGAAGTGATCGAACTGAACATGGCTGCCGGCGACAATCGTCGCCCGGAATACCTGAAGCTCAACCCGTTCGGCCAGGTGCCGACAATCGAAGATGGCGAGACGGTGCTGTTCGATTCGAACGCAATCCTCGTCTATCTGGCGAAACGCTATGGCGACCCGTCATGGCTGCCGGAAGACGCGCTCGGCGCCGCCGCCGTGCAACGCTGGCTCTCGCTCGCCGCCGGACAGATCGCTTACGGACCGTGCGCAGCGCGGCTGGTGACGGTATTCGGTGCACCGCTCAATCTCGACACCGCGCAGAAGATCGCCCACAAGCTATTCGACGTGCTCGACGCCGAGCTTGCCGGCAAGAATTTCGCCGCGGGGGACCATGTGAGCATCGGCGACATCGCCGCGCATACGTATATCGCCCATGCGCCGGAAGGCGGCGTCTCGCTCGAACCGTACCCGAACATCCGGGCGTGGCTCCGCCGTGTCGAAGCGCTGCCACGCTTCATCGCGATGCCTGCAACGAAGGCCGGACTGCTCGCCGCTTAACCAGAGAAATGCGTACGCCCTGACGGGCAGAGGCCGATATGTCCCAGCATTCTTCCGGCGCGCCGCGCGGCTGGGACGCCGCCGAGTCGCCGTTTCACGCCGCCGAACTCCTGGTACAGCGACATGTGGGAGTAAACGAAGAGGCGGAGTCGATTGGCCGTCGAGGCATCCGTCGGTATATGCCGGACCAGCATCGGCAGTTTTACGCCGAACAGCCATTCATGGTGTTCGGCGGGCTCGACGCAAACGGCCAGCCGTGGGCAACGTTGCGCGCGGCCGAACCGGGCTTTGTATCGTCCCCGGATCCGCGCACGTTGCGGATCGAGGGCGGCGTTTTACCGGGCGATCCGCTGGCTGGGTACTGGCAGCCCGGCATGATGGTCGGTGGCCTGGGGCTGCAGGCGCAGACCCGCCGGCGCAATCGCGTCAACGGCGTGGTGTCGTCGGTAGATGGCGATACGGTCACGCTCGAGGTCATGCAAAGCTTTGGCAACTGTGCAAAATATATTCAAAGCCGTACGCCGACCTTCGTTGCGCGCGGCGCAACTGGCACGCGGACACCCGTTGAAACGTCGATCCAACTCAGCGACGCGGACCGCGCATTGCTGGCCAACGCGGATACTTTTTTTATCGCCAGCGCGAACGTCAGCGAAGAAGCGGGCCCGGCTCGCGGCGCCGATGTTTCGCATCGCGGCGGCATACCGGGCTTCGTGCGCATTGACGACGCGACCACCCTGACAACGCCCGATTTCAGCGGCAACCGCTTGTTCAACACGCTGGGCAATCTGCTCCACGATCCGCGCGCCGGCTTGTTGTTCGTAGACTTCGCGAGCGGCGACCTGCTATACGTCGCGGCGCTCGCCGAAATCGTCTGGGACGGTCCGGAACTGGCTGAGTTTCCATTGGCCGAGCGGCTGGTGCGCTTTCGTATTACCGAAGTGCGGCGCAGCCGCCAGGCGTTACCGTTTCATTGGTCGGAAGTCGGCTATGCGCCACAGTTCGTGGCGCCGGCTTCACTGGCCGCTTCTGTGCCCGCTGCACCGCCTGCTTCGTTGCCTGATTCCCTGTCGGCCTCACCGCTCGATTCCCTGCCTGCTGCAACGCTCGAATCGCCGTGGAAGAAGCTCAGGATCGCAGCCGTGCACGAAGAAACGTCCATGATCCGCTCGTTCTATTTTGAATCGGCGGACGGCTCGCCGTTGCCGGCATACGAGCCTGGGCAATACCTGCCGATCCGCGTGCCGGTCGACGGCTTGGACAAACCGCTGACGCGCACCTATACGCTGTCCGACGGGAGCAACCGGCGGCAGTACCGGATCACCGTGAAACGCGACGGGGTCGGCTCAGCCTGGCTGCATGACCGCTTCGCCGCCGGCATGCAGATCGAAGCGATGGCACCGCGTGGCGCATTCACCTACGATTCAGCCAGCCTGCGCCCCGCCGTGTTCATTTCGGCGGGTATCGGCATCACGCCGATGATCACGATGCTGCATCACGCCATTGCCGCGCGCGAGCCGCTTAGTCCGCCCAGGCCGCTGCATTTCTTCCATGGCGCGCGACGCAACGTCGATCGGCCGTTCAGTGCGCACCTGCAGGACCTCGCGTCGCGCCATCCAGCGGTCTCGATGCACCTGTTCGACAGCGCCACCGATCCAGCCACCCACGCGCCTTCCGGCACCTTGCCCGGTCGCGTGAGCGTAGCGGAAATCAAGCGCGCACTGCCCTTCGACGACTACGACTTCTATCTGTGTGGCCCCGAGTCGTTCATGCGTGAACTGTATGAAGGATTGCGCGCGCTCAACGTCGCCGATAACAGAATCCGCTTTGAGGCGTTTGGACCGGCAACCGTCAAACGCACGGCAATCCCAGCGGCGGTGGCGGAAAACGCCCAAAGCTCGCGCCCCGCAAACGTACCGGCAAACGATGGAGCAGGCATACCCGTAACGTTCGCGCGATCGCAGCGCACGGTTCAATGGCTGCCGAAGAACGGCACGCTTCTCGACCTCGCCGAGGCATGCGGGATCGCCGCGCCGTCGAGCTGCCGGTCCGGGATGTGCGGGACATGCTCCACGCGCGTGTTAAACGGGCGAGTCGCCTACGAAGAACCCACGGACGCCCCCATCGACGCAGGCCATGCCCTCATCTGCATGGGGCGGCCGCTCGCCGACGACGTCGCCGCGAAGGACGGACTGTCGCTGGAACTCTGAATGACGGGCCCGCCGTCCTGAGGCAAAATCGGACTACGCATGCGGCCACGCAGGTGCCTACTGTTTCCGATCGGTAAGATCAAGCGGGTGCCCGGCATTTTTACAGCAAATGCCGGTTTTCCCACATACCGAAAGCTTACGGCCAGTCATCCTGATGACTCGGGCGTGCGGCGGGAGGTTGTCATGTCGGTATATGTCGATGAAGGATTCAGGCCCTGTGTCACGGAATGCGCAACCGTCGCCTTCCGCGTCTGTTATGACGATCGGGTGCAGGTCTTCGAGGTCAGCGCCGAGGCGTTGATGACCTATTGTGGAGCCGCGAGCAAGCGGCGCACGGATTTGCTCGTCGCGTTCGAAGACGCACAACTGGAAATATTGAAGGTGGTGGAGTGCAAATGGCCGTTCAAACAGACCGAGCCCGTGCGCCTCGGGCTCGACGAATTTCGAATGGTCAGACAGTAGGTATGCCAGAATCGCGTCCATGACCTGGATCGCCGCCCTGCCGATGTACAACGTGACGCCCGCGCTTGCCACTGTGTGGCGCGAGTGGTTAGACGACGTCTTGCGCATGGTGGGCCCGGACTGCCGCATCGTCGAGCCCGACGAAGAACTGCATGGTTTCTGGCGGCGCCCCAACGTACTGCTCTCGCAAACCTGCGGCTATCCATTGGTGCATGGCTTGAACGAGCAGGTTCAGGTGATCGCTACGCCGCAATTCGATGCGCCGGGCTGCGCAGGGGCGGATTATTCGAGCGTCCTGGTGACGCGGGCGGATGCGCAGTTCGATTCAATTGCGGCTTGCCGTGGCGCGCGTGCCGCCTACAATCAGGACGATTCGAATAGCGGCATGAATGTGTTTCGCCACGCGGTGGCGCCGCTTGCGCGCGACGGTGCGTTTTTCAGCGCGGTCCTGCGCACCGGCTCGCATCTCGGATCGTTGCGGGCGGTGGTCGACAATCGGGCGGACGTCGCCGCAATCGACTGCGTGACGTTCGCCTTTGTCTGCGATGAATTGCCAGAATTGGCGCAAAAGGTTCGGCAAATCGGCTTGACCGCTGCATCGCCGGGTTTGCCTTTGATTGCCTCCAACAATGTGCCGTCCGCGACGATCGAGACGCTGCGCGAGGCACTCAACGAAGCGCACCGTGCCCAGCCAGAACGTGCCAAACGCCTGCGTTTGAAGGGTTTTTCCGCGTTGCCGCTCACCGACTACGCACGGATCGAGCAACTCGAAAACGAAGCGCGCGCCGCCGGCTACGCGCGCCTCGCTTAAGCACGGCCGTTAGCCCACATCCAGCACCAGAAGCTGCGCCCCGTCGGCAACCTGATCGCCAACCGCATACAGGAATTCCTTTACCGTGCCTGCCGCCGGTGCGCCGATGGTGTGCTCCATCTTCATCGCCTCCATCACGATCAGCGGCGTGCCCTTCTCCACCACCGTGCCCGGTTCGACCAGCAGCGCGATCACCTTGCCCGGCATCGGTGCGGTCAAGCGGCCTTCGCCACCTTCAGCATCCGCGGCATGGGCGAGCAGGTTCTGCCACTCGAACGCCAGCGCCTCGCCGAGGCAGAACACGTGGAACGTGTCGCCGTCGACGAAAACACGCCCCGTGACCCGCGCGTCGCCGATCGTCGCGCGGTATTCGTGCTGACCGGTGCCTTCCGACCAGGTGAAGCCTTCGCGCACGCCGTCGTGTTCGAGCGTTTGCGTGGCGCCGTCGCGAGCAAACGTGGCCGTGAAAACGCTTTCGTTTTCGACGTCACGCCAGCCGAGCGTCTGCGTATAGCCACTGTTCAGACGCCAGTGCGATAGTGCATCCCACGGCGACGCGCCGTGCGCCGTGCCGCCTTCACGCGTCAACAATGCGGCGCAAGCGAGCGCCAGGGCTTCCTTGAAGGGCTTTTTCACGGGCGCGAACAAGGCATCGTGATGACGCTCGATCAAACCCGTATCGAGATCGCCAGTCGCAAACGGTTCGCTCGTGACAATGCGTTGCAGGAACTCGACGTTGGTATGCGGGCCGACCACTTCGCAGGCACGCAGCGCACGATTCATCCGCGCGAGCGCCTCTTCACGCGTCGCGCCGTGGACGATCAGCTTGGCAATCATTGGATCGTAGAACGGCGTGATGGCGTCGCCTTCGCGCACGCCACTGTCGATGCGCACGGGCGCTTTGCGGTCCGGCTCGCCTAGGCCGGCCGCGCCGATGGTGAATTCGACGCCTTCGGGCATGCGCAAATGCTTGAGCGTACCCGTCGACGGCAGGAAGCCACGGGCCGGATGCTCGGCGTAAATACGCGCTTCGATCGCGTGGCCGTCGATTTTCAGTTGCTCTTGCGAAAGCGGCAGCGGTTCGTCGGCGGCGACGCGCAATTGCCATTCCACCAGATCCTGTCCCGTCACCATTTCCGTGACTGGATGCTCGACCTGCAGGCGCGTGTTCATCTCCATGAAGTAGAAATCGCCCGTGCTGGTCATGATGAACTCGACCGTGCCCGCGCCCACGTAATTCACCGCACGCGCGGCGGCCACGGCCGCTTCGCCCATCTCGCGTTTGATTTCCGCCGACAAGCCCGGCGCCGGCGCTTCTTCCAGCACCTTCTGGTGACGCCGTTGAACCGAGCAATCGCGATCGAACAGATACACCGCGCCGCCGTGACGGTCCGCGAACACCTGTACTTCCACGTGACGCGGCCGCGTCAGATACTTTTCGATCAACACGCGGTCGTTGCCGAAACTGCTGGCCGCTTCGCGTTTGCACGACGCCAGTGCCGCCGCGAAATCTTCAGTGCGCTCGACCACGCGCATGCCTTTGCCGCCGCCACCCGCGCTCGCCTTCAGCAAGACCGGATAACGGATCGCATCGGCTTCGCGATGCAGCAACTCAGGATCCTGATCGTCGCCGTGATAACCCGGCACGAGCGGCACGGCCGCCGCATGCATCAGCGCCTTCGCGGCCGCCTTCGAGCCCATGGCGGCAATCGCTTCGACCGGCGGTCCGATGAAGACGATGCCGGCCGCTTCGCAGGCATGCGCGAAGTCTTCGTTTTCCGACAGGAAGCCGTAGCCCGGATGCACCGCCTGTGCGCCGGTTGCACGTGCGGCTTCGATGATGCGCTCGACCCGCAGATAGCTTTCCGCCGCGGTCGAACCGCCGATATGTACCGCCTCGTCACATGCGGCCACGTGTTTCGCGTTGGCGTCCGCATCGGAATACACGGCCACGCTCGCGATACCGAGCCGCTTGCAGGTCGCGGCGACCCGGCAGGCAATCTCGCCGCGGTTGGCAATCAGGATCTTGTTGAACATGAGGTGTCTCGGTGAAGTGTCCCGTTCGGGGCTGTGTTGTTCTGGCGAAGGCCGGACAGCGCCCTGGAGTGGAGGCTTGCCCGCGCTTCAGGTGCGTTTCAGTTACGTTTCAACGGCATGTCAATCGCGCCAGGACGGCGTGCGCTTTTCGAGGAACGACGCGACGCCTTCACGGCCTTCCGCACCGGCTCGCGTGCGGGCGATGCGCGCCGCCGTGTCTTCGATCATGGCCTCGTTCAACTCATGGCCAGCGATGTCCTGCACGAGCTGCTTGCAGGCACGCACCGCTTGCGGACCGTTTGCGCAAAGCGTCTCGGCGATCTGCTGCACGGTAGCGTCGAGTTGTTCCGCACTGACTGCTTCGCTAACCAGGCCGAGGCGGAATGCCGTCGCGCAATCGAACTGCTCAGCGGTCGTGAAGTAGCGGCGCGACGCCTGCTCCCCCAACGCACGGATCACGTACGGCGCGATGGTCGCCGGGATCAGGCCGAGACGCGCTTCCGACAGGCAAAAACGCGCGCTCTCTACCGCAACGACGATATCGCACGCCGAGATCAGACCCATGCCGCCCGCGTATGCGTCGCCGTTCACCCGTGCAACCACCGGTTTGCTGCAGCGATAGATCGACGACAGCATGTTCGCCAGCAGCATCGCGTCGGCACGGTTCTCGTCGTCCGAGTAGCCGGCCATCTTCTTCATCCAGTTCAGGTCGGCGCCTGCGCAGAATGCCTTGCCGTTCGCGGCGAGCACTACTGCGCGCACGTCGTCGCGCACGTTCAAGGCCGTGAAAACCGAGGTGATTTCGGCGATCATCGTTTCGTTGAACGCATTGCGCACGTCCGGCCGATTCAGCGTGACCGTGGCGATCTGCCCGGCGAAAGCGACATTCAGCGTTTCGTATTGCATCGTTGCAGCTCCTGCGCTTTGCGCTCTGTCACATTCTGAACACGCCGAAACGCGTGTCTTCGATCGGTGCGTTCATCGTCGCCGAGAGGCCGAGGCCAAGCACATCGCGCGTTTGCGCCGGATCGATCACGCCGTCGTCCCACAGACGAGCGCTTGCGTAGTACGGGTGACCCTGATGCTCGTATTGGTCTCGGATAGGTTGCTTGAACGCCTCTTCTTCTTCGGCGCTCCACGAACCGCCCTTGCCTTCGATGCCATCGCGCTTGACCGTGGCCAGCACCGACGCCGCCTGCTCGCCGCCCATCACCGAAATGCGCGCGTTCGGCCACATCCACAGGAAGCGCGGCGAATACGCGCGGCCGCACATGCCATAGTTGCCTGCCCCGAACGAACCACCGATGATCACCGTGAACTTCGGCACCTTCGCCGTGGCCACGGCCGTCACCATCTTCGCGCCGTTACGCGCGATGCCTTCGTTTTCGTACTTGCGGCCCACCATGAAGCCCGTGATGTTCTGCAGGAACACGAGCGGGATCTTGCGCTGGCAGCACAGTTCGATGAAGTGCGCGCCCTTGAGCGCCGACTCCGAAAACAGAATGCCGTTGTTCGCGATGATGCCGACCGGGTGCCCCCAGATATGCGCGAAGCCACACACGAGCGTGGTGCCGTAGCGGGCCTTGAATTCGTCGAAAGCGGAATCGTCGACAATACGCGCGATTACCTCGCGGATATCGAACGGCTTGCGCGTATCGACGGGAATCACGCCGTACATGCTCTTCACGTCGTAGCGCGGCGGCTTCGGCTCCTGCAATGCCACCGGCACCCGCTTCGTGCGATTCAGATTACCGACGATGCTGCGCGCAATACCCAGTGCATGTGCGTCGTTCTGCGCGAGATGATCGACCACGCCCGACAGACGCGTATGCACATCGCCGCCACCGAGGTCTTCCGCGCTCACCACTTCACCGGTTGCGGCTTTGACGAGCGGCGGGCCGCCGAGAAAAATCGTCCCCTGATTCTTGACGATGATCGATTCATCGCTCATGGCCGGCACGTAGGCGCCGCCTGCCGTGCACGAACCCATCACGACGGCGATCTGCGGGATGCCTGCCGCGGACAGATTTGCCTGATTGAAGAAGATGCGGCCGAAGTGATCGCGATCGGGGAACACGTCGTCCTGATTCGGCAGATTCGCCCCGCCCGAGTCGACGAGGTAGACACACGGCAAATGATTTTCAGCAGCGATTTCCTGCGCCCGCACGTGCTTTTTCACGGTGACGGGATAGTACGTGCCGCCCTTGACCGTCGCGTCATTGCAGACGATCACGCACTCCTGCCCCGCGATGCGGCCAATGCCCGTGATGACGCCAGCGCCCGGCGCATCGTTGTGATACATGCCGTAGGCCGCGAGTTGCGAGAACTCGAGAAACGGCGTGCCCGGATCGAGCAGTTTCTCGATGCGCTCACGTGGCAGCAGTTTGCCGCGGCCCGTGTGTTTGTCGCGCGCCGCTTGCCCGCCGCCCAGCGCGAGTTTCTCGACCTTCGCGCGAAGATCGGCGACCAGCGCTTCGAGCGCCGCCGCATTGGTGCGGAAGTCGTCCGAGCGCGGATTCAGCTTTGATTCGATGATCGGCATTGCGTGGCTTCTCCTCTTGGCTCAAGCCGTTTCGGCGAACAGTTCGCGGCCGATCAGCATGCGGCGGATTTCGCTCGTGCCCGCGCCGATTTCATAGAGCTTCGCATCGCGCCACAGACGGCCGACCGGATACTCGTTGATATAGCCATTGCCGCCGAGAATCTGGATCGCCTCGCCGGCCATCCACGTCGCTTTTTCAGCGGTGTAGAGAATCACGCCCGCACAGTCCTTACGCACCTGGCGCACGTGTTCCTTGCCGAGCGTATCGAGTTGACGGCCCACAGCGTAGAGATACGCGCGGCACGCTTGCAGCGTGGTGTACAGATCGGCGACCTTGCCTTGAATCAACTGGAATTCGCCGATCGGCTGACCGAACTGCTTGCGGTCGTGGATATACGGCACGACCGCGTCCATGACTGCGACCATGATGCCGGTCGGGCCACCGGCGAGCACGGCGCGTTCGTAATCGAGGCCGCTCATCAGCACCTTCACGCCGCCGTTCAACTGGCCGAGGATATTTTCTTCCGGCACTTCGACGTCCTGGAACACCAGTTCGCCGGTATGCGAACCGCGCATGCCGAGCTTGTCGAGTTTTTGCGCGACCGAGAAACCCTTCATGCCCTTCTCGACGATAAACGCGGTAATGCCCCGCGAATTCGCTTCGGGATCGGTTTTGGCATAGACGACCAGCGTGTCGCAATCCGGGCCATTGGTGATCCACATTTTCGTGCCGTTCAGCACATAGTGGTCGCCCTTCTTGTCCGCGCGCAGCTTCATGCTGACGACGTCCGAACCCGCGTTCGGTTCGCTCATGGCGAGCGCGCCGATGTGTTCGCCGGAGACCAGCTTGGGCAGATATTTTTCCTTCTGCGCTGCCGTGCCGTTGCGATGAATCTGGTTGACGCACAGATTCGAGTGCGCCCCGTATGAGAGACCGACCGATGCCGACGCGCGCGAGATTTCTTCCATCGCGACCATGTGCGCCGTGTAGCCCATATTCGCACCGCCGTACTCCTCCGAGACCGTCATGCCGAGCACGCCCAGGTCGCCGAATTTGCGCCACAGGTCCATGGGGAACTGATCCGTGCGATCAATTTCCGCGGCACGCGGGGCGATTTCTTTGGCGGCGAATCCGGCGATGCTGTCGCGCAGCATTTCGATTTCTTCGCCGAGCGGGAATTGCAAACCGGGCAGGTTGCTCATTGCAGTGTCTCCAGAGTTCGTTGGCGGACCGGCTTAGCCTGGGTGGGTGCCGGCCCGTCTGAGTGCGGCTCAGCGGACGGCGGCGGCCTTATGGGCCGCCTTTACCACCCCGCACGAGGCGCGAAACGTTCAAGGCGCATTTCACGCCAGATTTACGTAAGCGTCAAGTGGTATTTTTGAGTATCACTCAGAAACCGGTTGGCATGTGTCTGGAGCCGCTATACAGTGATGGAATGGGTGTGACCGAGGCGATTGGCCTCACAAATCTGAACTGGACTCATATGACGGTTGCCATGAAGGCTGAGTTACCTGCCTCGCGCCGCCAGCCGGCGGGGCGCAAGTCACAGCAGCGCGTGAGGGAGATCTTGCAGGCGGGGCGCGACGTGTTCTCCGAGAAGGGCTACGAGCGCGCGACGACGGCGGAGATTGCGCAGCGCCTGGGGATTTCCGAGGCGACGGTGTTCAGTTATTTTCGCGGCAAGCGCGAGTTATGCGCGCGGGTGATTGGCGACTGGTACGACGAGATCATTGAAGCGATCGAGTCGGGGCTGCCGCGGGATGGCAGCGTGCGGCAGCAGTTTGCTTTTATTGTGCGGACGCATTTGCGGTTGATGCTGGTCAATGGCACGGACCTGTGTGCTTTGGTGTTGTCCGAGGGCCGGGCCCGGCATCATGAGTTGAGTGAGGCGCTGACGGAATTGCAGCGGCGGTATACGGCGCCGTTGATGCGGGTGTTGGCGCAGGGCCAGGAGACTGGGCAGATTCGGGCTGACATGCCGTTGAGGTTGTTGCGGTCGATGGTGTTTGGGCCGATGGAACATGTGCTGTGGGACGCTACGCTGGCTAATCGGCATATCGATATTGACGCTACCGCGGGTCAGTTAATCGATGTTTTATGGGCGGCTTTGATGCCGCCGGATTTGGAGGTCAGTGCTTTGCAGCAGTTCAGGGCGGAGGTTGTTGAGGCTAATCGGCGGTTTGATGAGGCGGCTCGGGCGCCTCGTGGTGGATAGTGGTTTTGGTTTTTTGCGTTTTTTGTCCGCGCGGCGCTTTTTGTCAGTGTTCTTAGGGCTTTGGCCTTTCCTTGTTCTGGCTTTCGTGCCTTTCCTTGCATTGTTAGTGGTCTATTAGCGTTGCCCCTGTGCGGGGCGGC
>NZ_JALOCP010000026.1:0-125181 GCF_030511745.1 Paraburkholderia sp. SECH4
CCACTAACAATGCAAGGAAAGGCACGAAAGCCAGAACAAGGAAAGGCCAAAGCCCCAAGAACACGGCCAAAAAGCGCCACGCAAGAAGAAAACAATCAAACCTTATACCCAACCCGAACCCCACCCCAATGCCGCCCGGCCACAAACACGGGCGCCGACGCATCTTTCATCAAAACAAACTGCCCACCGCCCATATCACGCCGATACGTCTGCAGCAAAAATTTCTTAACATGCGAAGCAGCCGCAATCCCAGTGCGATCATCGAACATCCGCCGATTCCGGCAATTCGCCATATTCCACACCACATCCTCGCGCTGCGGCAAAGAAAACTTCAGATTATGCGTAGGCAGATACCCACGCACATCCACAGCAGCGCAAAACGCCACGCGTGGATCCAGCCCGAGTAACGGCTCCTGAATAGCCGGCAAAACCCGATCGGTAAACGCAGTGAACCGCGTAATGAACTGAGCCGGATTGCTCCCGGCAACAGGCACGTAGTGCTGATCGAACAGATCCTCAATCGACACTTCGCCCCGAGCGACAGCCGCTTCGAATACCTTGCTCACCTCGGCCGCAGCCCGCTGCACGGCTTCGATAAACCGCGTATCCGTCGTCTCGACCCCCGTGGCCGCGGTCAGCTCGATCAACGTCTCGGATACGCTGAGCAGATTCCCCAGCCGGTCCTTCGCCTGGACGAAGTTTTCACTCGAATCTTCGACGCCGCTCGCCATCTCCAGCACCTGCGCTTCGAGCCCGTTGCATTGCGTTTCAATCTCGCCGGTCAACGCGGCGATCTGTCCAGCCTCGTCGTTGAGCTGCGTAATCGCATCGCCCGTCGCATGGACGACGTCGCCGATCTTGCGGGTGCCTTCGCGTACCCGATGGGCGCGCGCCGTGTTCACCGAGCCCTCGCTGATCAACTGCTCGGTCTGCTGAGTAAGTTGCGCGAGCGTCGTCTCGATCTGGCCGGTCGCGTGCGCGGTCTTCGCCGACAGGTTCTTCACCTCGGCGGCCACCACCGCGAAACTCTTGCCGGAGTCGCCGGCGCGCGCGGCTTCAATCGCGGCATTCAGCGCCAGCAAATGCGTCTGGCGGGCGATCAGCGAAATCTCCTCGGAGACGCGGCTCACATGGGCCAACGCGCTGCGCAGCGCGCCAATCTGGCTCTCGATTACCGTCACGCCTTCCACCAGCCCGTGGATATCGGCGAGCGACGCCTCGAGCGTCTGTTGCGACGCCTGCACGCCGGTTGCGGCTTCAGCCGACACGCTGCGCATTTCGCGCGCAGCGGCGGCGATGCGGTGGTTGCCCGCCAGCGTGACGGCAGCGGATTCGCGCAGCGCGCGGCATACCTGTGCCTGGCGCTGCACGCGCGCAGCCACTTCTTCGACGTGGCCAGATACGTCGCAGATTTCAATACCCAGTTTGCCGGCGTGGGCGGCAATATCGCCGACCACAGTCTGCGAACGGGCAGCCCGGCGGAAGCTGAAGCGCGTCATGGTCGTGTCTCCTTGATGGCGCGGTTTGCTGAGTCAATTCGTGCGCTCATCCAGCACGGATGCCGCGTCTTCCCGAAGTATTGACGGCAAACTTGCAAACAACTTGATACGGGGTATCCCGCGGTCGTTATGATGTGGGATCCGGCAGGGCGCTGGCACGGCCCAGTGCACAGCGCGCGTGAGACGCCCAGACCCGCGAGAGGCCTGGCCCCGCAAGCGACTGCGCCTGCCATTTCTCGCAGCCCTCCCACTCACCAGCGGACCATGATCGACTCCTTCGCACGCGTCTCAGGCTGGCAGCAGCTCTACCACCTGTGGGAGCTGATCGCGATGCTCTGCAAGTTTCTCTGGGGACTGTTGCGGTTGCTCGGAGGTGGTTGAGAGCGCAACGTCGCGTGTCGGCGGTGCGTCAACAGCGCGGCCATGCGCGCCTGGGTGCGGATCGGTGGATGGATGAATCGGCGGGGCCGCCAGACGATGCGACGATACGACCGTCGCATCGTGCGGCCAGGAAGGGTCAGACCGGCTCGCCGCGCACGCCTTCAACTGCTGGAGCAGTGGCGTCGTTCGTGCCGAGAAACGCGCGCAGATCGGTCATTACGCGCTCAGGGGCTTCTTCCATCGGAATATGGCCGAGTCCCGGGTACATCACCGATTTCGCGCCCGGAATGCGGCTCGCAAATTCGGCAGCATGCGCAGGCGGAATCCAGCGATCCTTCGCCCCCCACAGCACCAGCGACGGCACCTTCAGCGTCTTCAGCACGTCGGTATCGACGTCCTTGAAGTCGAGCGTCGGCACCATCTTGCCGATCGCCGTGCGCGTGCCTTCGCCGTGGAAGAACTCGACGTAACGCCGCAGCGTCACCGCATCGATCTTGTGCGAATCGCCATACACGTTGCGCACCGCGCTCTTGATAATGACTTCTGGCAGCCACCACGGCGAACTGACCCGCACCAGCGCGCTATTGAAGAGGCCGATGTAAATCGGCAGCTTCATCGGAAAACCGGCTGAGTCGATCAGTACGAGCTTTTCGACGGCCTCGCGATGACGTACTGCGTAATCCCACGAAATCAGGCCACCGAGCGAGTTGCCGATCAGCGTCGCACGCGAGATGCCTAGAGCCTGCATGAAGGTGTCGATAAATCGCCGGTAGGTCGGCAGGTTCATGGTTTCGATCTCGCCGGAGCTCGAGCGCAGCGGTCCGGTCACGCCGAACGGCGGCAGATCGAGACGGATCACGCGATGCTCGTGCTTGAGTTCATCGGCCAGACGATTCCACGTGTGCAATGAAGACGCGAAACCGTGAATCATCACGATTGTGTCGCCGCTGCCTTCGTCGACGTAGTGCACGTCGGCACCCATGATCTTGACGAACTTCGAGCCGCTCTGCGTGTAGCGCCGCTGCAATTCGGCACGCGGCACGCTGGTAATGCCGAGGCGCGCGGCGAGCGAGCGGGGGCGCAGCGGCACGGTGGATGCGGGCGTTGCGGATTCGATGCTTGCCATGGTTGTTGTCTCCCTTTTGTTTGAATTAGATTGTTTCTGCGTCTGCCACGGACTCAGCATCTGAGCCGGTATCGGCCCCCACCTCCGCATCGCGAGCAGCCCCTCAGCCGCCGCATGCTTCTATGGCACGAAGCGATAATCGTGCGGCCGCACACGCCGCGTGCGTTTGCGAAAGCTGAATGTGAAGCCCGGCCACAACGCTGTGACCTTGCCGCTCTTTGTCTGATACCAGCTATGGCAGCCGCTGACCCACACGGAGTGCTGCATCTCCTTCTGCAGACGCGCATTGAAATCGTGCTGAACGTCGGGCCGCAGGTTCATCGTGCGTGCCTTGCGTCGGCGCAATACGCGCAGGCAATCGGCGATGTACTGCACTTGCGACTCGATCATGTAGATCATCGAGTTGTGGCCGAGCCCGGTGTTCGGGCCGACGATCATGAAGAAGTTCGGGAAGTTGGCGATGCTGGTGCCGAGGTAGGCCTCCGGTCCATCGCGCAGCCACATCGCGCCGAGGTCGGCGCCGTCGAGACCGGTCACGTTGAACGGTGCACCCACGTCGTTGACCTGGAAGCCCGTGCCGCAGATGATCGCATCGGCCTGGTGATGCGCGCCGTCGTTAGTGACGATGCCGTCGGCGACGATTTCGCGGATACCGGTCGTCACCACGTCGACGTTGGGCTGGTTGAGCGCCGGATAGTAATCGCTCGACAGCAGCACGCGCTTGCAGCCGAGCCGGTAGTTCGGCGTCAGCTTGGCGCGCAGCGCCGGGTCCTTGACGCGCCGTTCGAGGTAGCTCAAGCCGAATTTCATCGGCAACTTCATCAGTTTCGGATTGACGACGAACGCAATCGCACGCGATTCGAGCTGCCAGTAGATCGCATTGCGCACGAAGCGCTGCGTGAACGGCAGATGGCGGAACAGCCAATGTGCGCGCGGGCCGACCGGCTTGTTGGGCTTGGGCATGATCCACGGTGCGGTGCGCTGGAACAGTTCGAGTTGCGCGACGCGTGGCTGGATCTGCGGCACGAACTGGATCGCGCTGGCACCGGTGCCGATTACCGCTACGCGCTTGCCTTCGAGCGGATAGTCGTGATCCCAGCGGGCGGAATGAAACAGCTTGCCTTCGAAGCGCTCGAGCCCGGCGATCTGCGGCATGGCCGGCCGCGAGAGCGGACCGCTCGCGGCGATCACGACATCGGCCTCGATGCTTTCGCGCGTACCGTTCGAATCGATCTCGACCTGCCATATCTGCCGCGCTTCGTCGAAACGCGCCGAGGCCACGCGTGCATTGCAACGCACGTAACGATCGACGCCGTATTTGCGCGCGCAATGCTTGAGGTAAGCGAATATCTCCGCCTGGCTGCCGAACGCACGCGACCACGCCGGATTCGCCTCGAACGAAAACGAATACAGATGAGACGGCACATCGCAGGCCGCGCCGGGATAGGTGTTGTCGCGCCACGTGCCGCCAACATCGCCGGCCGCCTCGTAAATCGTGAACGACGTGATGCCCATCTGCTGAAGGCGGATCGCCATGCCGATGCCCGCAAAGCCGCTGCCCACAATGGCAATGCGTGGCGCGGCGGGTTGGGCAGTTGAAGCAGGCGTCACGGCGGGTCTCCGGAGGTGAGCAAAATTCGGGTGTCTACATATGTCTACAGCCGTATAACGCGCAGGGTAGACAACTGTACACTTCGCGTCAAGATCGTTTAGAGTACGACTATCAAACGCGCGAGCCGTGCTCCGACTGAAAGCTCATGAAACCCGTACCCGAAGCGGCGCTCGCTGCCGACCATGGCGCTGTTGCCGGGCAGGACCTCCCGCCCGGCAAGCGCAGGCTGATCGAAGCCGCGTTGCGTTTGACCGCGGGCGGGCGCAGCTTTGCAAGCCTGGGTCTGCGCGAACTGGCGCGCGAGGCAGGGTTGAATCCCAACACGTTCTACCGCCATTTCGACACGCTCGACGCGCTGGCGCGCGAAGCGGTCGAATCGGTGAGCCGCCGCTTGCGGCCGATGCTGCGGCGCGAGCGCTGGCTGGCCGCGCACGACGAGCCGCAGAGCGTGCCGCGTCGCGCGTGCATGGCGTTCTTCGCGTTTGCGTTGGAGAATCGCGAGGCATTTCTGAGCGCGCTGGCCGAGTATCACGGCACGTCGCCGGCGCTGCGCGAAGCGGTGCGGGCAAACCTCCACGAGGTGTCGGCGGAAATGGCGGACGACGTCGTGCAACTGCAACTGATGCCGACGCTCGCCCGCGCAACCGTCGACGAAGTCTGCACGCAGATCGTGCTGCTGCTGTTTCATCTTTCGGCGGAGTACATCGACGGGAATGCCGCGCGCCGGGACGCGCTGGTCGCGTATGCGGAGCGTTTCATCGTCCGGCTGTTTGCTGGTTCGGTGCTGCTAGCGCAGCATGAGCCGGTCAGGGCGCCCGCATGAATGAAGGGAATCGACATAAAAAAACAGGCTCCGTGCAGGAGCCTGTTTTCATTGCAGCTTGATCGATTAGCGTTTGATTGACTGCATCTCATCCAGCGCGGTGTTTCTCAGGTATCGCTCCAGCCGCCGGAATCGTCGTTGCTGCCCATGTCGACGCCGCCGCCGCTGTTGTCGTTCCAGTCGTTCGAGCCCTGGCCGAAGTCGAGGCCGCCGCCATTGCCCCCGTCGCCGCCGCGGCGACGCGTTTCGTCATCGACAATCACGTCGCGCTCCACGACGCGTTCACGCCCGGAATTCAGCGCCTCGCCGAGCAACACGCCGGTCAGCAGACCGCCCATGCCGCCGCCGAAACCGCCACCACCTTGTTGCACGATGACCTGCGGCTGCTGCTGATACGGTCCTTGTTGCGGATACGGCTGCGGCGGGTTGCCGAAACGCTCTGCTTCCTGCGCATACGGCGACTGCTGCGTGCCGGCCGGCGCGGCATACGGATCGGGCCGCCCTTCGGCGCGGGCGCGCAGGCTGCCGATGCGCTGTTCCAGTTCGTCGAGCTGATACGGCGGCACCGGATTCTTGCTGTTCGACAGCGTTTCGACGAGACCGCGCAACTGGTCTTCGGTCGATTCGACTTCCTTCTCCAGCGCCTCATGACCTTGCACGGTGGAGAGCTTCACGTCGAGCTTCAACGAGCGCACGGCGTTGAGCATTTCGGTTGCGCGCTTGAGCTGCACGCGACGATCGTCGTCGGCGCGCGAATCGTCTTGCGTGCGGGCGCGGCGCAAGGTCCAGCGCAACACCAGCGCGATCACGCCGATCAGGAGAATGATGCCAACCCACATGCCGATGCCGGGACCATGCCGTTGCGGCGCTTGCGGCGCTATCGCCGACTGCTGCTGCACCGCCGGCGAATTCTGCTGTACGAACGGGTTGGCCGCGCGGCTCGTGGTGTTGCCGCCGGCGCCGCCAGCACGTTCCGCGTCCTTACGGATGCGCGCTTCGGTTTGCGCGAAACGGGTCGGGTCGGTGAAGCGGATTTGCGGATCGAGCGTCTTGGCCTGTTGGATCTGGGCGAGGGCGTCGGCATAACGGCCTTCGCGATCGAGCACCTGGCTGTACAGGTAGTGCGCGCGCGCATTGTTCGGATGCGCCTGCAGTACTTCGCTCAAACCGGCATCGGCCTGCTGCCAGTTGCCTTGCGACATGGCGGATTCGATCTGCTGGACCGTCGGCACAGCGAACGCCGCGGCCGACACGAACAGCAGTGAGGCGAATGCGCTTGCGAGAAATTTTTTCATTTACGGACCGGGTGCGATGCACCCGTCTCCTTCAGTCGATTCCGATGGCGCTCGTAACGGCCACCGGTATGCACTGCTGACGCAATTACTGAGCCGGCGTGTTGATCTGCTTCTTCAACGCTTCGAGACGATCTTCGACTGACGGGCCGCGGTTCAGATCCGCGAGCTTGTCGTCGAGCGCCTTGCCGGTCTTAACGTCGGCCGAATTCAGGCGTGCGTCGGAACGGGCGTTCGATAACGCAACCTTGTCTTCCAGCTTCTGGAAATCCTCGGAGAGATTCTTGCCGCCGATACCGCCCAACGCAGTAGCGGCAACATCTTTGGCCTGAGCGATCTGCTGCTTGGCTTGCAGAATGTTCGAGCGCGCGTTCAGGTCGTTACGACGGCCACGCATGTCGTCGATCTGACTCTTCAACTGGGCAACGGACGGCTCCAGCGTGGTCAGTTCTCTCGCCAGCGCATCGCGTTCAGCTTCGGCCGTGGCTTGCGCGCCGAGGGCTTCGCGTGCGAGCGCTTCGTCGCCGGATTGCAGCGCGCGCTTCGCGCCGTCTTCGTACTTCTTTGCCTTGTCGGCGGCGACATCGCGCTTGCTTTGCTGCGTGGCGACCTGTGCCTGAATCTCGATCAGCGAGTTCTCGGCTTTAGCGATGCTCTCGTCGAGTTCGCGCACGATCTGGCGCGAATCGCGCGACGGATCCTGCACGGAATCGGCTGCGTCGTTCAGGAGACCTTTAAGCGTGCGCGAAATGCTGTCAAAAAGCGACATGAAAACCTCCAAAGAATGAAATCGGCGCTGAATAATTCCCACGCGCTTTAACTGCTTTCAAATGCTACTTTACGCCGCTGCGCGAGAAGCTGCGCAGCGTTCGGACCGGAGTTCGGGGCACACTCGCCAATTGCAATAGTGGTGCCACAAATTTACGTTTTGAAACCGAATGGCCAACAGCCTCAGTGGTTAAAACGCGCGGTGGCTTATTCAGCCGTCGGCGGATATTACACC
Organism: Paraburkholderia sp. SECH4; assembly: GCF_030511745.1. Lineage (NCBI taxonomy): Bacteria > Pseudomonadati > Pseudomonadota > Betaproteobacteria > Burkholderiales > Burkholderiaceae > Paraburkholderia > Paraburkholderia sp. SECH4. Next base: position 7,737 of record NZ_JALOCP010000026.1, read on the forward strand.
ACGCATTCTCTTAAAACCGCCTTAAAGGGCGCGATGACACAATCGCCAACTTTGTGCGCGGCGGGCACCGTGCGGCGGGCATCCGCGACGTGCATAGGCACGGCGAGTGTCGGCGCGGCGAGTGTCGCGGATGTGAACAGGCGTGGTGTATCGACGGCGTGCTTGCGCTTCAACAGCGCATCAATGCGCGGTGGGTTGGGGCGCTTGACCGTGGTGGCACTTCCGATTCAGGCGAAGCGGCCGCCTTCCGTGCTCGGATCGCTTTGTGGATCGTCTTCGTCGCGCGTGGCGTCGAGGCGAGGGCGTTTAAGCACGTGGCGCAAAGGCGTGTCCACGTCGCCCGGTTTTTGCGCCGAACCGGCAATGGACGCCGCTTCGGCCGCGGCGACGCGCGCCACGGCTTCGGCTGCCGCGGCGGCTTCTATTTCCTCGGCGGTGGCGGTGAGGGCGGCCAATACACCGGCCGGCAGCAACGGCGCTGGGCCCGCGCCTGCGGCCGTGCCCAACAATTCATCCGCGTGCGATGCCGCCGCGCTTTCCGCCGGCACAGCGGTTTCGTTGTCACCGTGAGTCTGAAAGGCCTCCGGAAGCGCTGCCCGTGCGTGGCGCGTACCGCGCGCGACCCGTTGCAGCGCCGCGTCGAGCGCGTCCGGCGCGCGCGGCGCACGCAGCCGGTCGACGATGCTGGCCGCTTTCACCTGTTCGCTGGTCGCGCCGAAGCTCAACACCGCGCGCCGCATCAGTTCGCTGACGCTAATGCCCAGGTTTTCGGCGGTGGCGGCGATCGCGCGTTTCTGTGCGGTCGTGACGAATACGACGATGCGTTCGCTGGGCTTGTTCATGGTCGGCTCGCATACTTGTTGGCATTGGCGAATCAAGGCGTGAATCTGGCGTACGCCGTCGCGCGTGTCGGTGTCGACCCCCGCGCCGTGTCCATCATATGACGAGTTGCACCGATGCGGAACGGGCGCGACATGAAAATCCCGTGACATCAACGGGTTGTAGCGTTTGCGGCGGGCTTGTCCACAGGCCTTTCAACAATTTCTGTTGATAACCTGGGCAAGTGGCGCCGGGAGCGCGTGCCATTGCCGCGATCTACCGGCATGGCGCCGCGCGAAGGGAATTCTTACAAAAAAACTGTCTTGGACGGCGCTTGATTTCTTTAAAATGCGCTGTTGCGTTGCGCCGGACGATGTCACGGGCGTGCCGTGCGGTCGCCCGGGGGCATAGGGCCGCGCGGTGTTTTGCGCCTCACGCGTTCAGTTACGCGCCCACTATTCCAGTCATGCCAATCATCAAACGACCGCATTCTTCAAATTCTCCGGCTGGTGACGACCGGGACGCCTACCACCGCACTCCAGGACGCAACGCTGCTTCGCGCGACGCTGAGCCCGGCCGCCGTTCGATCGGTGCGAGCATCACCATCTGGTTTGTCAGTCTGCTGGCGACCATTGCCGTGGTGGGTGCACTGATCGTCGGTTATGCGCTCGTGGTGATGGGGCCGCAACTGGGGGGGGGGGGGGGGGGGGGGGGGGGGGGGGGGGGGGGGGGGGGGGGGGGGGGGCCGGGGGGGGGGGGGGGGATCGGCGAGTTCGGTGAAGAACGGCGCAGCATCGTGCGCTTCCAGGACATTCCGGACCAGATGAAGAAGGCGGTGCTCGCGATCGAAGACTATCGCTTCTACGAGCACGGCGGCGTCGACTTCGTGGGCATTTTGCGCGCGGGCATTTCCGACATCACGCATGGCGGCGCCTCGCAGGGTGCGAGCACGATCACGATGCAGGTGGCGCGCAACTTCTTCCTTTCGAGCGAGAAGACTTACACGCGCAAGATTTACGAAATGATGCTGGCGTACAAGATCGAACGCGCGCTGACCAAGGATCAGATCCTCGAGGTCTACATGAACCAGATTTATCTGGGCGAGCGCTCGTACGGTTTTGCCGCGGCCGCGCGCGTGTACTTCGGCAAGGATCTGAAAGACATCACGCTGGCTGAAGCCGCGATGCTGGCCGGCTTGCCGAAGGCGCCTTCCGCGTATAACCCGGTGGTCAATCCGAAGCGCGCGAAGATCCGCCAGGAATACATTCTGAAGCGCATGCTCGAGCTGAAATACATCAGTCAGGATCAGTACGACCAGGCCGTCAAGGAAGAGATTCACACCAAGAACCCAGGCAACGAATACAGCGTGCATGCTGAGTACATCGCCGAAATGGTTCGCCAGATGATGTACGCGCAGTACAAGGACGAAACCTATACGCGCGGCCTGAACGTCACCACCACGATCGATTCCGCCGACCAGGACGCCGCCTATCGCGCAGTGCGCAAGGGCGTGATGGACTACGAGCGGCGCCACGGCTACCGCGGGCCGGAAGGCTTCGTGCAACTGCCCGCACCGGGCGACGACCGCGATCAGACCATCGACGACGCGCTCACCGATCACCCCGACAACGGCGAAATCATCGCCGCCGTGGTGACGGACGCGAATCCGAAGCAGGTGAAGGCGCAGCTGGTCGACGGCACGGAAGTGACCATCAGCGGCGACGGTCTGCGCTTTGCAGCCGGTGCGCTCTCCGCGCGCGCGGCGGCCGCCACGAAGATCAAGCCGGGTTCGATCGTGCGCCTCGTCGCCGACGACAAGGGCAACTGGCAGATCACGCAACTGCCGCAAGTGGAAGGCGCGCTAGTTTCGCTCACGCCGCAGGACGGTGCGATTCGTGCGCTGGTGGGCGGCTTCGACTTCAACAAGAACAAGTTCAACCACGTCACGCAGGCGTGGCGTCAGCCGGGTTCGAGCTTCAAGCCGTTCATCTATTCGGCAGCGCTCGACAAGGGTCTCGGACCGGCCACGATCATTAACGACGCGCCGCTGTACTTCCCGCCGAGCACGCCGGGTGGTGACGCGTGGGAGCCGAAGGACGACGACCAGCCGGACGGTCCGATGCCGCTGCGCCTCGCGCTGCAGAAATCGAAGAACCTGGTGTCGATCCGTATCCTGTCGTTCATCGGCACCAAGTACGCGCAAGATTTTGTCACGCAGCGTTTTGGTTTCGACGCCGACAAGACCCCGCCGTATCTGCCGATGGCGCTCGGCGCCGGCCTCGTCACGCCGCTGCAATCGGCGGGCGCATACTCGGTGTTCGCGAACGGTGGCTACCGCATCAATCCGTATCTGATCAACGAAGTGACGGATGCACGTGGCGTACCGCTCTCGAAGGCACAGCCGTTGACCGCTGGCCAGGATGCGCCGCGTACGCTCGAACCGCGTAACGCTTACATCATGAACAGCCTGCTGCACTCGGTGGCCACGGCCGGCACGGGTGCGGGCTCCAACGTGCTGCATCGTTCGGACCTGCAGGGTAAGACGGGTACGACCAACGACGCCAAGGACGGCTGGTTCGCCGGTTATCAGCAATCGCTGGTGGCGGTGGCGTGGATGGGTTACGACCAGCCGAAGAGTCTCGGCAGCCGCGAGTTCGGTGCACAGCTCGCGTTGCCGATCTGGGTCGAGTACATGCAGCGTGCGCTGCGCGGCATACCGCAAAGCGAGCCGGCGCAACCGGACGGCGTGACCGCGGTCGACGGCGAGCTGTTCTATACGGACATGACGCCGGGCAATGGTTTCGTGGCCAGCATCGGTCTGGATTCCGCGAATCCGACCGCCGGTGTGAGCGACGCGGTGGGTGGCGTGGGGCCGGCGGGTATGACGCCGCCGGCGGTGCCGCCGCCGAATGTCTCGTCGAATGAGAAGAAGCAGATCATGGATCTGTTCGAGACGAACAAGCCTTGATGTTCGCCAGTCCCCCCAAGGGGACTTTCTTAGAGGCTCGCTTAGGGGCGTAGCGAGTGTGTGCGGCCTGTCCGGGGCCGCACGCGCAAGTTTTTGAAAGGGCGGGGAAACCGTTGCCTGCCGCGGATTGAGTGGCGGTATTCGGGTAAGCTCCGCCCGCAGATTTTGTGCCTGCGCTGTGCAGTGTGTTTTAATCACGCCTGCGATGCTTTTTATATTGGGTCCTATACGGACGCCCGATTCCTAAGCGGTTTCGGCCTCCAGCACTGCTGTGTCTCGCCGCGAGCGAGACACCCATCTTCGAAAGTCCCGCCGCGCAAGACCCGTTTGACGCGCGCGCCTGCCACTTCGTCCGTGGGCAACCGTCAGGTTGCCGCGGCCGGCGTGTTTGTTACACAGCATCCACCGGGTCGTTGCCTCGTGAAAAGTCGAATACTCATCTGTCTGATGACAGGTCTGCTGCGCGCGTTTGCTTTCCTGCCATATGGCGTTGTCGCGCGCATCGGCACCGGCATCGGTGCGTTGCTGTACCGGATTCCCAGCGCGCGCCGGCGCGTCGTGCATACCAATCTGAAACTGTGCTTTCCCGACATGAGCGACGAAGCGCGCGAGCGTCTCGCGCGCGCGCATTTCTGTCATGTGATCCGCAGTTATGTCGAGCGCGGTCCCCAATGGTTCGGCAATGCGCAGGCGTTGGCGCGCCTGGTCGAAGTGGAGAGCGCGATCGATCTGACCGACATGGAGGGGCAGCCGACGATTTTTGTCGGCTTCCATTTTGTCGGTATCGAGGCGGGTTGCATGATGTATTCGACGCGGCATCCGGTTGCGTCTTTGTATACGCCGATGTCGAATTTGTTGCTTGATGCGATGGCTAAGCGGCAGCGTGGGCGCTTTGGTACGGAGATGATTCCGCGTAGCGATAGTGTGCGGCGGGCTTTGCGTGTGCTGCGGGATGGCAAGCCTGTCATGCTGGCTGCTGATATGGATTTTGGGTTGCGGGATTCGGTGTTTGTGCCGTTTTTTGGTGTGCCTGCGTGTACGCTTACTTCCGTTTCGCGGATGGCCAAGGCTGGGAATGCTCGGGTTGTGCCTTTTGTGACTGAGGTTTTGCCGGATTATCGGGGCTATAAATTGACTATCTTCGAAGCGTTAAAGGATTTTCCTTCGGAGGATGTTGCTGTCGATGCTCGGCGGATTACCGAATTTCTTGAGACGCAGGTGCGTCGGATTCCTGATCAGTATTATTGGGTGCATAAGAGGTTTAAGCATCGGCCTGCTGGGGAGGCTGGGGTTTATTGAGTTTTTTGCCTGTGCGCGGCATTGGCCGTGTTCTTGGGGCTTTGGCCTTTCCTTGATTTGCTAGTGGTCTATTAGCGTTGCCCCTGTGCGGGGCGGCACCTACTTTTCTTTGCATGCCGCAAAGAAAAGTAGGCAAGAGAAAGCGGCTCAAACCACTCCTGCTAAGTGGGCACCGTGGTCTGCTACGGGTAGTGGTGCATCTGGAATCTGGGTTCGTGCACCTGCTTGCGCTTGTGACAAGGGCGTCATACTTCCGGCGGCGCTGCGCGCGCCGAAGAGTAGTTCTTAAATCCACTCGCTGTTTGGGCGGCGCCTGAAAGATCTACGTCCGATTTCGTTGCGCGCTCAAGCACTTACTCCGGATGTCCAAGTGTTATCAACATGCCTTTCAACAAAATCTGTGGATAAGGCCTCTCTCCGCAAACGGCCGCCGTTGCGTGGCGCGTAGTCGATCACCCCCTGCATCAGCCTGCACCCCAAGCAACAAACCGATCTGCATCAAGCACTTAAGCGCGTAGCCCCGTAGTTATCAACAGCCCTGTCAACATAAACTGGGGATAACGTTGTGGCGTGGTGAGGCGTCCCAATGGCTTCGGCCGGAATCAAAGGTACATTCAGCGCCCCCTGGTTCATTCCGCACCGCACCCAAAAACTACAGCGCGTTCAACGTGTTAGCCCGCTTGTCAGATAGTTTTCAACAGCCTCTTCAACATAAACTGGGGATAAGTCCGCAGCCATAACTACGGAATCCCAGGTTTAGTTCGACCCGCCCACGGTCGCCGTGGAAACCCCTGGCACCGCCGAGGTCGCCGTGGACGTAGACGCAGACGCAGACGCAGACGCAGACGCAGACGCAGATGTAGCCTGCCCCGCCCCCAATGGCGGATTCCCCATCGCCTGGAACAGGGCTGCCGTGTCCGTTAGCCGCGCGCTGGTATAGCGGATCTCATCGAGCTGCGCGTTGCGAAACTGCTGCTCGCTCGAGCGCGTCGAGGCGATCGGCAACGCGCCCAGTCGGTAGCGTCCCGACGTTTCGTCGAAAATTCCCTGCGCCGAACGCGCTGCAATGTTCGCGGCGTCGAGCGCTTGCGCGTCGTGCTGCAGCGCTGCGAGCGTGTCGGCGACGTTCTGGAATGCGGTCAGTACCGTCTGCTTGTATTGCGAAACCGTGGCGTCATACGTGTCGACGGCCGCGCGGCGCTGCGCGAACAGGGCGCCGCCGTGAAACAGCGGTTGTGACAAGGATGCCCCTATGCTCCATATCGCCCCCGCGCCGGACAGGGCCACCGGCCAGCTAAAGCCGCCTTGTCCCATCGAGGCGCTCAGCGAGAGACTCGGGAACATCTGTGCCGTCGCCACGCCGACATCGGCCGCCGCGGCCTTCAGGGCGGCGTCCGCGGCCTGAATGTCGGGGCGGGTGCTCAGCAGCTCGGACGGCACCACGACAGGCACCTGTTCAGGCACGTGCAGTTGCGCAAGATCGAGGTCGTCCGGGGCCGCGTCCGGTGTGCGGCCAAGTAGTACGGCCAAAGCATGACGCGTCGTCAGCCATTGCTGCTTCAAGCCCGGCAAACTCGCCGACAGACTCGCGGCACTTTGTTGCGCGCTCAACTGGTCGGCGTGTGAGACCGCGCCCAGTACGTAGCGCCGCTGCGTGTCGCGGGCCTGATCGTTGGCAAGCGTCACGAGCCGCTCGGTTGTGTCGATCTGCGCGCGCAACGCAGCACTCGTGATCGCCGCCGTCACGATGTTGGCGGCCAGCGCGCGGCGCGCGGCGTCGAACTGATAAGCCTGTACGTTGACGCGGGCGGCGAGCGCGGCATCGGCGAGACGCGCGGCGCCGAACAGGTCGAACGTGTAGTGCGCCTGCAATTGACCGACGAAGATGTTGTACAGGAACGTATTCGGACCGGCCTCGGGGATCGCCAGCGCACGATTGCGGGTCATCTGGCCGCCCGCGTCGATGGTTGGCAGCATCGAACTGCCGATTTGCGCGCGCAGTTGCTCGCGCGCGGCCGCGAGACTCTTGTCGGTGGCGGCGAGCGTTGGGCTGTTGCGCAAGCCTTCGTCGACCAGGGCGTTCAGCGCCTCCGATTGATACAGCTTCCACCATTCGGGCACGGGCTTCGCGCCGACCACGAATTGCTGGGTGATGCCTTGTGCGGGCACGGTTTGCGTCGGCTGCGCTTCGGCGCCGTAGTGCGCCGGTTGCGGCATGGCGGGCGGCTCGCCGTTCGGGCCGAACGAGCAGGCGGCCAGCGTCAGCGCAGCACCGCCGAGAAGCGTGAGGCGCACGTGTCGAGGGAATGCAAGGATAGCCATGATCTCAGTTCCCCGAATGCGTCGTGGCGGACGGCGCCGGCGGCTCGCGCTCGTCGGTGCGTACTCTGAACGACATGGCGTACAGGGCCGGCAGATAGAACAGCGTGAGGATGGTCGCGCTCGTAATGCCGCCCATCAACGCGGTCGCCATCGGGCCGAAGAAGTTCGAGCGCAACAGCGGAATCAGCGCGAGGACGGCGGCGGCCGCGGTCAGCGTGATCGGTCGGAAGCGCCGCACCGTCGCGCCAACGATCGCGTCGAAGCGCTTATGTCCCGCGGCAATGTCCTGCTCGATTTGATCGACCAGAATCACCGAGTTGCGCATGATGATGCCGAACATGGCGATCACCCCGAGCATCGCGACGAAGCCGAACGGCTGGCCGAACAGCAGCAGCGTCAACACCACGCCGATCAGGCCGAGCGGCGCGGTCAGCACCACCATCAGCACGCGCGCGAAACTCTGCAACTGGACCATCAGGAGCACCAGTACGGCGATGATCATGATCGGCATCTGGGCGTTGATCGACGTCTGCCCCTTGCCGCTTTCTTCGACCGAGCCGCCGATCTCGATCCGGTAGCCGACCGGCAGCGTGCTGCGAATCTGGCTGAGGGATTTATCGACGGCATGCGTGACGTCGATCCCTTGCGCGCCAGGCGCGACGTCGGACTGCACGGTGATGGTAGGTTGCCGGTCGCGTTCCCAGATCACACCGTATTCGAGGTCGTTGCGCAGATGACCGAGCGTGCCGAGCGGCACCGGGCCATTCGGCGTCGGCATCGCCAGCGTGACGAGCTTCGCGGGGTCGACGCGTTCCGCTTTCGGGGCGCGCAGATCGACGCTGATCAGCTTGTCGCGCTCGCGATATTGCGTGACGGTATAGCCGGACAGTGTCATCGCGAGGAAGCTCGAGATGTCTTCGGAGGTCACGCCGAGTTCGCGGGCCTTCTTCTGATCGACTTCGAAGCGCACCGAGCGCTCGGCGGGTTCGTCCCAGTCGAACTGGACGTTGCTGGTGCGGCGGTCGGCGCGCATGGTCGCGGCGACGCGCTCGGCGATCGAGCGCACGGTGGCGATATCGTCGCCGCTCACGCGGAACTGCACAGGGTAGCCGACCGGCGGACCATTCTCGAGGCGCGACAGGCGTGTGCGGATCGCCGGAAAGTTGTTGCGCAATTCCGGTTCGAGCCATTGCGCGAGCTTCTCGCGATCTTTCACGGATTTCGCGGTGATCACGAACTGCGCGAAATTCGGCTGCGGCAATTGCTGATCGAGCGGCAAATAGAAACGCGGCGCACCGGTGCCGACAAAGTTCACCGTATGATCGATTTCCGGACGGCCCACCAGCGCCTTTTCGAGCCGCTCTGCCTGGCGCAATGTCGCTTCGAACGACGCGCCTTCGGGCAGGCGCACGTCCACCAGCAACTCGGGCCGGTCGGAGCTCGGGAAGAACTGTTGCGGCACCAGCGTGAAGCCTGCCATGGCCAGAATGAACAGCACGACGGTGATCGCCAGCACGACGAAACGCCGTTCGATGCACCAGCTGATCCAGCCACGCAGGCGCTTGTAAAACCGCGTGTCGTAGATGTCGTGCTCGTGATCTTCCGCTTCGTGTGCCTGGCGTTTGCGCTCCGGCAGCATGTGATAGCCGAGCAATGGAATCAGCACAACCGCCGCGAGCCACGACGCAATCAACGCGATTGCCGACACTTCGAAAATCGAACGCGTGTATTCACCGGTGCTCGACTTGGCGAGGGCAATCGGCAGGAAGCCGGAGACGGTTACGAGCGTTCCGGTCAGCATTGGGAAAGCGGTGCTGGTGTACGCATAGGCAGCCGCGCGCGTGCGGGTCCAGCCTTGCTCCAGCTTCACCGACATCATCTCGACGGCGATGATCGCGTCGTCGACCAATAGCCCCAAAGCGAGCACCAGCGTGCCCAACGACACCTTGTGCAGTCCGATGTCAAACAGATACATGCACAGCGCCGTGACGGCGAGCACGACAGGTATCGAGATCACGACCACCATGCCGGTGCGCACGCCCAACGACAGCAGGCTGACCACCAGCACGATCGCGATCGCCTCGGCGACGGCTTCGAGAAAATCGTCGACCGAACGCGCCACCGCGTTCGGCATGCTCGACACTTCGACCAGGTGCAAACCGGCGGGCAGGTAGGCCCGCAGCGTGACCATCTGCTGATCGAGCGCCTTGCCCAGACGAATCACATCGCCGCCCGGCTGCATCGTCACGCCGATGCCGAGCACCGCCTTGCCGCCGGAGCGCATCTGCGTGGCGACTGGATCGTCGTAACCGCGCTTGATGGTGGCGATGTCGCCGAGACGGAACGAGCGGTTGTTGATGCGGATCAGCGTGTCGGCGAGCGCATTGACGTCTTTGAACTGGCCGGTGGGGCGCACGAACACGCGGTCGTCGGTGGTGGTCAGCGTGCCTGCCGGCGAGACGCTGTTCTGCGAATTGATCGCCTGGCCGAGTTGCTGCGGCGAGATGCCAAGACGCGTGAGTTGCGTGTTGGCGATCTCGATGTAGATGTGCTGGTCCGGATCACCGAAATAATCGACCTTGCCGACGCCCGGCACACGCAGCAGCACCGTGCGCAACTGGTCCGCGTAATCGTGCAGTTGTGCGGCGGAAAAGCCGTCGCCTTCGAGCGTCCAGATGTTGGTGTAGACGTCGCCGAATTCGTCGTTGAAGAACGGGCCCTGAATGCCTGGCGGCAAGGTCGTGGCGATATCGCCGACTTTCTTGCGCACCTGATACCAGGTTTCGGGCACGTCCTTGACCGGCGCCGAGTCTTTCATCGAGAAGAACATCAATGATTCGCCGGGGCGCGAGTAGCTGCGCACGAAATCGATGGCGGGTGTTTCCTGCAATTTGCGGCCGATGCGGTCGGTGACCTGTTCCTGCACCTGGCGTGCGGTCGCGCCGGGCCAGAAGGTGCGGATCACCATCACGCGAAACGTGAAGGGCGGATCTTCGGATTGGGCAAGACGTGTATAGGCGAGAACGCCGAATGCGGTAGCGAGCGCGATCAGGAAAACGACCAGCGCCTGATGGCGCAGCGCCCATGCGGACAGGTTGAAGCGTCCTTCTTCAGGCGTGGTGCTCATGAAGCGAAGTCCTCGGGATGCAGCGGCGGGATCACGTGGACTTTTTCGCCGGCGGTCACGGTATGCACGCCTTGCAGTACGACGCGCTCACCATCCTTGAGCCCCTGGCCGATCACAATCGTGCGCTCGTTATAGCGCGTGACCGTCACGCGGCGCAGTTCCAGCGCGTTGTCCGCGGCGCGCACGACCCACACGGCCGGCCGCGCGCCGTCGTGGAACAGGGCGGTGGCGGGCACAGTAAAGGAACCGTTCTGGCTCGCCGAGGCGTTGGCAGCTGAGTTGCCAGTTGCGTCGGCAGATGAGTCCGAGGGCGACGGCGCGGCGAGCGCGATGTCGGCGGTCATGCCGAGGCGTACGTCCGGACCGGGATTGTCGAGCGTGAGCTTGGCGCGGTAAGTGCGGCTTTGCGGATCGGCGGCGGGCGACAGTTCGCGCACGCGCGCCTTGAAGCTGCGGCCCGGCAGCGCGGCCAGCGTGACCTGCGCGGTCTGCCCGACCGAGAGCGCGGCGAGCGCACTTTCCGGCACGTCGCAGACGACGTCGATATCGCCGCTCCATGCGAGGTTATAGACGGCTTGCCCCGCGGACACATTCTGGCCGGTGTCGGCCTGTTCGGCCGTGATCACGCCGGCGTGATCGGCACTGAGCGTGGTGTACTGCAACTGGTCTTTCGACAGCGCCGCCTGCTGCGCGGCCTGGTCGCGCTGCGCGGCGGCTGAGGCGTACGCGTTGGTGGTCTGTTCGAGCTGAGCGGGCGCGATCAGGTTTTCTTTCGCCTGTGCCTGGTCGCGATCGAGTTGCTGCTTCGCATACACGAGACTGTGTTGCGCGGCTTCGAGTTGAGCCTGCGCGCTGGCGGCATTCTTTTGCGCATCTGCCGGATCGAGCCGGGCGACGATCTGCCCGTTCTTCACGACGTCGCCCAAGCGTACGCGCCGCTCGATGATTTTGCCGCCGACGCGAAACGACAGCGGGGTGGAATAGCGCGCCTGCACTTCGCCGGGCAACGAGGCCGCGGCTGTCGCGCTGCCGTCCGCATGCACGGCGACGGCGACCACCGGACGCGGCGCGGGCGCAACCGCTTCCTTCTTCGAGCACGCGGCGAGCGTGACCATACCGGCGAGCGCGAGGGCAAATGCTGCGCGGCGCAGACGCGCAGAACGGGCATACCGATGGGACTGCTGGCGCATCGCAGACGATGCGGGAGGACCGGGACGCTTCACAATTACCCCAACTGGAGACAGCGAACGAACACGGCAAGCCGCAGCGGCTCGCCAGCGAAGACACGAGGGTCGAAACATGCGATCGGCATACGCATCTGACTTCGAATGATTGGTCGCATTCTAATACACACCTGTATTTGAATGTTGACGTGAATTGGAATTCTTTTCGGTGCTAGACTTGCGCCCATGAAACGGCAACGACTTACACGCGAGCAGAGCAAAGACCAGACGCGCCAGCGCCTGCTCGACGCTGCGCAAGCAATTTTTATGAAGAAAGGCTTTGTCGCGGCGAGTGTCGAAGACATCGCCGGGGCGGCGGGTTATACACGCGGCGCGTTCTATTCGAACTTCCGCAGCAAGAACGAGTTGTTCCTCGAACTACTGCGGCGCGACCACGAGACCATGCAGATGGGGTTGCATGCCATTTTCGAAGACGCGACTTCGCGCGAGGAAATGGAAGAGCGCGTGCTGCGCTACTACAGCAACCTGCATCGCGAGAACAAATGTTTCCTGCTGTGGGTAGAGGCGAAGCTGCTGGCCGTGCGCGACGGCCGCTTCCGCATACGCTTTAACGCGTTCCTGCACGAAAAGCTCGAACAGTTGAGTGCGTACATCCGCGAGTTTTCGACGCGGGTCGGCACGCCTCTGCCGTTACCGGCGGAGACACTAGCGATGGGCTTGATGGGCTTGTGCGACGGCGTGCAGTTCTTTTATGCGGTCGACCCGCAGAACGTCTCGTCGGAGATGGCTGAAACGGTGCTGGCGGGATTTTTCGCGCGCGTGGTGTTCGGGCGCGACGCGTAATACGAGTGCCGGCGGATCAGCTCGCCGGCAACTGCGCGCAGGCGTTAGCAACCGGCGTGGCGCAGACGAACGAATACTGCCCGCTGTAGCGCAGGACTTCTTCACCGACGTGCAGGACAACCTTGATTTCCGGGCACCGCTCGTAAGCGATGAAGGCCGAACAGGCCGCCGCGGACCAGCAAACCAGTGAAAACGCGATTTTTTCGAAAAGCTGAAAACGATGTGGCATAGCGATGTGTTCCTTTCGGGCGCTATGTTACCAGCATCTAAGGGTTTATACCTACCAAATATCCGCAATAAACCTCGCAATAGCGTCGCGAGCGCCTCAGAAACCTGACCGGATTGTCATGTTCAGGTCAGGGTTGGGACATGATCGGGTCGATACAATCGAATCGTTGGGCAAATCCGCGCGCGCCTTGTCGCGCGGGTCGACACAGGCGGCAGCGTTGCGCCGGCCCGGCTTTATCGAGGCAGGAGTCGTCCCATGAATCAATTGCAGTCGATGCGCGTATTCGTCAAGGTGGCCGACCTTGGCAGTTTCGTCCGCGCGGCCGGCGCGCTGGATCTTTCCACTGCCGTTGTCACGCGCCACGTCGCGGATCTGGAAGCGCGCCTTGGTACCCGGCTGCTCAATCGCACGACGCGGCGCCTCTCGCTGACCGAATCCGGCACGACTTATCTGGAACGCGTGCGCCATATTCTCGACGACCTGGAAGGCGTCGAGCAGATGGTGGTGGCGCGTAATCACGAACCGGTCGGGACGCTGCGCATCGTCGCGCCAGTGGTGTTCGGGCTGCATAGCCTCGCGCCGGTGGTGCAGTCTTACGCCGAGCGTTATCCGGAAGTCATGCCTGACGTCACGCTGGCGGATCGTCATGTCGATCTGGTGGAAGAGGGTTTTGACGTCGGCATTATGGTCGCGCGGCACATGCGCAGCGCGAGCATTGTCACGCGGCGATTGACCACCGGCTATATGACGGTTTGCGCGACGCCCGCCTATCTGCAGCAGCACGGTACGCCGACCCGTCCCGAGGATCTGTTGAAGCATCCGTGTCTGAGCCGGCCTGCGGAGCAGGGCGGCGACGAAAAGGTCTTTACCGGACCGCTGGGTGAGGTCCGTGTGAGACCCACCAACGCGATCGCGGCTAACAACACTGAGATGCTGAGGCAGTTCGCTTTGCTGGGCATGGGCGTGGCGATTTTGCCGAGCTACCTGATCGGCCGCGATCTGGCGTCCGGGCGGCTTGTGCCGTTGCTCGGCGATTACCGCCTGCCGCAAATCGAAATCACGATCGCGTATCCAAGCCGCCTTCATTTGCCGGCGAAAGTACGCACCTTTATCGATCACCTTGTCGCGCATTTCCAGCGCACCGACGAGCACGCGCGCGATCCCCGTGCCAGGATGCCGCGGCGTGCCGTGGCCGGCTCGCCGGTTTATGCCGACGATCTGCCGGTGTCCGCTTTGCAGGGCGACGCGGCGCGGCCGACGCTCCCGGTTTCGCGCGCGCGGATCGTAGCATCGTCGTCGCTTTGACGAGCGCGCGGTAAACCTAGATCCACACGTCGTTCGCGGCGGTGCGTTCGTTGCTTTCTTCGCCGGTGTTCTTCACGCCGCGCGGTTCGATCAGCAGCAGCTTGACCTCGCGTTCGGCATACGGTTTGTGTTCCGTGCCTTTGGGCACCACGAACATTTCTCCGGCCGAGAGCAGCACGGAGCCATCGCGCATGTCGATGCGCAACTGTCCGTCCAGCACGATAAACGTTTCGTCCGTGTCGGCATGTTCGTGCCAGACAAAGTCGCCTTCGATGCGCACCAGCTTGAACTGATAGTCGTTCATTTCCGCGACCACGCGTGCTTGCCACTGGTCGCTGAAGAGCTCCAGCTTCTCAGCGAAATTGATGGCGCGGTAGGGCCGTTGAATCGTTTGATGGGTGGACATCGCGGTGCTCCCTCCTGAGGGGTAGGTGTGTGTCAGGCAGGAGCGTAGGGCGGGAGGCGCTAGCGGGTCTTGTACGTTTGTGCGCGGGGGCGGCGGGCGATGGACGGTGGGATATCCGTCGAGCTACCGTTAACGCGCGCCGCGGGTCGAAGGCCCCAGCATCTTGAGCCAATGCGCCGGCGCAACGCCCCACGCGCGCTTGAAGTGCCGTGTCATATGGCTCTGATCGGTAAAGCCGGCCGCCGCCGACGCGTCGGCGAGCGACACGCCCTGAATCGCGAGTCGGCGCACGAGATCGAGCCGGCGCATGGTCAGATAGCGATGCGGACTCGTGCCGAACAGCGCACGAAAATCCCGCGACAAACTCCAGCGGTCGCGGCCGGCGGCTGCCGCCAGTTCGTCGAGTGTCACTGCGCTATCGAGCGAACCAAGCATATACTCGCGCGCCCGTTCGGCCGCGAGGTAATCCACCGGACGGCGCGTCGCCGCGCCCCCTGCCACGGCGTCGAGCGCGATGGCCAGTTCGTAGAGCGCATCGTCCTGTTCGAGCGAATCGATCGCACAATCCATCGTGCGCAGCAGGCTCTCGGTCGCAGCAAACAGACGCGGGTCGTTCGAGAGTCCGCCTTCAATGAACGGCAACGGCTTGCCGCCGAGCGCCTGTTGAAACAGCGCCGGGTCGACATAGATCATCCGGTAGTGAAAGCCGTCGCGGGTGCCGGCCTGGCCATCGTGCGGCTCATCGGGATGCAGCACCATCGTGCCGCCCGGCAAGCTGTTACGCGTGCTGCCCCGATAGCGGAAGCTCTGCACGCCAGCAAGCGTGCGGCCGATCGCATAGGTATCGTGCCGGTGCATCGCATAGCCGGCATGATGAAAGAAGGCTTCGATTCGCTCGATGCCGCTCGTGCCGCCCGAATGCGGCGAGCGATGGATCCAGTCGGCAGCGGGCTTCGGATCGGACGAAAGTGAACTCGGCGTCAAGACCTGCTTTCCGCTCATGCCCCCAGACCCGGCCCATAGTTGCCGCCGACGAGGCGCGTGACCGACGCCACGTCGGCATAGTCCTGCTCCGGCAAACCGTCGAGCATCGACACGACTTCGTTGCTCGCGCCGGCTTCGCGCGCGGCGTCGACTAGCGCGTCCTTGTAGGTCGGGAAACGGACTTCGCGCAGAACGTCGGCGATCTGCAGATCAATCGATTCGCCGGGAATAGCCGATGCGGTCATGCAAGCGCTCCAAGGGGGCGGTTTTCAGGTTTTCAGGTCTGCAGGTGCTCGTTCTGGCCCGTGAAGCTTCGCTCCAGATGCCGCGACTTGGGCAGCGCGATGTGTTGCCATTGTTGCGGACGAGTGTCGTCCGTGGCAGCGACGTCCGGCGCCGCGGGAGCGACCGGTGCGGCGTTGGCGCGTTCGGCAAGACTATTGGCGGCCGTGCTGTCCGGCGCGGTATGAACTGGCGCGGCAAAACACGAGGCTGACAGCGTCACCATGGTCAACAGTGTCGAGGTTTTCATCGCCCGACCTCCTAAGCTCATGCGGCGCTGACAGTTGAGCAAGCGTTACGCTGTCCCCGCGTCGTAAGGACGGCGCAACCTACACGCGGCGTTGATACAGGCGGGCGGCGTGCATCTACCATCTTAGATGGCAAACGGCTGCGACGCGCGCGCAAATGAGACAAAACCTAATTGTAGATTTCACATGATGGCAGGAAAAAGGCAGAGCAGTCGCGAACGGTCGTGCTGCGTCTATGTTGCGATGCGGAAGCGGCTGATGCCCGAATCGCGTGCGAACCTCAATCTGCCTGGTAACAGCCTGGGCGAACAACGGTTCAGCGACCGCTAAGAGCGAGCTTCTAACGCAGCACGTCGAACCGCGTCCACGGCCACGACGGCCGGTCGCGCATATAGCCGTTGAGCCAGTTCCACTGCGGGTGGCGCTTCATGAACGCCTGGGCGTCGAACGGCTTGCCGCACGGGTGCCCCCAGCGTGCGGTGAACGCCATCTTGCGCGCCATCTCGCTGTCGACCACCTTGCCGTCGTTGGCGCCCCACGGATTGAACGGCCCTTGATCGGAACCGCCGAAGCGCGCGTCGTCCAGTTCAAGATGCCCGCAGATGGTGCGCGAGCAGGGATTGTCGTTGCGGTCGAGATAGACGTCGTGATGGTCGGCGATCATCTCTTTGGCGAGTTCGACGTCGATCTTGCCGTGATGCATTTCTTCGAGCTGCATGAAGCGCAAGCGGCGCGCGCCGTTCTTGCGCACGTCCGTATAGTCTTCGCCTTCGCCGATGCATTCCTGGTTGCGGATCTTCAGATCGGTCGCGGTGTTGTAACCGCTATAGAAGCCGTCTTTCGTACTCTCGAAGCCGGAATAGTGCAGCCCCAGTTCGTAGCGCGCGATCTCGCCGGTCTTGGTGTCGCCGAGCAGCCAACTGTTCGCATAGCCGCCGTTGTTGGCGACCGCGAACATCTCGCACCATTCGCCGATGTTGTTGGCGTACTGCGACGCGCGCCGCGAGCGATAGAACTCCGGCGCACCCGCTGCGTTGTAGCCGATAAAGTTGGAGATGGTGGTTTCGGTGACCATCAGGCCGGCTTCGGTGACCCAGAAATCGGTGAGGCTGGAGATGCAGCCCGGCAGGCCTTGCATCAGGATGCGGTTGCCGCGATCGGGCACGATGTCGAACACGACGTTGAACGCGTCGCCCGCGGCGTAGCGGTCCCACGAGTTATGTGCCATGACGATGCGGCCGTCGCGGGTGGCGTTGCCGGTGGCGATGAACGCGCTGCAGTGATGGCCGCGGCGTCCGCGCCAGGGTTTCAGGCCGAGTTGCGGTTTCTGGGCCGCCGCGTGGCTCGGCCACCAGCTTTGCAGCAGATCCATGTAGCCGTTCCAGGCTAGCACTTCGGCGAACGGCAGCTTCGCGCCGTCGGCGATGCCCTGGATTTCGTCGGCGAATTCGGTGTCGAGTTTGTTGGCGAACTGGGACACGGCGGCGTCGACAAAGGTGTCGAAGTCTTCACCGGTATCCCATTTCGCCAGGTAGCGGGCGGTGCGGATCGCGTTCTGGATTTCGGTGGCGAGCAACTGGCCATGCTGCTCGCCGCGATCGTACGGCTCGCCTTCGATATGCAGAAAAATCCAGCCGGCCTGATCACGGCGGACGGCATCGAGGGACGGTTCGCTCATCTTCGCTCCGATCGAAGGGCGGGCGTCTCGGTGCGCCCGTCTTGGCGTAACGCGCGCTGCTCGCAAGCGCTGCAGCGGTTTCCTCATTGTAGAGAATCTGCCGCGCTTTGCACGGGCTGAGAAGGCGGCGTGGGTGAGGCGCCGCGCATTGCCGCGCGGGTTCGGCCAATGACTCGGCAATCGACCGAGCGACTTCGCACCCGATAGCCCGATAGCCCGATAGCCCGATAGCCGGAGTGCCCGAAAGCCCGAAAGCCCGACCCCCGGCCTCAGCGCGTCGGATTCATTCGGAAGTACGCATCGAGCAGCGAAGTCTTGTACACCACCCCGGCCAGCTTCGGGTCCGCGGTGCTTTCGACGACCGGCAAGCGCTCTCCCTGGAACGCCATAAAGTGCTGCAACGCAACGCCGAGCGGCATATCCGGCGTGAGCACATCGAAATGCGGCTGCAGGTAATCCGCGGCGGTTTTTGCTGAGGTGTCGCGCTTGTCGAGCAGATCGGAGGTGATGTCCTTGAGCGCGACCACGCCGAGAAACGCACCGGACTCGTTGGCAACGTACAGATACTTCACCGGATATTCGAGGAACACGCGCGTCATATCCTGCACGGTCGCGTTCGGGGGCACGACGGTTTCGGCGGGACGGATCAGTTCGCGCATCTGCGTCGCGCGTAGACGCGTGCGTTCCTGTTCCTCCTGATTGCGGCGTAGCGTGATTTCGTACATCGACGTCTTGCCGATCGCGCGCGACACGAAATACGCGACCACGCACGACAGCATCAGCGGCAGCACCACCTGATAGCTGAGCGTCATTTCGAAGATCATCAGGATCGCCATCAGCGGCGCCTGTGTGGCGCCGGCCAGAAACGCGCCCATGCCGACCATCGCATAGGCGAACGGCGCCGAGGTGCCGTGCGGCCACAACGCGTGCATGCCGAGGCCGAACAGCGAGCCAACCACCGCGCCGACGAAGAGCGTCGGCGTGAACACCCCGCCGATCGCGCCTGAACCCACAGTCGCCGACGTCGCGACGATCTTGAACACCAGCACGAGGACGAGCGCGCTCCACGTCCACGGCGAATGCAGAATGGAATTGACGACGCTGTAACCGTTGCCCCACACCTCGGGCGTCCATACCGACAGAATGCCGACGATCAGACCGCCCAGCGCCAGCCGGATGGGCAACGGCACGGGCAGTTTGCGAAAGTTTGCTTTCGAGAAGTCCATCAGCCGCAGAAACTGCGGCGCGGCTGCACCGCACAGCAGCCCGAGCCCAACGAACAACAGGACTTCGGCGCCCGCCACGGGCGGAAACACCGGCATTTCGTACGGCGGCTTGTAGCTGGTGAACTCGCGCATGGTGATGTTGGCGACCACCGCTGAAACGACCACGGGGCCGAAGCTTTCCATCACGATCGAGCCGAGCACGATTTCAGTGACGAAAAACGCGCCGGCAATCGGCGCACTGTACGCGGAGGTAATCCCGGCCGCCGCGCCGCAGGCGACGAGCAGGCGCAGACGCGGCGGGTCGAAATGCACCCAGCGGCCGATCAACGACGCGGCCAGCGCCGCCAGTTGCACCATCGGACCTTCGCGGCCGATCGAGCCGCCGCTCGAAATCGTGAACAGCGAGGACACGCTGCGCCAGAAGCTCAACTTCACCGGCACCACGCCGTCGCCGATCGCGACCGCTTCCATGTAGTCGATGTGATTGCACTTGTCGACGTGACGCTGCGCGATCAGCAGAAAGAAGCCGGCGATCAGGCCGCCCGCGGCGGGCAGCCACACGCGCACCGTCCACGGCAAGCTGCGCGCCATTTCGACGAAACTGCCGGACTTGCCGACCGTCGCCAGTTGCAGCAACGCGATGCCTTCGCGAAAGGCAATCGTCGCGAACGCGCCCGCGACGCCGACCACCACCGACCAGACCAGCATCGTATGGGCGTCGGAGAGACGGAACAGGGTTTGGGCGCGGGTGCGCAGCTTCAGCAGGAATGAAAGCACGTCGGCAGGAGAGGGCGTGATGGGTGGATGGAATGCGCGTACGGTAACAGCATCGCGCCCGGTGGCGGAAGCGGGTGCGATGCGGAAGGGTCGCGAAGGAGCGCGGCGCGGATCAAGTCGCCGCCTTGTCGAGTTCCGGGTAGTGCCGGAAGATGCAGGCCTCGTTGTGCGCGATGCGCCGGTCGGACTGGAGATAAGCGGCGATGTTCGGCCGCTCGATCACCGCGTCGTGCAAGGCCGCAAGACGCGGATAGTGTTCGCCGAAACGCTTGAGCGCGCGCGGAAACGCGTACAGCAGACCGTCGATCAACTGGAACATCGACAGGTCGACGTAAGTGAGCGCGTCGTCCACCATGAACGTGTCGCCGGCAGGGTTCTGTTTCAGCACGCGCTCGAAGTACTTCATGAACTTCGGAATCCGGTGGTCGATGAAGTCGTGCGCGCGCACTTTGGCCGCGTCTTTCTGGTCTTCGTAATACAACGCACTGGCGAGCGGATGATGCGTGTCGTGCGCTTCGGTCACCATGTCGGCGATCGTCAGTTGCAGTCCGTTGGCGACATAGCGCAGGCTTTCAACCGATGGCGCGAGATTGAGCTTCGGGCCGAGGTAGAACAGGATGTTGGCGGTCTGCGCGATCACCAGATCGCCGTCCTTCAGAAACGGCGGCGCGAACGGTGGATAGGGCGCGTCCTTGCTCTTCATCAGCGTCATCATCGCGTTTGTGCCGAGGCCATCGGATGGTTCGCCGCGCGCCACTTCCACGTAGTCTGCGCCGGCTTCTTCCAGGGCCAGCCGCACGAATTCGCCACGACCTTGCAGGCCGTCCCAATAGTAAAGTTCCAGGCTCATCGATCAGTCCTCATTCCAGTTGCATGAACAGGTTTGCGTGAACGGATAACGTCAGCAACCAGTATGCCGCGCATGAGTGACGGCTGGTTCTCCTGAACGCACAAAACCCCGCACGCGGCGGGGTTGGCGACGAGGCGGGGACGGCTTAGCCGAACAGGTGCTGGACAGTCCATGTGATACCCAGTCCGCCGGCAATCAACCACACATACAGGATGAAGCCGGTGGTCAAGGCGCGGGGGCCGGCCTGACGGATCTGCGCGATGCGGGTTTCGATACCGAGCGCGGTCATGGCCATGGTGAGCGCGAAGGTGTCGAGCATGTTCAGCGTGCTGGTCGTGCTTTCCGGCAGAACGTGCAGCGAGTTGATCACGACGAAGGCCAGGAAACCGGGCGCGAACCAGGGAATCGCCAGCTTGCGCGGGGCGTGTTGCTTGCCGTCTTCGGCCGTTGCGGAGGCGGCTGCGTTGCGTGCCGAGCGGTTCACCCACATGCCGACGACCAGCAGCACCGGCACCAGCAGCATCACACGGGTCATCTTGACGATGGTCGCGATGTGGGTCGCTTCCGGGCTCACGTTACTGGCTGCGCCGACCACCTGCGCCACTTCGTGAATCGTGCCGCCGAAGAACAGACCCGCGCCAACCGTGTCGAGATGCAGCCAGCCCGCCTTGAACAGCACCGGGTAAAGGAACATCGAGAGGGTGCCGAACAGCACCACGCTGCCTACCGCCATCGCACTCTTATGCGGCTTGGATTGCAGCGTCGACTCGAACGCGAGCACGGCAGCCGCGCCGCAGATCGCGCTGCCCGCAGCCGTCAGCAGCGCCGTGTCGCGGTCGAGCTTCATGATCTTCATCCCGGCCCACGTGCCGATCACCAGCGTGCTCACGACGATCAGCACCGATTCAGCGAGACCGGGCAAACCGACCTGGGCGATTTCCTGCAGGCTGACACGCAGCCCGAAAAACGCCACGGCGATGCGCAGGAGTTTGCGCGCCGAGAAGTTGACTCCGGCCGCCCAGCTTTCGGGCATGCCGTCACGCAGCGCGTTGCCGTAAATGGCGCCGGCCACGATGCCGACGATCAGCGGGCTCAGGCCCAGGCCGGCGATGGCCGGGATCGAGGCGATGCGGGTCACGGCCGCGGCGAACAGCGCAACGAACAGAATGCCGTTGAGTTGGCCGCGGGTGGATGACCCCGCGGGTGCGGCGGAAGCGGTGAGATGAGCGGTGGACATGGCGTAGCGCCTTCCTATGACTGTCTTGATTCGATAGGCCCAATCCTAAATTAGATATATCGATATGAAAAATCGTGATTTAGAATGTGAAGTATCAGTTCAACGGATATTTAGCCCGCCATGACCCCGGACCAACTTATAACGTTTGCAGCTGTCGCAGAGCATCGCAACATCAGCCGGGCGGCTGTGGCGTTGCATCTATCGCAGCCGGCGGTATCCGGCCAATTGCGCCAGTTGCAGGACGAATTCGGCGAGCCGCTTTACCTGCGCGATGGGCGCGGCGTGCGCCTGACACCCGCCGGCGAGCAACTCGCCAGCTATGCGACCCGGCTGCGCGATACGTGGCGACAGGCGCATGCGTATCGCGACGCGCTGCGCGGCCTCGAGCAGGGCACCTTGCGCATCGGCGCAAGCACCACGCCGGCGAGCTATCTGCTGCCGTACCTGATCGCGGATTTTCATCGCCACTACCCCGACGTGACGCTGCATACCGCCGATGGCAACACCACGGAGATCGTCGGTGCGCTGGGCTCGGTGGATATCGCGATGATCGAAGGTCCGGTCGGCTCGGATCTGCCACCGGATACCGCGGTGCACGCGTGGCGTGAGGATGAGATCGTCGCGATCATGCCGCGCACGCATCCGCTGGCGGTGGCGTTGGCGTTGGCGGGTGGCGCGGGCAGGGCTGTTGCGGCAGATGGGGCGGACGGGGTCGGAGTGTCAGGAGCGGTAGAAAGCGGAACGGCAGGAGCGCTAGAAGGCGCAGCGCCGGGGGCGGTAGAAAAACGAGCGGATATCAACGGCGGCCGGGCGGAGCTGGCGGCGTTCGGCCCGCATCCGCTGGTGCTGCGCGAAGCCGGGTCGGGCGTGCGGCAGATCGTCGAGCGAGCCTTTGCCCGGGCGGGCGTGCCGATGCGCGTGGCGCTGGAGATTGCCGGGGTCGAAGGCGTCAAGGAGGCGGTGCGGGCAGGCATGGGCATCGGTTTCGTCTCGGCGATGTCGATGCGGCATGAGGACGGCGCGCTGTGCCTGTTCTCGTTGAGCCCGGAGCCGCTGACACGGCGGCTGTCGATTCTGGTGCCGCATGCGAGTGCGCCATCGCGGGTGGTCGAACAGTTCCTCGCGCTGTGCCTTGCGGACGGACCCTGATCAAGGTTTCCTGGGGATTTCCACTATGGTGCATGACACCTCGTCCGGCGCACTATTCGGGCATCGCAAGCGCCTCGGCGCTTTTTTTCGAAACGTGTTTGGAACCGGTTCCAAATGCCGATCATGAGACAGATTTGAGTAAATTCGACATGACTGACGCGGTGGACGTGGTGATCGTCGCAAGCGCATTCGGGATGGACGCGGTTCGCACGCACGGTCATCTGAAGTGGGCCGACGCGAGCAAACAGGCCGGCGCCACGGGCTTCGAAGTGCGTCGCGAACTGTTCGCGGACGAAGCCGACGCCGCGCCGCAGGCGTTACGCGCGCTCGGCAAGGAGATTGCGGCCCTCGGGCTGTGGTCCGTCTACTCGACACCCGCGTCGCTGTACACGCCGGATGGCAGGCTCGACGCCGACGCACTGCGCGTCTCGATTGAAGAAGCGATCGCGCTGGGCGCGCGCTTCGTGAAGCTGCAACTCGGCGGGTTTGGCGCCGAGGCTAACGCCGCAGTGATCGCCGATTGCGTGCGCTGCGCGGACGTGCGGCTCGTCGTCGAAAACGGTCAACTGGCTGAAGGCGGTTCGCTGGCGCAATTCACCGGCCTGTTCGATGCGTTGGAGCGTGAAGGCCACGCTGGTCTGCTTGGCATGACCTTCGACATCGGCAACTGGGCCTGGCGCGATGTCGCGCCGCTCGATGCCGCCGGGCCGCTGGCTGCGCATGTCGAATACATCCATTGCAAGACGACGGTGGGCGAGGGCGCGCGGCGCTTTCCGGCCGCGCCGGCCGCCGGCGACACGCAGTTCGCCGCGGTGCTCGACAAGCTGCCGCGCCACGTGCCGCGCGGCATTGAATTTCCGTTCGATGCGAACCGTATCGATGCGGACGCAGCGCACTACGTCGCATGGCTGGCCGCTGCGTAAGCGGCGCGCAGGACCTGAGAGAGCGGTACCCAAAAAACGTCCGGCAAAAAGCGCGTGTGGAGAAGTACACGCGGTACGGGTGGAAGCATGCAGAGAAGCGCAAGCAAAGCAGCACACGCAAGGCGGCACACGCAAAAAACAGGCAGCAAACAGGAACACGCAGAAACACGCAGGAGCGAAGGATGAGCAACACAAACGCAGCACTCGACGTCATCACCTACGGCGAAGCGATGGCCATGTTCGTGGCCGCCGAAACAGGCGCGCTCGCCGGTGTCGGGCAATTTACCAAGCGCGTCGCGGGCGCCGATCTGAACGTGGCGATCGGCCTGTCGCGCCTCGGTTTCAAGGTGGGCTGGATGAGCCGCGTCGGCAACGATTCGTTCGGCCAGTACGTGCGCGACACGCTGACGAAAGAAGGCATCGACCAGCGCTGCGTGACCACCGACGATCGCTACCCGACCGGTTTCCAGTTGAAGTCGAAGAACGACGACGGCAGTGATCCGGCCATCGAGTATTTCCGCAAAGGGTCGGCGGCGAGCCATCTGTCCTTGGCTGACTACGTGGCTGATTACGTGCTGTCCGCGCGTCACTTGCATCTGACAGGTGTGGCGCCGGCCATCTCAGCCAGTTCGTGCGAACTCGCGTTCCATCTGGCGCGTGAAATGCGTGCCGCTGGCAAGACGATCTCGTTCGACCCGAATCTGCGCCCGACGCTGTGGCCCTCGCGCGCCGCGATGGTCGAAGGTTTGAATGCGCTCGCCGCACTGGCCGACTGGGTGCTGCCGGGCATCGGCGAAGGCGAGATTCTGACCGGTTACACACAGCCGGATGACATCGCCAGGTTTTATCTCGACCAGGGCGCGCTTGGCGTGATCATCAAGCTCGGCGCAGAAGGCGCGTACTTCCGCACCGCCGACGATGCCGCCGTGATCGCCGGTCAGCCGGTTGCGAAGGTGGTGGACACGGTCGGCGCGGGCGATGGTTTCGCCGTCGGCGTGGTCAGTGCGTTGCTCGAAGGCAGGACATTGCCGCAAGCAGTCGCGCGCGGCAACCGCATTGGCGCCCTGGCGATTCAGGTGATCGGTGATTCGGAAGGCCTGCCGAGCCGCGCCGAACTCGACGCGCTCGAACGCGCCGACGTGCCGCGCGTCGCCACCGCGGCCTGACTGCGGATGAGCCGCGCCCGGCGCACTCAGCCGGATTCGGTATTAGCTGGCTCGATAACAGCAAGAGCGCTCGAACAGCGCCCCATGACCGCCCATCATTGCTTCGGGAAGCCGTTAGCAACTTTCTTGTATGGGACCAGAGTAAGTGCTTTGCACCAACTCTGGTCGACCGCAACTGCATGGGACCAGAGTAAGTGCTAAAGCGCCAACTCTGGTCGACCGCAACTGCATGGGACCAGAGTAAGCGCTAAAGCGCCAACTCTGGTCGACAAAGGAGACTCCCATGACTTCATCGCTTGCGATTCGCCGTTGGTGGACGATCATGCCGATCGTATTCATCACGTACAGCTTGGCTTATCTCGACCGCGCGAACTACGGTTTCGCATCGGCCGCCGGCATCAACCAGGATCTCGGCATCAGTAAGGGCTTGTCGTCGCTAATCGGCGCGTTGTTCTTCCTCGGGTATTTCTTCTTCCAGATTCCCGGCGCGATATACGCGGAACGCCGCAGCGTGAAAAAGCTCGTGTTCTGGAGCCTGATCCTGTGGGGCGGTTGCGCGGCGCTGACCGGTATGGTCAGCAATATTCCCTCACTGATGGTGATCCGCTTCGTGCTCGGTGTGGTCGAGGCCGCGGTGATGCCGGCGATGCTGATTTTCATCAGCAACTGGTTCACGAAGAGCGAGCGTTCCCGCGCCAACACCTTCCTGATTCTCGGCAATCCGGTGACGGTGCTGTGGATGTCGGTGGTATCCGGCTATCTGGTGCACTCGTTCGGCTGGCGGCACATGTTCATCGCCGAAGGCGCGCCCGCGATTCTCTGGGCGGTGTGCTGGTGGTTCATCGTGCAGGACAAGCCGCAACAGGTATCGTGGCTCACGCAGCAACAGAAGGACGACCTCGCGGAAACCTTGCGCGCCGAACAGGCCGCCATCAAACCGATGCGCAATTACAGCGAAGCGTTCCGCACGCCCGCGGTGATCAAACTGTGCGCGCAATATTTTTGCTGGAGCATCGGCGTGTATGGTTTCGTGTTGTGGCTGCCGTCGATCCTGAAGAACGGTTCGACGCTCGGCATGGTCGAAACCGGCTGGCTTTCGGCGCTGCCGTATCTGGCGGCAACGATCGCCATGCTTGCGGCTTCGTGGGCATCGGATAAACTCAACCGCCGCAAAGTGTTCGTGTGGCCGTTCCTGCTGGTCGGCGCGATCGCGTTCGCCGCGTCGTACGCGCTCGGCTCCACGCACTTCTGGATGTCGTACGCGTTGCTGGTGATTGCCGGCGGCGCAATGTATGCGCCGTATGGGCCGTTCTTCGCGATCGTGCCGGAGTTGCTGCCGAAGAACGTCGCGGGCGGCGCGATGGCGCTGATCAATAGCATGGGCGCACTCGGTTCGTTCGTCGGTTCGTACGTAGTCGGCTATTTGAACGGCGCGACCGGAACGCCTGCGGCATCCTATGCGTTCATGAGCGTGGCCCTGATCGCCGCGGTGATTCTGACGTTGATCGTCAAACCGCAGGCACAAGCACAGCCGCTGAGCAAGGGCGCCACGCTCGCTACACCGTTGCAAGGAAAATAAGCTGATGAAGAAGATCGTCGCCTGGAAGTCGCTGCCCGAGGATGTGCTCGCGTATCTGCAACAGCATGCGGAAGTCGTGCAGGTCGATCCCGCGCAGCACGACACGTTCGTCGCCGCATTGAAGGACGCGGATGGCGGCATCGGTTCGAGCGTGAAAATCACGCCGGCGATGCTTGAAGGCGCAAGCCGGCTGAAGGCTTTGTCGACCATCTCGGTGGGCTTCGACCAGTTCGATGTTGCCGACCTCACGCGCCGCGGCATCGTGCTCGCGCACACGCCGGACGTGCTGACCGAGTCCACGGCGGATACGGTGTTCTCGCTGATCCTCGCGTCGGCGCGGCGCGTGGTCGAGCTCGCGGATTGGGTGAAGGCGGGCGAGTGGAAGCAAAGCATCGGACCCGCGCATTTCGGCGTCGACGTGCAGGGCAAGACGCTCGGCATCGTCGGGCTGGGACGGATCGGCGGCGCGGTCGCGCGGCGTGCGGCGCTCGGTTTCAACATGAAGGTGCTCTACACGAACCGCAGTGCGAACGCGCAGGCGGAACAGGCATACGGCGCGCGCCGCGTCGAGTTGGCGGAGTTGCTCGCCACCGCTGACTTCGTCTGCCTGCAAGTGCCGCTTACGCCCGAGACGAAGCACATGATCGGTGCGGCCGAATTCAAGTCGATGAAGAAGAGCGCGATTCTGATTAACGCGTCGCGCGGCGCCACGGTCGATGAACAGGCGCTGATCGAAGCCCTGCAAAACGGCACGATTCAC
This sequence comes from Paraburkholderia sp. SECH4, assembly GCF_030511745.1. Classification (NCBI taxonomy): domain Bacteria; kingdom Pseudomonadati; phylum Pseudomonadota; class Betaproteobacteria; order Burkholderiales; family Burkholderiaceae; genus Paraburkholderia; species Paraburkholderia sp. SECH4. The sequence goes on from NZ_JALOCP010000026.1 coordinate 35,098, forward strand.
GGTGCGGGTCTGGACGTGTTCGAGACCGAGCCGCTGCCGACCGATTCGCCGCTTCTGAAAATGGCCAACGTGGTCGCGCTGCCGCATATCGGCTCAGCGACGCACGAGACTCGTCATGCGATGGCGCTCAACGCGGCGGAAAACCTCGCTGCCGCGCTCGACGGAACGCTCGCGACCAACATCGTCAACCGCGAAGTGTTGAAGAAATGAGCACGACGCCGCTTGCCGCCCCGCGCCGCGCGACGATTACCGACGTCGCGCGCGAAGCCGGTACGGGCAAGACCAGTATCTCGCGCTATCTGAACGGCGAGATGAGTGTGCTGTCGCCGGAATTGCGCGCGCGCATCGAGGCGGCCATCGAGCGCCTCAACTATCAGCCGAACCAGATGGCGCGCGGCCTCAAGCGTGGCCGCAATCGCCTGATCGGCATGTTGCTCGCCGATCTGACCAACCCGTATTCCGTCGAAGTACTGCAAGGCGTGGAAGCCGCTTGCCATGCGCTCGGGTTGATGCCGCTCATCTGTCACGCGGCCAACGAAGTCGAAATGGAGCGGCGCTATCTGCAACTGCTGACCACGTATCGCGTGGAAGGCGTGATCGTCAACGCGCTCGGCGTGCGCGAGGAAACGCTGCGGCCGGTGGGCGGTGGGGGGATTCCGGCGGTGCTGGTCGACCGTTTGGTGGATGGGCTCGTCGCCGACATGGTTGGGCTGGACAACCGGGCGGCTGCCGAACTCGGCACGCGGCATCTGCTCGACAACGGTTTCGACGATATCTGGTTTGTCGTGCAGCCCTTCGAGCAAGTCAGTTCGCGGCAACTGCGCGAGGCGGCGTTTCGCGAGGTGATGAGCGGCGTGGGCGGCGCGAGTGGCGCGCACGGCCCTAGCGGCAAAGACGAAGGCGGCAAGGGCGGCGCGCGCGGGCATACGCTGGTACTGAATCTTGCGGAGCCGGCAGCCGTCGAGCGCGCTCTCGCCGAACTCGACCGCGCAATTGACGCGGCTGGCGACCTTGGCGGCGCCGCGGCCAGCGTGACAGATAACGCAACACGCAGCGCCATAGATCGCACCGGCGGCAAAGGCAGGCGCATCGCCTTGTTCGCGGCCAACGCCCCCGTCGCGCTGTGTCTCGCCCTGCATCTGAAAGCGCGCTACGGTGCGGATTGGCAGGCGCGCGTCGCGCTGCTGTCGATCGACGATCCCGAATGGGCCGAATTGACGGGCATCACCGCGATCCGCCAGCCGACCTACGAGATCGGCTACCGCGCGGTCGAGTTCCTCCATGAGCGCATCGAAGGGATCCAGACCACCGCGCGCGACTGCCTCTTGCCAGGCGAATTGATCGTCCGCGCGTCAACTTCGCGCTGATCTGCGATCATTCGGGCTGCGGCGCGCAGCGGGTGCGCGCCGGTCTTCGCAAGGAAACCCATGGTTGTTGCACCGCTTACCCTCTCGAGCCTCGCCGTCGCGACGCTGTTCATCGCCGCCTTACCGTTCCTGATCTACCGCCGTCTGCGCCGGCCGCTCGCGCTGAACCCCCGCGACGCGATCACCGGCATCGCCGTGTTCGCGCTGTTCGCGATGGTGATCGAGCGCGCGCTGAACGACTACGTGCTGCATCGGAACGAAGCGACCGCGACCTTCCTGTCCAATCCGCTGGCCTTCGTAGTGTATGGCGCGCTGGCGGCGGGGATCTGCGAGGAAGTGGGGCGGTTCATCGGAATGCGGCTGCTGCTCAAGCGTGCGGCAGCGAAGTCCGCGTCCGCCGCGGGCACGGGTGACGGCACGGCGCTGACCTATGGCCTCGGCCACGGCGGCGCTGAAGCCTGGCTGGTCGGCGTGCTGGTGCAGATTCAATGGATCCTGTTCGCCATCTTCGAAAATCGCGGCGAGCTGGATGGCTATCTGAGCAATCTGCCGACCGACTCGGTGATGCGCATCCACCTGATCCTCGCCAGCCTGACGCCGCAGACGGCCGGCATTTTCGCGCTCGAACGGGTGGCCGCGCTGGTGTTCCAGATCGGTTTGTCGGTGCTGATGTGGCGTGGGCTGCGGGCGGGCTGGCGTGGAATCCTGCCGCTCGCGATTGTGTTGCATGCGCTGGTCGACGTGCCGGCTGCGTTGTTCCAGGCGCAGCTCGTGCCGCTCGCTGCCGTGGACGGCGTGTATGCGCTGGGGGCGGTGATCGTCGCGGGCCTGTTGTTCAGAGCGTTCCGTCGCCCGGCGCTTGCCGCGTGAGCCGCTTGTGGGTCGCTTGTTACACCGGCCATCCGTGATTCTCTAACTTTCGGCGTACCCTTGCGGTACGCCGTTCAGGCTCATCCTTTCGGCACATTTCATGGAAGAAGCTTACCAATACGACTGCGCGAATCCCGAGTTCGAGGAATTGGCGCGCGTTATCAGCGATCTGTTTCCCGAGCAGACGCAGTTCATCCAGCGTGCGGGCGAAGACAGCACGCCTGCGCTGGCGATTCACTGGGTGGCCATGCGTTTCGGTGCAACCGCGCGCCGTATCGTGATGACCGTGGTGATTGCGCCGACGGCGTTGGCGCGTTATCGCGCGTTGCCGGCGCGGCTGCGAGGTCGGAGTTTCGCCGTGCTGCGTGCATATGTCGAAGCGAGCATTGGCTCGCTTGAAGAACAGTACGCGAACGGCGAGGCGGTGCCGCGCGATGTGACGGTGGATCTCGGCGACGAGTTTGCCTGAAGCGATTGACTCAAGACCCTGGGTAGAAGGCGGGCTTGAGTGCCGCTGGGCTTAGCGCGCCCAGCCGGCCACGACCCACCGGCAGTGGGTCACAGGCTGTAAATCACAGGCTGTGAGTCATGGGCCGTGACTCAGTCCGCGAGCCGATAAACCTTCGCGAAGCGGGCGGCCTGCACCACGCCGTAGTCGCCGGGGGCGTACTGCATGATCCAGTCGCCGGCCGCGCCGTGCAGCACGTCGCCGCCACTCGCCGAGCGGGCCAGTGAAAACACTTCATTCATCTGTTTGGCCAGCACGACGGCGGGACGGTTGCGGTATGCGCCCGGTTCGCCGTGAGCGAGGGCGGTGTCTTCCGGCAGGTATTTGGCATCGAAACGTTCACGCGAGACGACCCAGCGGTCGCCGGTCGAGCCGGTGATCAGCGCGTCGCCGCGGGCATAGCGGTTCGGGCCTTCCAGGCTCATCAGTTCGCCTTCGGCAGCGGCGAATTCAACGCGCACGGTTTCGTTTTTGACGACGCGCTGGGCGTCGGCATCGTGACTCAGATCGAGATTTTTGAGTTCGGTCATGAAGCGAGTGGGAGTGGAGATATGGACAGCCTGGCCGGGACCTTGCGCCCCGACGCTGCGTACTCGCAATCATGCCAGATGCACTTGAAGATCGGTTTCTTTTGCCATTGGCAAAAGAACCGCGCGCGCAGCGCGGAAACCCGCGCCGCGCGCCACCAACCGCGTAACTAATCTCTTACGGCTTCAGAGTCGCATCACTCGGCAGCGGCCGGTGCCTTCTTGGCGTCGCCCTTGCCATGGTGACGATGACCGCCTTCAGGGCCGCCCTGATGGAACGTCACGTCGGCCAGTTTCTTCTGCTCAGGCGAGAAGCTGCTGTACAGCGGATCGAACGCATCGACCAGTTTCTTCATGCCGTCCGCATGCGCTTGCGCGATCGTCGCGTATTGCTTCATGTCGTCGATCGCTGACAGATTCGTGTTGGCCTTGCGCTGCTGGAACAACTGCCCCATCGTCTCGCCATTGCTGCGCATGACATCGGCGAACGCGTTCCATTGCGATTCCTGCGCCGACGTGATCTTCAACTGCGTGTGCAGGTAGGCGATGCGGTCTTCGACATTGCGCTCGTGGCCTGCTTTGGCGGCCGGCGCCGAAGCCGGGGCGCCCATCGGTGCCGAGGCCGGTGCGGAAGTTTGTGCGAACGCGCCGCTCATGGCGACTGCGGTGGCCAGCATTACGAGTGCTTTTTTCATCGAAACTCCTGATGTCTGTTCGAATTATGACAAGGCGAGCATGGCGAGCGGCCAAACGCGCGTTCGCATAGCGACGCAAGGCGGCCGGCTGCCCACTTCGCCGTCGCCGCTATTAGTATCACGATATCCCTACAATGCGGCTCTTGTGCGACAAACGCTTACAACCGAAACGAACAGGAAATAGCGGGTGGACAAATTCGTCAGCATGGAAATTTTCGTTGCGGTGGTCGAGGCGGGCAGTCTCACGGCGGCCGCCGAGCGCTTTGACATTTCGTCGGCGATGGTGGGCAAGCACATCCGCTCGCTCGAAACGCGGCTCGCGACGCGGCTTCTGACACGCACCACGCGGCGTCAGAGCCTGACTGAAATCGGCCGGCAATATTACGAGCAGTGCCGGCGCATTCTGGCCGACGTCAAGCAGGCGGAGTCGCTCGCCGAGGCCATGGCGGCCGCGCCGCGCGGGGTGCTGAAGGTGACGGTGCCGCTGACCTACGGCGTCGAAGTCTTTGCCCCGGCGATGACCGACTACCTGAGTGCGTGGCCGGACGTGAGCCTCGAACTGGATCTGTCGAATCGCGTGATCGATCTCGTGGAGGAAGGCTTCGATGCGTCGGTGCGCATCGGTCGCTTGCCGGATTCCAGTTTCGTCGCGCGGCCGTTGAAGCCTTACCGGATGCGCGCATGCGCGTCGCCGGCCTATCTGGAGCGGGCCGGCATACCGCGCACGCCGGCCGATCTCATGCAGCACGAATGCCTCGGCTTTCTGCATTGGGGCCGCGAGGGCTTGTGGCGGCTAGGCGGCGAGGGCGCGGACGAAAACCAGTTGCGCGCCGGACGGTTCCGGGCGAACAACGGCCAGGCGCTCAAGGTTGCGGCATTGCGCGGCTTCGGGCTGGTGTTGCAGCCGGAGGCGCTGCTTGCGAGAGAGATCGCCAGTGGCGAACTGGTGTCGGTGCTGGAGGACTATCTGCCCGAAGGCGCGCCCGTCCATCTGCTCTACTCACGCGACCGCCGCGCCACACCCAAGCTCACCAGCTTCATCGATTTCGTGATCGAGCGATTCGGGGCGTGATCTTGCCGCTTGCCTTGTTACGCCGCATTTCCTGCTTCCTGCGTGCCGCTTCCCGCTCGCTGTTAGCCGCTCGTCATCGCGTTGCCATGGTTCGGGGTTCCTCTGCCTGCCGCCCGATGCCCAGGACGCGCGATAATCCTTCACTACCGACCAACTTCTTTCGCCCTCGATGAGACCTCCGCGCCTCGACCAACTCGACGACCTCGACCGCAACCTCGTTGCGCTGTTGCAAGCCAACGCCCGTGAGAGCGTCGCCAACCTCGCACGTCAACTGGATGTGGCGCGTACCACCGTGATCGCCCGGATCGCCCGGCTTGAGCGCAGCAACGTGATTGGCGGCTATAGCGTGCGGCTCGGCCAGGATGTGCTCGACTCGAGCATCCAGGCGTACGTCGGCATCATCATTGCGCCGAAGTACGGCCCGGCGGTGCAGAAACGTCTCGGCAAGATGCCCGAGGTGCAACTGCTATGCGCGGTCAGCGGCGAGTTCGACTATGTCGCGTGGCTGCGCGCCGATTCGCCCGACCGCCTCAACGATCTGCTCGACGAGATCGGCGGCCTGGAAGGGGTGGAGCGAACCACCACGTCGATCATTCTTGCGCGCAAGATCGACCGCGGCATGGTGTGATCCCGCTGCCCAATTTTTACGCCGTTTTGACATGTTTTCGACATATCGACTAATTGTGTCGTCATAACGTCGAAGTTCATAGTCATAGCGCAGCATTTTGCGTGTATGAACTGTTTTTGCTTCTCCCTAAACTGTGTCTCAAGGGTTCAGCCCGCCGGGCGCAGCGCCTAAGCGCAGCGCACTTCCAAAGCTGGAGACAGCATACACAGAACAAGGAGAAGCGCATGAAAGTAGCCATCGTTGGCGCAGGTTTGATCGGGCACACCATCGCCCATATGTTGCGCGAAACTGGCGACTACGACGTCGTCGCGTTCGACCGCGACCAGAACGCGCTCGACAAGCTCGCCGCCCAGGGTATCCCGACCCGCCGTGTCGATTCCGCCGATGCCGCCGCGCTGCGTGCCGCCATTCAAGGCTTCGACGCGCTCATCAACGCGCTGCCGTATTACCTGGCGGTGAACGTGGCCTCGGCCGCCAAGGGTGCGGGCGTTCATTACTTCGACCTGACTGAAGACGTGCGCGCCACCAGCGCGATTCGTGCAATCGCCGACGACGCCGATCACGCCTTCATGCCGCAGTGCGGTCTCGCACCGGGCTTCATCGGCATCGCCGCGCATGAACTGGCGAACCGCTTCACCGAAATCCGCGACGTGAAAATGCGCGTCGGTGCGCTGCCGGAGTTCCCGACCAACGCGCTGAAGTACAACCTGACGTGGAGCGTCGACGGTCTCATCAACGAGTACTGCCAGCCGTGCGAAGCGATCCGCGACAGCCGCACGCAGTGGGTGCAGCCGCTGGAAGGCCTCGAACACTTCTCGCTCGACGGTACCGAATACGAAGCCTTCAATACATCCGGCGGGCTGGGTACGCTATGCGAAACGCTGGCAGGCCGCGTCGAATCGCTCGACTACAAGTCGGTGCGCTATCCGGGCCACCGCAACCTGATGCAGTTCCTGCTGGAAGACCTGCGTCTTTCGAGCGACCGCGATACGCTCAAGACCATCATGCGCCGCTCGGTGCCTGCGACCGCGCAAGACGTCGTGCTGGTGTTCATCACCGTGAGCGGTATGCGTGACGGTCAACTGGTGCAGGAAGTCTTCACCCGCAAGATCTTCGCGAAGACGGTGTGCGGCGTGCCGATGAGCGCCATTCAGATCACCACGGCCGGCGCGATGTGCGCGGTGCTTGATCTGTTCCGTGAGCAGAAGCTGCCGCAAAGCGGTTTCGTGCGTCAGGAACAGGTGTCGCTGCGCGACTTCCTCGCGAACCGCTTTGGCCAGTTGTACGAAGGGCAGTCGCTGGATGCGATGGCAACGGTGTAAACCGCGGCTGTCGCGTTGAGTTTGCAAAAGAGGCTCAATACCGAGGGCCGTGCGACGACGCGGTAGTGATTGCCGCGAGCAACGAAGCAGGCCTCGCAGAAGGCCGTTTGATGAACGCCCCGCCATGCGGGGCGTTTTGCGTTTGAAACGCCGCTGCTAGTTTGAAACGCCCGAGCCATACAGGCAGCGGCACTGGCTGTGACATAGGCTGCTACACAGGCAGCGGCGGCAGCATCGCAGGCGCCACAGGCGGCTCGTCTACGAGGCATGCGAGCAACGCTTCGTAATCCGCGCGGGTTGGCGCGGTGTTGTCGAACATCAACAGGTCTTCGCAAATGTCACCGCTCGGCACGAAGCGGCGCTGCCGATACTCGTCCCAATGCGCGAGTTTGTAGGCATCGTTTGGATTGCCACGCGCGACGATGCGCTGATGTGCCATCTCTTCGGACGTGTAGACCCATACGACCCGCAGCGTCACGTCCGCGCCGATACCAAGCCAGGCGCGATCGAAGAGGCGCCGCTCGCGCACTTCGCGCGAGAGCGGCCCGACCACCAGCGCGCTGACGCCGAGCTCGAGATTGTCGCGGGCGGTATCGAGCAGGCCGCGATACTCGGGATCGCGCAGATGTTGCAGAAAGAGCGGACTGTCGCGGTCGTTCGGATCGCCGGTCAGCATGGCCATGGCGGCCGCGCTGTAGCCGCCGAACAGCGTATCTTTGTCGAGCAGGCAGAAGGGCGTCGCGCTCGCCTGCATCAGCGGGCCGATCAGCTTCTTCGCCAGGGTGGTTTTGCCGGTGCCGGCGTGACCGCAGAAGAAAACCAGGTGGGTCACGAAGACGTGTCCTCGGGCGCGGCGGCCGGGCTGCCGGCGTGCTGCGGGTCACGCGCGAATTTGCCGCTGGCCTCCAGCCACATCACATTGATGATGCCGAAGCCCAATGCCACGCCGATGCCAAGAATCCAGGTGAAATACCACATCGCGGTCTCCTTGATCGTATGTCCGGCGAGGTAGCCGGTGAGGCAGTACGCATAGTCGGTACAGAGAAGCAAACATGCAGGCGGATAAAGATAGTGCGCGGCGGATCCGAGGGTAAATCCGCAGCGCGCGGCGCCCACAGCGCAGCGCTTTGCAGCGATCATGAAGAAGAACGCGGCAGCGCGCAAGAGGGCGCAAAGACGGTTGGCCGTTCGGCCAGGATCTCGCAATGCGCCTATAACAGGAGCAACACCACCAACAACACGGGAGACCCAGCATGCCGATGCGTCCGCACTTCCGCTGCAAGGCCGCGCTGCTTGCGCTGGCCATCGCGTTGCTCGCCGGTTGCGCCTCGACACCGGCCGAGCCCGTCCCGTTCAAGGAGGTGCCGCAAGCGCGCATCGTCCAGCCCGGTTACACGGAGCCGGGAACCGGACTGGTCGCCGTGGACGTGCGGCGCGAGCGTTCCCGCGACGTTATCGTCCGGTTCCGCGATGCCTTGGTGTATATCGACGGCGAGCAGGTCACCGATCTGATGAACGGCGAACATGTGGTCTTCTATCTGAGCCCGGGGGTGCATCGCATCGGTGTCTCCACGCAATTCGATCCGGTCGTGGAAATGCGCTTTACGGTCACGGCCGATACACGCTACACGAACCGCGCGTCGGTCACCTTCGGCGACGATCACGGCATCGCTTTGCGCAGGGTTGCGCAATAGCGCAGGGCCGGGTCTGACAACGCGGGATTGCGGCAGGCGCGTGTTGAACAGTGGCGAACAGTGCCCGCTGCCGCAAGCAAGCTTTAGCTATGTTTCCAGTCTGACCGTTTAACAATTGGATACATGACAGTCACGCAGAGCCCTTAACATGGCGGGCATCGTGTATCCGTTTATGCAGACTTGGTGTGAGGCCTACGCATAGTGCGAAGCCGGCCGATCTGTTCCGTTTTCAAGGTAATCCAACATGCTAATCAATTGCGCCGCCTATCAGGACGGCCGGAAGCTGGCCGATATCGATATCGATAGCATCAGCGACTACGTGGCGCGGCCCGAGTGCTTCGTCTGGGTTGCGCTCAAAGACCCGGGGCCCGAAGAACTGGCCGTGATGCAGCACGAGTTCGGCCTGCACGAACTCGCGATCGAAGATGCGCAAAACGGCCATCAGCGTCCGAAAATCGAGGAGTACGGCGAGTCGCTATTCGCCGTCATGCATACCGTGGAAATGGACGAAGAGGGCGAGCTGCTGATCGGCGAGGTCGACGTGTTCGTGGGGCACAACTATGTGTTGTCGGTGCGCCGCGGTACGCGCGCCGGGTTCCAGAACGTTCGCGCCCGTTGCGAGCGCGAGCCGCAATTGCTCAAGGAGGGCTCGGCGTTCGTGCTGTACGCGCTGGCGGACGACATCGTCGATCGTTATTTTCCGATCGTCGAGGCGATGAACACCGAGATCGAGGCGCTCGAAGACCGCATCTTCGAGCGCAACAATTCGGTGGCGTCGCGGGCAATCATCGAGGATCTGTATTCGCTGAAACGTCGTCTCGTGATCCTGCAGCACCACATCGCGCCGCTTCAGGAAGCGATCGGCAAATTGACGGGCGGCCGGATTCCGAGCGTCTGCGAAGGCATGCAAGCCTATTTCCGCGACGTCTACGACCATCTCGAGCGGATCGTCAGAATCATCGATGGCCGGCGCGAACTGGTTGTGACCGCGGTGCAGGTCAATCTGGGGATGATCTCGCTCGTCGAAAACGAGGTGACCAAGCGGCTCGGCTCGTTTGCCGCATTGTTCGCGGTGCCGACCATGATCGCCGGTATCTACGGGATGAACTTCCAGACGATCCCCGAGTTGCACTACAAGTTCGGCTATCCAGTCTGTCTTGCCGTGATGGCGACCGTGGATCTGATCCTGTACTGGCGCTTTCGCAAGTCCGGCTGGCTTTGACACACCGTTAGCCCATCGCTGCGCTTAATTCCCGCTTGCACCGTGCGCAATAAAAGTCCAGCATAGGCGGCCCGCCGGCCGCTAAGCTTGCAGCCGGCGGTAAATCTGCCACGCACAAACTGAGCGAGGAACCGTTGCCAGAACACAGCCTGCCGGTGCGCCTATTCGCGACACTACGCCGAAGCCATCGAGCGCATCGCATCGACGCACTTTCTGCGGGCCGGTGCCCCGCAACACTGCGAATCGTTGACATTCCTAGAAGGGCACGCTGAGAATAGGCCTCGCAAACGTTTGCGCGTCACTAAAAATACGGCTCGCCCGCGAGCCCGACAAACCCTGGAGATAAGCATGAGCCATCGCATTCGCCGCCGCATGCTGGCGGCCGCTGTTCTCGTCACCGCCACCGCCGCTTTGCCGTTTTCCTCCGCTTACGCGCAAACTACGCCGGCCCATAAGCCGAAGGTCGCGCTGGTGATGAAGTCGCTCGCCAACGAGTTCTTCCTGACCATGGAAACCGGCGCGAAGGACTACCAGAAACACAATGCCTCGCAGTTCGACCTGATCACCAACGGTATCAAGGACGAGACGGATACGGCGAACCAGATCCGCATCGTCGAACAGATGATCGTCTCGAAGGTCGATGCGATCGTGCTGGCCCCGGCTGATTCGAAGGCGCTGGTGCCGGTCGTCAAGAAGGCCATCGACGCGGGCATCATCGTCGTGAATATCGACAACCGGCTCGACCCGGACGTGCTCAAGTCGAAAGACCTGAACGTGCCGTTCGTCGGCCCGGATAACCGCAAGGGCGCGCAGAAGGTCGGCGACTATCTGGCCAAAAAGCTGAAGGCGGGCGATGAAGTCGGCATTATCGAAGGCGTGTCGACCACCACCAACGCGCAGCAACGCACCGCGGGTTTCAAGGACGCCATGCAGACCGTCGGCGCGAAGGTCGTGTCGGTGCAATCGGGCGAATGGGAAATCGACAAGGGCAACGCGGTGGCGTCGGCCATGCTCAATGAGTATCCCAACCTGAAGGCGCTCCTCGCCGGCAACGACAACATGGCGATCGGCGCGGTCTCGGCCGTACGCGCGGCCGGCAAGCAGGGCAAGGTGCTGGTGGTCGGCTACGACAACATCAACGCGATCAAGCCGATGCTCAAGGACGGTCGCGTGCTCGCCACCGCGGACCAGTACGCCGCCAAGCAGGCCGTGTTCGGTATCGACACCGCACTGAAGGCGATCAGCGAGCGCAAGAAGCAGTCGCAGCTGTCCGGCGTGGTGGAAACGCCGTGCGACCTCGTGACAAAGTAAGCGTCGGGCAGTCAGTACCGAAATACGCTTCGCAAGAAGCACCGCAACACGCCGAGGCACGCGGGCTCGCGCTCACGCCGCTGCCTGCTGAATGCATGGCACAAGACAGGCGAATCCGCGTCAATTCAATAACCGCTCAAGAAACCTGCTGAGCCGCCGTTAAATCCAGAGGTAAGCGACAAGGCGGCCGGCACGCGGCTCGGCTTTTCGAATTACCTGAGCCTCGCCGGCGGACTGCTGGCGATGATCGTGCTGTTCTCGCTGCCGGATCGCCTTTCTGACGTACGAGACGTTCGGCGCGATCGCCAATCAGTGCGGTAAGGCAAGTATTCATGGGTGTGGTCTGTCTTCGAGGAAGACGTCCGGTGGGTTGCCAGATGGCGTGGCCGGCGGGAACAACAGGCAGGAGAGCAACAGGTTATGGCGACGATCAAGGATGTAGCGGCCGTGGCAGGCGTGTCGTTCACGACGGTATCGCACGTGGTGAACAACTCACGGCCGGTGTCGGCCGACGTGCGCGCGAAGGTCGAACACGCGATCCGTCAGCTTCACTATGTACCGTCGGCGGTGGCCCGCTCGCTCAAGGCGCGGGCGACGGCGACGATCGGTCTGGTGGTGCCGAACAGTACGAACCCGTATTTCGCGGAGATGGCGCGTGGTATCGAAGATGGTTGCTCGCGCAACGGCTACTGCCTGTTCTTCTGCAATTCCGACGACGATCCGGCCAAGCAGCGTAACTATCTGCGCGTACTGCAGGAAAAGCGTATCGACGGACTGATCGTCGCCTCCGCGGGCGACGACGCGGTGCTGGCGCAGACGCTTGCCGACGCCCGCGAGCCGCTGGTCGTCGTGGACCGCAATATCGAGGGTGTGAACGCGGATCTGGTGCAGATCGACCACGAGAAGGGCGGCTATCTTGCAACGCGGCATCTGCTCGAACTGGGGCACGTGCGGATCGGCTGCATCACCGGGCCCGTGAAGACGGCGGTGAGCGCCATGCGGGTACACGGCTTCATCCGCGCCATGACCGAGCGCGGTATCGAGATTCCGGCCGGGGCGATTGTCGAAAGCGATTTTTCGGGGATGGGCGGCCATCGCGCGGCGGGACAACTGTTCGACACGGTGAAGCCGTCGGCGATTTTTGCCGGCAACGACATGATGGGCATCGGCGCGCTGCGCGCCGCGGCGGAGCGCAATATCAGCGTGCCGCGCGATTGCTCGATCATCGGTTTCGACGATATCGAACTGGGACGATTCACCTATCCGGCGCTCTCGACGGTCGGCCAGTCGGTCCGCGCGCTTGGCGACATGGCCGCGCAGACGCTGATCGAACGCATTGCCGGGACGTCGTCGGGCAGTCCGCGCGCGCTGGGGCGCCGGCGCGTCGTGTCGCCGCGCCTGATCGTGCGCGAATCGACCTCGACATGGGCCGGCGTGGCGAGGCGCGATCTGGCGGCCTGATATCGATGATTGCGTTGCCGGGCGCGAGCCGAAAAGCCTCGCGTTCGGTTTTGATGCCGCTTTTCCGCCATGCATGGATCGTGCGCGGGAGTTGGGCACAGATTCGGGCGCGAGTGCTTCGTGCCCGTTTTCAAGCGCGCCGTTGCGCTCCGCAGGTCGAGGGTTCCGTTTTGAACCCCGCTTGAATCTCGTTTGAACCCCGCCTGAATCCGTCTCGCCTATCCGCGTTCGGTCTTCCGAGCCGCCTGAATTCAATTCCCTGAATGTCAGAAGCGCTGCGTGACATCCGCATGAGCGCGGCCTGTCAGCGCTTTGTAATTTCTTCCAATTGCTTACAACGTCTTTCTTCATACCATATAAATCCTTCAAGTATGCAGATCAGATGCCGTAAACACGACTATTAGAGCGCGGCCTCAAATCGGCGCCATGTACGCAGAGCCACACGCTACCCCGCGCTGCGCACGCAGCTTCTCATTTGTTAAGTACAGGAACGAGCATGTTGAACAAAGGCATCACGATCAAGGCGCGGATTGGCCTCACGATGGCTTTTCTCGCCGCGCTGCTAGTCGCCATCGGCGTTTTCGGTTTGTTCGGCATGAGCCGTTCGAATGACGCTTACAAGGACACGTTCACCAACGCAATGCCGGGCGCGGTCGATATCGGCAACGCCGAGCTCTATGCGGCGCGCGAACGGCTGGCGCTCGACCGGGCCGCGTTCATGCTCGGCACGCCGGAGGTGGCGTCGACGATGGAGCGCGCGCGTGCGATGCGCGTGGAGTCCGACATGTGGTGGAAAAAGTATATGGATCTGCCGCGCGACACCGAGGAAGACCGTCTTGCGCAGGACGTCGTCTCCAAACGCGACGCGCTGCATCAGCAATTGGACTCGTTTGCGGCAATCGTCACGGCGAACGACCAGAGCAAGATCGTCGACGGTGCCAAGCGCTTGCAGGCGGCATACAACGACCTCTCCACCTCGGATGACGCGCTGCGCAAGTTCCAGTTCGTCTCGGCCAGGCAAGGTTTCGACTCCGCGCAAAGCAGTTTCGAGGTGTTCCGTATGGTGAGCGCCGGTGCGCTGCTGGTCGGCGTGCTTGCCGCCGCGCTGTCCTACCTGACGCTCAGCCGCGCGATTGGCCGCCCGCTCGACGCAGCCCTCGGCCATTTCGACGCGATCTCCGCTGGCGATCTGCGCCGCCCGGTCGTGGTCACCTCGCGCGACGAAATGGGGCAGTTGCTCGAAGGTATCGCCAAAATGCAGCGCAGCCTCACCGAAACGGTGCGTACGGTGCGCAGCGGCAGTGAATCGATTGCGACGGCCACGCGCCAGATCGCGGCCGGCAATATCGACCTGTCCTCGCGAACGGAAGAGCAGGCTTCGGCGCTGCAGGAAACCGCGTCGAGCATGGAAGAGCTGACCGGCACGGTCAAGCAGAACGCCGACAACGCTCGCCAGGCGAGCTCGCTGGCGGCCAATGCGTCCGAGATTGCCAACAAGGGCAGCGCGGTGGTCGGCCAGGTGGTCGGCACGATGGGCGACATCAATCAGAGTTCGGCGAAGATCGCCGACATCATCTCGATCATCGAAGGGATTGCGTTCCAGACCAACATCCTGGCCCTGAATGCGGCAGTGGAAGCGGCGCGGGCCGGCGAAGAAGGGCGCGGATTCGCCGTGGTGGCAGGCGAAGTGCGCAGCCTCGCGCAGCGCTCGTCGGCGGCGGCCAAAGAAATCAAGGAACTGATCGACACCTCGGTGGAACGTGTGCAGTCCGGCTCGGCGCTGGTCGACGAAGCCGGCCGCACCATGACCGAGATCATCGGTGCGGTGCAGCGCGTGACCGACATCATGGGTGAGATCGCGGCGGCCTCGGAAGAGCAAAGCAGCGGCATCGACCAGGTGGCGCGCGCCGTCACGCAGATGGACGAGGTGACACAGCAGAACGCCGCGCTGGTCGAGGAAGCCGCTGCAGCAGCGTCTTCGCTCGAAGATCAGGCCGGCAAGCTGCGTACCGCGGTCGCGGTGTTCCAGCTCGAAGAAAGCGGCTTCAAGGCGCCGGTGAGCGCGGCGCCGAAGCGCGTGACTGCGCCGGTTCGCCCAATGGCGGCACGGAAGGTGTCACATTCCGCCTCACAAGCCACCCCGGTAGCCAGGACACCTGCTGCGCCCGCAGCGACACCGGCACCGGCTGCCGCCGCGCCGGCGAAGACACCGGCCCGGGCAACGGCGAGCGCCGGAAGCGATCAGGATTGGGAAACCTTCTGAGCGTTGCAACATTCGTTCCCGATGATGCATCAGACGGAACGACGCTTGTGCGGATCGGCCGCATGACGACAAAGACCGCGATTGCGCCTGCAACCGCGGTCTTTTTTCATGGTCTGCGGACTAAGTAACGTTCACAAGCGTTGTCTACACCCTGGCAAGCGTCGTGATCCGGTACATTGACGGGCGCGACTACCGCTTGTACCGGCAACCTTGCCGCGACAGGCAGTCAGCGCGCGGACCGTGAGCCCGCTTTTCCCAACTGCTGCAACTCAGCGCGGCAACCCAACGCTCAACGCGCCAGCCATAAAGGACCGACATGACGCCATACGACCTCGCGCACCGCCTCGTCGAAGCCCGCCGGCAGCATCGCCCGATCGATGCGCCCCCACCCGACAGCCTGCCGCCTGACGCGGCAACCGCGTACGCGATCCAGCAGGCCGTCATCGTGGGCCTCGGCGACTCGACGGGCGCGTGGAAGATCGGCGCCAGAGCGCCTGGCGGGGCCGCCGCGGGCGCGCCGATCCCGGCTTCGCTGGTGCTGCCGTCGCCCGGACGGGTGGCCCATACCGGCTTTTTCCGGGTGTTGGTGGAGCTGGAGGTCGCCTTTCGTTTCGCCGAGGCGATCGAGCCGCGCGGCCGGGCTTATGCGCGCGACGAGGTGCTGTCGAAGGTCGGCGTCGTGCTGCCGACCATCGAGATCGTCGATAGCCGCTTTGCCGAGTGGCCCAATGTCGCGCCGCTCGCGCAACTGGCCGACGCACAGAACAACGGCGCGTTGATCACCGGTCATCCGGTTGCCTATGCGGGCCTTGCACGCAGCTTCGATTTCGTATCGCCCGAGCTCGAGCTGAGTTTCGACGGCAACTCGCTGGTGCACGAAGCCACGGGTAATCCGGCCGGCGACCCGCGTGAACTGCTGGTGTGGTTCGTCAACCATTGCGCCGCCATGGGCATCACAATCGAGCCGGAATGGACGCTCACCACCGGTTCATACGTCGGTGCGCACAATGTGGACAAACCGGGCATCGTGCGCGGCCACATCGACGGCCTTGGGGAAGTGGAGATTGAACTGACCTGAGCGTGTCGTCGTGTACTTGTAACGGCGCGCTCGTCATGGTCCGCTTGTAACCGCTGATTACGAAGTATCAGGCAAACGGCTGCCCACGGGCGGCCGTTTTACATTTGCCGCAGCATCCGCACTGCGCGCTTAGCCGTATACACCTATGAAGCGACCCGATGCGCTGCCGTGATCCAGTTATACATGCGGCTAACCATATCGCCGACGCGGTTACTACGCGAGGCAGGCATGGGCAGCAAGCGGGCGGCAACACACCCCGCTTCAAGCGAAATAGTGCGGAACAATACCGCCAGCGCGTTGACGAACTGCTTGCAGATGCGTCGGTGAACAGCGTCTCAGGTCAGCGCGGCGAACGAACATGTAACACAGCGCATGTCGCTGTAGACCAAATGGCGATGCCGCGCGTTGATGAAAAAAGGTTCCGGGCATAGAAAACGCATGACGTCCGTGCTCAATGCAAGAAAGTGTGCGCATGCAGACAGGCCGTCTGGTAGAGCAGTGGGATCGTTCGATGAACGAGACGATTCGTGTAACGGAGCATAGCGAGCCGTGCTGGTCATCATGGCGAGCAGAGGGCGCAGGAGAGGCAGTAACGTGAGCCGGAGATCGCTGCACATTCGCTGTGATGTGAGCGGAAGATTGTAGGTGAGCGAATCTGTGTTTCCAAGTGAGGAATGTTGGGAGGCGGGTACGGCGCGATTTTCGCAACGTAGTTCGTGAAAAAAAATTTAAAAGGGTTTAGGATGAATTCGAGCGATGTCGTTTCCGAATAGCGCGCCGCGCACGACATCGGTCTAGACTTCGGCGAGGAGGTAGCATGGATATCTACAGCAGTTTCGCGACCCGCTTCGAGAAAACGCGAGAAGATGAGCTCTCGCTCGAGGAGTATCTCGCGCTCTGCAAAGACAATCCCGCCGCGTACGCTACGGCTGGCGAACGCATGTTGACGGCAATCGGTGAACCAGAACAGATCGACACTCGCAACGATCCGCGCATGTCGCGTATCTTCGCGAACAAGGTCATCAAGGTATACCCCGCATTCCGTGAGTTCTACGGAATGGAAGAAGTGATCGAGCAGGTGGTCGCCTACTTCCGGCACTCGGCCCAGGGGCTCGAAGAAAAGAAACAGATTCTGTATCTGCTGGGACCGGTCGGCGGCGGTAAATCGTCGATCGCGGAACGTCTGAAGCAACTCATGGAACGCGTGCCGTTCTACTCGATCAAGGGCTCGCCCGTGAACGAGTCGCCGCTCGGTCTGTTCGATTACGACGAGGACGGTCCGATCCTCGAAGAGCAATACGGTATTCCACGCCGCTACCTGAAAAACATTCTGAGCCCGTGGGCGGTGAAGCGCCTGCACGAATACAACGGCGACATCCGCAAATTCCGCGTGGTGCGCCGCTACCCGTCGATCCTTCGTCAGATCGGTATCGCCAAGACCGAACCGGGTGACGAAAACAATCAGGACATTTCGTCGCTGGTCGGTAAGGTCGACATCCGCAAACTTGAACAGTATGCGCAGGACGATGCGGACGCATATAGCTACTCCGGTGGCCTGTGCCTTGCGAACCAGGGCCTGCTCGAGTTCGTCGAAATGTTCAAGGCACCGATCAAGGTCTTGCACCCGCTGCTCACCGCGACTCAGGAAGGCAACTTCAAGGGCACGGAGGGCTTCGGCGCGATCCCGTTCGATGGCATCATCCTCGCTCACTCGAACGAGTCGGAATGGAAGGCGTTCCGAAATAACCGCAACAACGAAGCACTACTCGACCGGATCTTCGTTGTGAAGGTGCCGTACTGCCTGCGCTACGGTGAAGAGGTCAAGATCTACGAGAAGCTGCTGCGCAATTCGTCGCTGGCCAGTGCGATATGCGCGCCGGGTACGTTGAAGATGATGGCGCAGATGTCGGTGCTCACGCGCTTGCAGGAGCCGGAAAATTCCAGCCTGTTCTCGAAGATGCAGGTGTACGACGGCGAGAATCTCAAGGACACCGATCCGAAGGCCAAGTCGTATCAGGAGTATCGTGATTTCGCGGGCGTGGATGAAGGGATGACCGGCGTGTCGACCCGCTTCGCGTTCAAGATCCTGTCACGCGTATTCAACTTCGATTCGACGGAAGTCGCGGCGAACCCTGTGCATTTGATGTACGTGCTCGAACAGCAGATCGAGCGCGAGCAGTTCCCACCGGAAACCGAACAGAAGTACCTGTCGTTCATCAAGGACGTGTTGGCATCGCGCTATGCCGAGTTCATCGGCAAGGAGATTCAGACCGCGTATCTGGAGTCGTATTCCGAGTATGGTCAGAATATTTTCGATCGCTACGTGACGTATGCAGACTTCTGGATTCAGGATCAGGAGTTCCGCGACCACGACACCGGCGAGAGTTTCGACCGCGCGGCGCTGAACGCCGAACTGGAGAAGATCGAGAAACCTGCGGGCATCAGCAACCCGAAGGACTTCCGCAACGAGATCGTGAACTTCGTGCTGCGTGCGCGGGCTGCGAATGCGGGGAAGAATCCCGCGTGGATCAGCTACGAGAAGCTGCGCGTCGTGATCGAAAAGAAGATGTTCTCGAACACGGAAGAGCTGTTGCCGGTGATTTCGTTCAACGCCAAGGGTTCGGCGGAAGAGCAACGCAAGCACGAAGACTTCGTCAATCGCATGGTGACGAAGGGCTATACGCCGAAGCAGGTGCGCTTGCTGTGTGATTGGTATCTGCGCGTGCGCAAGTCGTCATGATACGCACTGCGTGCCGCCCGCGCGGTCCGACCGCGCGGGCACCTTGCGAAGCGCAAGTTGCATGGACATAGCGTTGTGTTTGCGGACATGCCTATTGCAACGTGCGTCTCGCGCAGCGGAAATTGCGACTGCATAGGACCGGAGTAAGCGCTGAAGCGCCAACTCCGGTCGATACTGGAGACCGGGCGTGCTTCATCAAATCATCGACCGCAGGTTAGCTGGTAAGAACAAGAGCATTGCAAACCGCGAGCGTTTTTTACGTCGCGTTAAAAACTACATTCGTCGCGCCGTCTCGGAAGCGGTTCGCGATCGCAGCATCAAGGATATTCAGAACACCCAGAGCATCACCATCCCGCGCAAGGACATCGCGGAACCGTCGTTCCGGCATGGTCCCGGCGGCAAGCGGGAAATGGTGCATCCGGGCAATTCCGACTACATCCGCGGCGACAAGATCCAGCGCCCGCAAGGGGGCGGCGGCGGAGGCGGGGGCAACCAGGCGAGCAACGAGGGCGAGGGTCAGGACGACTTCGTGTTCGAGCTGAGCCGCGAAGAATTCATGCAGTATTTCTTCGACGACCTCGAACTGCCGCGTCTCGTCAAAACCCATCTGATGGCCGTGCCCACGTGGAAAAGCATCCGCGCCGGCTGGGCGGCCGAAGGCACGCCAAACAATATCGACGTGGTCCGTTCGCTGCGCAGCGCGCTCGGCCGCCGGATTGCGCTTGGTGCGCCGCTCGTCAATCAGTTGCACGAGATGGAACGGCAACTCGAAGTGATGAAGGCCGATCCGGACGACCGGCGCGAGGAGATCAAACTGCTCGAAGAGGAAATCCACCATTTGCGCGGGCGCATCTGGCGCATTCCGTTTATCGATCCGTTCGATCTGCGCTACGTGAACCGGGTGAAGCAGCCCACGCCGTCCAGCCAGGCGGTGATGTTCTGTCTGATGGATGTGTCCGGTTCCATGGACGAGCAGCGCAAGGATCTCGCCAAGCGCTTTTTCATCCTGCTGTATCTGTTCCTCAAGCGTAACTACGAAAAGATCGAAGTGGTGTTCATTCGCCACCACACCCGCGCCGAAGAGGTCGACGAAGACACGTTCTTTCATTCGACGGAAAGCGGCGGCACGGTGGTGTCGAGCGCGCTGGAGCTGATGCAGAAGGTGATGGACGAGCGCTATTCGCCGACTGAATGGAATATTTACGGCGCTCAGGCTTCTGACGGCGACAATTGGACCGACGATTCGCCCAAGTGCCGCAAGATACTTTCGGATGACATCCTGGAGAAGGTGCGCTATTTTGCGTATATCCAGGTTACGCCGGAAGAGCAGAACTTGTGGCTCGAATATGCACAGTTGGCGCTGAGCCAGCCGCACATGGCGATGAAGAAGGTCGAGACCGCGGCTGACATTTATCCGGTGTTTCGGGAGTTGTTTGAAAAGCAGGTGGCGTCTTCATGACGGCAAAGCCCCTGCACAACGAAGCGCGCGGCGATCAGCCGGCGCGCGGGAAAGGCGTGCCGCAGCAGCAACAGTCGGGGCATGCCGAGGCGAAGGCGGACGATACGGGAGCCGCCGCAGCCGGAGCAGTCGACGCCGCTGCAGCACGGGGACACACCGGAACGCCCACTGAGGGGCAAAGGGAAGTCCGTATGAACGTAGCCGATAGACGGCCTCTGCCGTGCCCGTCCGACTGGACCTTCGAATTGATCGAAGAGTACGACTCGCATATTGCCCGTGTTGCAGAGCAATATGAACTCGACGTGTATCCGATCCAGCTCGAACTCATCAGCGCCGAACAGATGATGGACGCTTACGCGTCCGTCGGCATGCCGGTGAACTACCGTCACTGGTCGTTCGGCAAACACTTTCTCTCCACCGAAAAGAGCTACCGTCGCGGGCAGATGGGGCTGGCGTACGAGATCGTCATCAATTCGAACCCTTGCATCGCTTACCTGATGGAAGAGAACACGATGACGATGCAGGCGCTCGTCATCGCGCACGCGGCCTATGGCCACAATTCGTTTTTCAAGGGCAACTATCTGTTCAAGCTGTGGACGGATGCACACGCGATCATCGATTACCTCGTCTACGCGAAGAATTACATCGCGGAGTGCGAAGAACGCTTCGGGCTTGACCGGGTGGAGGAGCTGCTCGACTCGTGCCATGCGTTGATGAATTACGGCGTGGACCGCTACAAACGTCCGCAGAAACTGTCGCTGGAAAAGGAGTTTGCGGCGCGCCGCGAACGTGAGGCTTATCTGCAATCGCAGGTCAACGAACTGTGGCGCACCTTGCCGACCCGGCATACGCCGTTGCCGGAGGAAATCGAGGAGCGTTATCCGCCGGAGCCGCAGGAAAACCTGCTGTATTTCGCGGAGAAGAACGCACCGCTGCTCGAGCCGTGGGAGCGGGAAGTGATCCGCATCGTGCGCAAGGTCGGCCAGTATTTCTATCCGCAGCGGCAAACCCAGGTCATGAACGAAGGCTGGGCGACGTTCTGGCATTACACCTTGCTCAACACGATGTATGCCCAGGGCAAGCTGGAAGACGGCTTCATGATGGAGTTTCTCCATTCGCACAGCAACGTGGTCTACCAGCCGCCGGTCACGAAACCGTACTACAGCGGCATTAACCCGTATGCGCTCGGCTTTTCGATGATGAGCGATATCCGCCGGATCTGCGAATCGCCGACGGAGGAGGACCGCAAGTGGTTCCCCGAACTGGCGGGCAGCCCGTGGCTGCAGGCAATGCACTATGCGATGCGCAACTTCAAGGACGAGAGTTTCGTCGCGCAGTATCTGTCGCCGCATCTGATCCGTGAGATGCGTCTGTTCTCGGTGCTCGACGACGACATGCGCGATGCGCTCGAAGTGTCCGCGATTCATGACGACAGCGGGTATCAGTACGTGCGTCAGGCGTTGTCGCGGCAGTACGACATGCATCATCGGGAGCCGAATATCCAGGTGTGGGCGGTGAATACGCGGGGCGACCGGAGTCTGACGCTGCGGCATTTCATGAGCGACAACCGGCATCTGTCCGGCGACAGCGATGAAGTGCTCAAGCACATGGCGCGCTTGTGGCAGTTCGACGTCTACCTGGAAAGCGTCGATGAGAATGGCACGGTGAGGAAGCGGTATGAGTGTAAGTATGTGCCGCCGGCGATAAGGGTTTGAGTTCGCTCGGCCTTGTCGCGTGGAGGCTGGTTTTCTGATGTGTCCGAAGCCCCTGTTTGTCTATGACGAACAGGGGCTTTCGTCATTCGGAGTCTGGCTGGTCGCCTGGCCTCCGTTTTTCAGTAATTCGTGAAAAAGTACTGAAAAAACCACAGACGGGCATTTTTCAGTAAAATATAAAAAATTACTGAAAGGTCCCATGCCGCCTTTTCCTCTCTACGAGCAGCAAGAGCAAGCCTACTGCTCCCAGTTCGCCAACATCGAACAGGCCGCGGCCACTCAGGACAAGGTCCTGATGGGCGCGCCCGGAACGGTTATCGAACATAAACGGGGCGGGGCTATCTACTACGCCCGTCAGTACATGGGGCCGGAAGGCAAGAAGCAGGAGGAGAGCCTTGGCGGTCCAAAGGGCGATCCAGAGGTGGATAGCCGGGTGGAGGAGGTGCGGCAACGCATCGATCTGAGCAAGGATCTCATCTCGCGAATCCGCGATCTCGGCAAGCTGGGTTTTCAACTGGCAGACAACAAAACCTACGCTACCGTCGGCGTTCTTTACAATTACGGCCTTTTCGAGGCCGGGGCTGTGCTGGTCGGCTCGCACGCTTACGCCGTGATTCTCAACTCGCTCGGCATCAAGGCCGTCTCATACGAGACCGAGGATATCGATATCGCGCGCCGGCATCAGCTCGCGCTCGTCAATCTTCCCGAAGGCGGACTGCTCGCGATGCTCAAGGAGACTGGAATTAACTTCGTGCCGGTCCCTGCCATGAAACGCGGCGAGGCGTCCACATCGTTTACAGAGGCAGGGAAGTCGCGCTTTCATGTCGACTTGCTGGTTCCCTCGCATGACGATTCGTTTCCCACGGTGCCTGTGGCCGAGCTCAATGCGCATGCCACGGGCTTGCCGTATCTGGCCTACCTGCTAGGCCGATCCCAGGCCGGAACGCTCGTGTCACGGCATGGCGCTGTGCCCGTGCGCGTGCCTGACGCAGCCCGCTTTGCCATTCACAAACTACTCGTGTCGCGCCTGCGAACGAACACGCTCGTCAAGTCGCAAAAGGATGTGCGCCAGGCGTCGGTATTGCTGGCCATGCTCGGTGAACATCGCACCGGCGACATCGAAGACGCCTGCGCCGAGCTTCCGCGATCGGCGCGAGCACTTGTGCGCCGCACCTTGCCTGAAGTCGAAGCGTTAATGCGTGACGCTCACGAAGCCGGGTTCGAAGAGCTTGCAACGAGCCTCTCGGGATGAGCGACATCCGCCGCATCTGATCCGCGAGATGCGTCTGTTCTCGGTGCTCGATGACGACATGCGCGATGCCGCCGTCGCATTGCGTCTTTTACCGGAAAACGGTACTATTTTACCGGTTTCCGGTATTTAATTTCAAATACCGATTTCCGGTAACAAAGTACCGAAAAAGGGTATTTGATGCTCGCGGACTTTCTTCTCACACCTAAACAGCAGCGCATTCTGGGCGCGTTTGTTCTGAACCCGGAACGCGCTTATTCGCTTTCTGAATTGTTCGAGTTGACCGGCGGCGGCCGAAGCTCCACTCAGGACTTCGTCGCGAAATTGCTTGCAGGTGACGTGGTCCTTCAGCAGTCCGGCGGACGTGCGCTTTACCAGGCGAACACTCAGCATCCGCTTTACCCGGAGCTGCGACAAATCGCGGTCAAGAGCTTTGGCCTGAAGGAGCCGATCGAGCGCGCGCTGGCCATGATCAGCGACAAAATAAAGTACGCGTTCATCTTCGGCTCGATGGCCGCTGGAACGGCTGGGTCCGCTAGTGACATCGACGTCATGGTGATCGGCGACGCGCGTCTCGGCCGCGTGCAACGCGAACTCGACGTGGCAGGTGAGGCGCTTGGCAGGGAAATCCACATGAGCGTGTACCCGGAGCATGAGTGGGAGCAAAAGCGCCGCTCGGATCCCGTGCTAGAGTCAATCGATCAAGGCCCGAAAATCATGCTCGATGTTTCCACTTCAACTGACTGAAAAGCTAACCGGCATGCTCAACGCCGCGTACGTCCGTAAGACGCCGTTCACCGCGGCGAACGCCGTGCAGTTTCGCCGCAACGCCGCGTCGTTTTTCCAGGCGGCAAAGGACGACAGACATTCGCCCATCGTGCGCTATGCCAATGCCTATGAAGCGGTGCACGCGTTGGCGGTTGGATTTATTTACATCCATGGCCTGGCGCCAGGCGGCGGGGATGGCCACCGTATTAAGGTAATCGGAACCTTGCTCGATCACGTCAAACCGGACCTCGATCTCGACGACCGTTCGGAGATTGAATACGCCGCGCGGCAACGCAACGAGAAAATCTATGAATCGCCTGCGCCGCCGCCGTCGGTTAAGGCTGTCGAAGACCTGATCGCGAGTGTGGGTAACGTCAAGGCACTGATCAGGCAGCAATGGCCAAGCTGGTACGCGCTGAAAGCCGACAAGCCATAACCGATGCCGCGCTGCAGCATCATGCCGCCCAGTGCCCCGTTGCCCCTAACAACCCCCCATCTTTCCCTTGCCATTCTGTAAAATTCGCGCACGCGCGCTATAGGTGCCATCGCGGCACCTCGATGCGCGTGTTGTGAAGGCGGCGCCACGACCGCTACCTCCGTTAAAAGACAAGGAAGACAACAGCATGACCGACCTATCCGACCAAACCGTGGCCAGGACTTACGACGCACACGACACCCGGCGCCGCATCTTCGCGATCGTTGGCGCTTCATCGGGCAATCTAGTCGAGTGGTTCGACTTCTACGTGTACTCGTTCTGCGCGCTGTATTTCGCGCCGGCCTTCTTCCCGAGCGGCAACACCACCACGCAGTTGCTCAACACCGCCGGCGTCTTCGCCGCGGGCTTCCTGATGCGCCCGATCGGCGGCTGGTTCTTCGGCCGGCTCGCCGACAAGCACGGGCGTAAGACCGCGATGATGGTGTCGGTGTTCATGATGTGCGGCGGCTCGCTCGTGATCGCCGTGTTGCCCACGTATGCGCAGATCGGCGCATTGGCGCCGGCGCTGCTGCTGGTCGCGCGCCTGTTCCAGGGCCTGTCGGTGGGCGGTGAGTACGGCACCAGCGCCACCTATATGAGTGAAGTCGCGCTCAAGGGCCGTCGCGGGTTCTTCGCGTCGTTTCAGTACGTCACGCTCATCGGCGGCCAGTTGTGCGCGCTGCTGGTGCTGGTGGTCCTGCAACAAACCCTCTCCACCGAAGAACTGAAAGCGTGGGGCTGGCGCGTGCCGTTCGTGATCGGTGCGTTGGCGGCGCTGGTTGCGCTGTATCTGCGTAAATCGCTCGAAGAAACGACCACGGCTGAAACGCGCCAACGCAAGGAAGCCGGCACGCTGCGCGGCTTGTGGTTGCACAAGGGTGCATTCGCGACGGTGCTCGGCTTTACGGCCGGCGGCTCGCTGATTTTTTACACGTTCACGACGTACATGCAGAAGTACCTGGTCAACACGGCCGGTATGCACGCCAAGACGGCCAGCAACGTGATGACCGCGGCGCTGTTCGTCTACATGATCATGCAACCGGCGTTTGGCGCGTTGTCGGATCGCATCGGCCGCCGTCGTTCGATGCTGTTCTTCGGCTTCTTTGCGACCATCGGCACGGTGCCGCTGCTGCACGCGTTGAAAGACGTGACGAGCCCGTATGCGGCCTTCGGCCTTGTCGTCGTGGCACTGGCGATCGTCAGCTTCTATACGTCGATCAGCGGCCTGATCAAGGCTGAAATGTTCCCGCCGGAAGTGCGCGCGCTCGGCGTGGGTCTGTCGTATGCGGTGGCCAATGCGATCTTCGGCGGTTCGGCGGAATACGTCGCGCTGTGGCTGAAATCGGTGGGCAGCGAGTCCACGTTCTACTGGTATGTGACCGCGCTGTGCGCGATCGCAGGTCTCGTGTCGCTGCGCATGCGCGATCCTTCGAAAGAAGGCTATCTGCGCCTTGAGCCTTGAGCGTGAGATTGAGCTTCAGCGATACGCTCGAAGAGCGCGCATGAGCGCTCTTTGAGGACGGCGGCCCGGGGCAACCCGGCCGCCGTTTTTTTATCGCATCGGAAAGCACGGCGCGAAGCGCACGCTCAAGCCACCACAATCTCCGTTCCCAGCGCATGAAGCAGGTCGCGCAGCGACTCGGCTTGCGCCATCTTCGCATCGCTGCGCAGATGAATCTGCACGGCGCGCCCTGCGATCCCATCGACGGGATGCGCAAGCCACAACTCCACGGCAAGCCCCAGTCCTTCCGGCTGATTGACGACGACCGGCTCGATCACACGCGGCTTGAAACAGGCACTGTCGGACATGGCGATTAACCTCCGGGCTGATGACGCTTCGAGGCCCATCCTAATCAGTCGCGCGTGCAAGCCCAAGCGACAAATACACGTTTGCTAATGAGTGGATGCTTAGCAGAAAACGCGCTTATTACAGGAGCATTTCTTGGTTCGGAGCGCGAGGCGTCGCTGCTAATGTGACGCCCATGCGTGGCCATCGGTTGCACCTCGCGCTTGCGACGGATTGATGACGGATATCGCCAACACGCATCCGTTTCTGAAACATCGCACGCATATTGAACAAGCATCGTGCACAAACCAAGAGATCCATAAAAATGAAATCGAAAATACTCGCTGCCTGGTTAATGACACTGACGGGACTCTCGCTGACGGTACCGGGGCTCGCCTATGCCGACCGTCTCGACGACATCAGGAAAGCCGGCGTACTGCGCGTCGCGACCTTCGACAGCAATCCGCCGTTCGGTTACGTCGACGCAACCAGCAACCATATTGTCGGCCTCGACGTCGACTACGCGAAGGCGCTTGCCGACAAGCTCGGCGTGAAACTCGAACTGCAACCGACCAATCCGGCCAACCGCATTCCTTTCCTGACCTCGAAGAAAGTGGACCTGGTGCTCGCCAACTTCACGATCACCGACGAGCGCGCCAAACAGGTCGATTTCAGCATTCCGTATTTCTCGTCGGGCCAGCAGTTCCTGGCGAAGAAGGGCGTGCTGAAGTCGACGGATCAGATCAACAGCCTGCGAGTGGGTGCCGACAAGGGCACCACCAACGAGATCACGCTGCGCGAGAAATTCCCGCAGGCCACGATCGTCGCATACGACGACACGCCGTTCGCGTTTGCGGCTTTGCGCGCGGGCAACGTGCAGGCGATCACGCAGGATGGTCCGAAGCTGGTCGGCCTGCTCGCGAACGTGCCGGACAAGCAGAACTACGAGATTCCGGCGTTCACGATTTCGAACGACTACATGGGTGTCGGCATCCCGAAGGGCGAGACGCGCCTTGTCGGCTTCGTGAACGACACGCTGAAGGGACTGGAAGCCGACGGCTCGGCCGCGACAATCTACAACCGCTGGTTCGGTCCGCAAACGAAGACGCCGCTCGCGCGCATCTTCAAGATCGGCGACAAGACCTGATCGTCGTGTCGCTGTAGCACCCAGGCACCCAGCAATGAACGGGCACGTTGGCAACGTGCCCGTCGGCGTTTTCGCAAGAGCGGATTTAAAGAAGCAGGTTCAAAGATGCAAGCGTGGCTCGCTCCAAAGTATCTGATGTGGCTGTGGCAAGGCTTCGGTGTCACCGTCGGTCTCGCGTTAACGGTGGCGCTCGCGGCCACCGTATCCGGTTTCGCGCTGGTGATCACGCGTCATGCGCGGTATGCCTGGCTGCGCCGCGCAACGGCCGCGTATGTGCTGGTGTTTCGCAACACGCCGTTGCTGGTGCAACTGTTCTTCTGGTACTTCGGCGCGGCCACGCTGATGCCTGACGCGTTGATGCAATGGCTGAACACGCCGCATGACGTGCACCTCGGCGCGTACGTGTTGCGCTGGCCGTCGTTCGAGTTTGTCGCCGGGTGGCTCGGGCTTACGTGCTACACGGCGGCCTTCATCGCTGAGGAGTTCCAGGCGGGTTTGCGTGGCGTGCCGGGTGGTCAGCATGCCGCAGCCGCGGCTCTTGGCCTTACGCCATTGCAGGCATTCCGCTACGTCGTTTTGCCGCAAGCGGTGCGCATTTCGCTGCCGCCGCTCTTCGGCCAATACATGAACCTCGTGAAGAATTCATCGCTGACCATGGCGATCGGTCTGGCCGAACTGTCGTACGCGTCGCGTCAGGTCGAAACGGAGAGCTTAAAAACGTTCGAGGCGTTCGGTGTGGCCACCGTGTTGTATATCGTCGCTATCGCGTTGATCGAAGCCGTCTCGCATACGGTGGCGCATGCGCGTGACCGTTCATTCGCGAGGCGCTGAGCATGACGTGGACACTGTTCACCCATAACCTGCCGTATCTGCTGATCGGCGCATTTCCGCAGGGACCGCTCGGCGGCGCGGCGCTCACGCTGGTGCTGGCATTGTGTTCGGCGCTTGCGTCGGCCGTGTTCGGCCTTGCAGGTGGCATTGCATTGGCGTTGGCGGGGCGCATCGCCCGTGTGCCATTGCTGCTCGTGATCGGATTCTTCCGCGCGATTCCGGTGCTGATGCTGATTTTCTGGACGTATTTCCTGTTGCCGATGGTCTTCCATGTCGATGTGCCCGGACTCGCAACGGTCGTCTGCGCGCTCTCGCTGATCGGCGGTGCGTACCTCGCGCACTCGGTGCACGCGGGCATTCGTGCGGTCGGCGACGGCCAGTGGCAAGCCGGGCTCTCGCTCGGTCTCACGCGGATGCAAACACTGCGCTATGTTTCGCTGCCGCAGGCGATGCGCATCATGGCGCCTTCGTTCGTGAATCAATGGGTGTCGCTGGTGAAGGACACCTCGCTTGCGTATATCGTCGGCGTCGGCGAGTTGTCGTTCGTCGCGACGCAGGTCAGCAATCGGCTGATGGTCTATCCCGCACAGATCTTTTTGTTCGTCGGCTTCATCTATCTTGTGTTGTGCACGGCGCTTGACCGCATCGCCACTTATGCATTGACGCGGCGCAAGCGCATCGTGCGGCCACGCGCACCGGCCGCCACCCAGGCGTTGTCTGGCGACTAAGCGGCTAGCCGTAAAGCCTTATAACCGCAGCGATGTTTGTCCGGCGATTGGGCCGATAGAACGCGCTGCGGCGAAGGAACGGACAGCCGCTTCCAGCTACGGCAGCGTCAGACCAGTTCGGATTGATCGGTCACGAGGTCCGTGACGAGCTCCGTCACAGCGGCGGCTGGCTCGGTGACAACAGCCGGTGCTGCCGCGACCACCGCAGCCACCGTTGCGCGCTGCCGTACGCTCACGGCCGCACGCGAGAGCATGAGCAGGTGGTAATAGAGCCGCGTGCTGAAACCATAGTTGTAGGCGAAGAGATGCGTGAACGCGATCTTCAACCCGGGCATGACCTGGCGATTGTTCGCATGAACCGAGACGACGATCGGCGCGAGACGGCGCAACGCCAGCTTGCGTGACGGTTCCAGTTGCGGCGGCAGTTTCAGCGCCTTGACGAACGCATACGCACTGACGGTCGCGGCAACCGTCGTGCCGCGCGTGCTATGCGAGATCGACGTCGCGGTCTTCCGATACACCGACACGTATTCGTGCAGATAAAACACCTCGCGCGCCGCGAGACAGAGTTCGGTGCCGAACACGAAATCGCAGCACATGCCGTGCTGGTCGCTGTAGCCGATCCGTTTGACAAGCTCCGCGTTCGCCATCCAGCCGTTGTTCGGGAACATCTGGATCAGGCCGGTTCTGCCCGGCAAAGCTTGCAAGCCTTCAGCGTCCCGAGTGCGTCGAAACGCGGTGTTCAGGCGTGCACTGCCTTCGAAGTCGACGGCGCCGGTGTGATCGGCCTCGTACTGATCGGCGAAGGCTACTTCGAGCCGCGGATGAAGCTTCCACAGCGACACCAGCTTTTCGACGCCGTCGGTGGTGAGCAGGTCGTCGTCGTGAATCAGCAGGATCTTGTCGCCGCGTGCGCGCGCGAACAGACTCGCAACGTTGCGAGCCTGGCCGAGTGCCGGCTGGTTCTTCGCATAGCGCACGCGTGGCTCGTTCGCGTAGCGTTGCGCGATCAACTGCTGGGTGCGTGCGTCCTTTGAATCGTCGCCGATCACAATCTCCAGATTGCCATACGTCTGCGCGAGGCACGAATCGATGCACTCGACGATCAACTCAGGCCGATTGTAGGTGGGCAGGCAAATGGAAACCTTGGGAGAGGTGCGGGACGTAGGAGTGGAGAAGGTGAACACAGGCGTCTCCGTTCTTATCTGTTAAGGGGCGGCAGCCGGTTCGCTTTGCGCACACATTGCTGCATGCAGCAAAATAGTCCATTGCAGGAAAAAAATAATCCGTAATAAATCGGAAGAAATGTCCGCGCTGTGAAAGGGGTTCGAAGGGGAAAATTTGTGCGGCTTTGATGCCAAAACGCATCAAAGCCGCTTGGGCTAGCGGTTGGGTCAGCGGTTAATAAATCAACTCACTGACGGTTCGCCTTCGTCGGGTTTTTTCCGGAACGGTCTGCCGGCGACTGATCGCGCCCTTCGTCGTGGCATTCGGGCAGCTTGCCCGACTAACACCCACACTTACAAACAACACCTTGACCGCGCCCCATATTCAGCGCACCGTGGAGAAGGAAAACACCACGGGAGCGTGAAATGTCCCTCAACTTCCCGAACCCAAGCCGCAGCTATGACGCCTTCCGTCATTGTGTCAATTTCTGGGGCTATGACAATGCGCGCGAAATCGCCTTCACTGTCAACAATTCGGTCATTTCGAATCTGAGCCCGAGCGCAGGCTCCGACGAGCCGGCAGTGCTGGCAGCCTTCGACCGTCATCGCGAGCAAATCCTCACGCTCGCTCGCGGTCTGTATGTCGGCGGTCCGCAAAACCGCTACACGATTTCTTGATACAGCGAGCGCGGCGCGGTAGGTCCAACCGGACCTGCCGTGCGCCGCCTTGTTCCACAGCCGAAGCAGCGCGGCGCCTACCGGCGTCTCGCCTTGCTTTGTCGCGGGAGTTCCAGCATGGATGATGACCAGGTCAACCTAGAAGAAATTGCCGACAGCAAACGGCGGCGCGAAGCAGCACGCCTCGCCGAAAGCGAAAAAACGGCCGCACCGGCGGCAAACGAGCCGCAGCAGGGGCAGGGCAATGAAGCCCCGCCCAAGCAATGGGTCAAGCACGTGACGAAGTGGCTGGGTGCGAAACGCACGCTGATGCAAACGCGCCGACCCTTGATGCTCAAAAAGAAACCCGTCGCTCTGTAGGCATTCGGAACGAAAATAACCGGCGTCAAGCCGGTTTTTCTGTTTGTGCCGTGCCCGTTGAAGCTCACGGCAGCAGCGAAGCGGGCGCTTTACCCGATTCCGCGCGTCCGGCGCGCGGTTCATAATCACCGCTGCAGCGGAACGCGTGCTTGCGCCGTTTCCGCAGATCAATGCGTAGCCGCGCCGCTGGCGCGTCCGGAACCCAGCAAGGAGCCACCGATGCTCAAGGGTGACCCAAAAGCGAATCACCTGTTGGCGGTGTTGCCCGAAATGGAGTGGGCGCGCATCGAGTCGCATCTGGTTGAAGTCGATTTGCCGTTAGGTCAGGTGATCTACGAATCCGGCGGTCAACTCGAACACGTCTTTTTCCCCACCACGTCGATTATTTCGTTGCTCTATGTGATGGAAGACGGCGCCTCGGCAGAGATCGCCATCGTGGGACATGAAGGCATTGTCGGCGTGTCGCTGTTCATGGGCGGTGAGACTACGCCGAGCCGCGCGATCGTGCAAAGCGCGGGCCGCGCCTGGCGCTTGAATGCCCGCATGCTGAAAGACGAATTCAATCGCGGGGGGCCCATGCAGCGCCTTCTGTTGCGCTACACGCAGGCACTCATTACCCAGATGGCGCAGACCGCGGTATGCAACCGCCATCATTCGATCGATCAACAATTGTGCCGCTGGCTATTGCTCAGCATCGACCGCTTGCCGTCGAACGAATTGCGTATGACTCAGGAGCTCATTGCCAATATGCTCGGCGTGCGCCGCTCCGGTGTTACTGCGGCGGCGCTGAAACTGCAAAATGCCGGCTTGATCCGCTATAGCCACGGCCATATCACCGTGCTGGACCGGCCCGGTTTGGAAGCCCACGTGTGTGAATGCTACGCGGTGGTCAAGCGCGAATTCGATCGGCTGTTGCCTGCATTGCAGGCGATCTAGCGAACGCCCCCTGGCGAAGCGAGGGCGAGCACTGCTTGCTGATCCGGCTCGCCGTCCAGCGCGCTAGCGTGTCGTTGTCCTTGCTGTGGACGCCGCGTCCGGTGAAGCCTTGCGTTCGATTTCCTCGAATACGTCCATTAACCTGCCGATACGTTGGACACTGCCAACCGGTAGACGTCCTTCAGGCGGCGACAAGGCGAGAATCCGGCGTCGCCAATAGGGCAGGCCCAACGGCGGAGCAGGCACGAGAAAGGGAATAATCTGTTCGAGATGGGCGAGCTCGCTCTCAAATGGGTAGTTCGACATAGTTTTTCCGTACGCGCCGTGAGTGCCTTCACACAGCCTGCGCGCACCGCGAGATTGTGTCTGCACGCTAGCGTACAAGATGCGAAGTCGCGCTTTCTACGCCGACAAATTCCAGCTGATAAATGCACGGATGCCGTTCGATGGCTGTCAGCGAGGCGTCACACTCGCCCAGCCGCCATTCAAGCGGCCGGTTCGCGTGTCGGGCCGCCAGTCAGCGAAACAATGAAGTCGAAGAATGCCCGCACCTTGGCCGGCGGATGATGACGCGAAGGATAGAGCGCATACAGCGGATAAACCTCGTCGCTCCAGTCGGGAAACAGTTCGACCAGTTTGCCGTTGGCGAGCAATGACTCGGCGCCGAACGCGAGAATCTGCGCGACGCCCTGGCCGGCAGCGCATACGCTATGCAAGGTGCCGACGTCGTTCACGGTCAGGCGGCCTTGCGGCGTAATCGTCGTCTTCTTGCGTCCGCGATGAAACTCCCAACTGAACGGGTAACCCGTTAGCGGATCACGAAACTTGATGCATGCGTGCTTGCCGCTTTCGAGTTCGGCCGGGCTTGCCGGATGACCGTGTTTCTTCAGATACGAGGGCGCGGCGACGGTCAGAACCCGTGTGTCGAGCAGCTTGCGCGCAATGAGCGACGAAACCGGCGGGTCGCCGAAACGGATCGCAAGATCGAAACCGTCGGCCACCATATCGCCTAACTGGTCTCGTGTGATCAGCTCGAGATGCAGATCGGCATGCTTGTCGACGAAGCCGCCGAGCCTCGGCCCCAGCACGAGGCGCGAAAAGAACGGGTCCATGTTCACGCGCAGACGTCCGCGCACCGCCGTGGCGCCCTGCGCTGCCGAAGCCGCGGCTTCTTCGAGTCCGCCGAGCAGCGGCACGATCTGTTCGTAGAAACGCCGGCCTTCGTCAGTCAGCGTAACCGAGCGGGTGGTGCGGTCGAATAGCCGGATGCCGAGGCGTGCTTCGAGCCGTGCAACCGAACGGCTGACGCCGGATTGCGACATGTCGAGTGCTTCGCCTGCCGCCGCAAAACTGCCGCAGTCGACAATCGCCGTCAGCACGCCCATGCCGTTCAGCATGCGCTCGTCAAATGGCATGTGATATTCCCTTGTTACGTATTAATGCATGACATGCTATCGCGAAATACTGTTTGAATTCACGCGACGACGCCGGGAAACGCCACCTGTCCGGGTCAATCAATGACACGGCGTCATGAGTGGAATGACAGCCGCGCTATCGCGTCAGGCACTCGTTTGGCGCTAATCTGCACGGGTTCGCCTGCTGCACGATGGAACGCGGTTCTCACCATGCGTCAGGCATAGATGACTGATCAACGGAGTGCACCATCATGTCGCGAGTTTTTATCACCGGTTCCGCCGACGGTCTTGGCCAGATGGCCGCGCGTCTGCTCGTCGACGCCGGCCATCAAGTGGTTGTGCATGCACGCAATGCCGCGCGTGCCGAGGAAGCGTTGAAGGCCGTGCCGGAAGCGGAAACTGCTTTAGCAGGCGATCTGTCAAGCATTGCAGCGACAGTCGCGCTGGCGGAGCAGGTCAACACACTCGGCCGCTTCGACGCCGTGATCCATAACGCGGCGGTCGGTTACCAGGAGCCGCGCCGGATTGCCACCGTGGACGGCCTGCCGCACGTGTTCGCGGTCAACACGCTGGCCCCCTACATCTTGACCGCGCTGATCAGGAAGCCGAAGCGGCTCGTGTATCTCAGCTCAGGCCTGCATCGAAGCGGCGACGCGAGCCTTGACGATCTGGCATGGGACCGGCGGCCATGGTGGGGCACGGCGGCCTATTCCGACTCGAAACTGCATGATGCGCTGCTGGCGTTTGCGATAGCGCGCCGCTGGCCGGCGGTATTGTCGAACGCGCTGGAGCCTGGTTGGGTGGCGACGAAAATGGGCGGAGCAGGCGCGCCGGACGATCTGCAAGCGGCGCCGAAAACGCAGGTGTGGCTCGCTGCCAGCGATGAACCGTCGGCCACCGTCAGCGGCGCGTACTTCTATCATAAGAAGCCGCGCGAGACGCATCCGGCGGTCCACGACGTCGCGGTGCAAGAGCGCTTGCTCGAAGCGTGCGAGGGATTTTCCGGTATTCGTTTGCCGGACTGAGATTCAACGCCCCGCGCCCTGGGTCGCCTGGCCACGCACGTTGCGTGTGACGGGCGCTTCGTCGAGATGGCGAAACACCCATGCGGACACCAGCGTGATGACGCCCACGCACACGAAGCTCAGGCGGAACCCGAGCGCCGCCGATCCCCATTGCGCGGAGAACAGATTCACCAGCCCGCCGCCGATTGAGACACCCAAGCCGATCGCCAGCATCTGCACCATCGAAAAGAGGCTGTTGCCGCTGCCGGCATCTTCATGCGAGAGGCCTTTGAGCGTGACGCTGTTCATCGCCGCGAATTGCATGGAGTTGGCGCCGCCGAACACCGCCAGAATCACGATCTCGACGATGAGCGGCGTACCACGCGTAATCAATGCGAATGCAACGATCGCCGACCCCACGATTATCGTGTTGACGAGCAGGAACGTGTCATAGCCGTAGCGGCGCACGAGCGGCGCAATCCAGCGTTTGGTGAGGGTGCCGGCAAGTGCGGCAGGCAGCATCATCAGGCCGGAATGCAGCGGTGTGTAGCCGAGTTGCAATTGCAGCAGCAACGGCACGAGAAACGGTACGGCGCTCGAGCCGATGCGGCACACCAGGTTGCCGATCAGACCCACGCTGAAATTCGGTTCGCTAAAGAGCGAGAGTTTGAAGAGCGGATTATTGCGGCGCTTTGCGTGTGGAATGTAGGCGAGCGCGCTGACTACCGCGAGCGCGAAGAGACCTGCCGACCATGCCGCGCGATGCGTCTCGACCGGCACCTCGACGGCCAGCGAAAACGCGATCATGCACAGCGACAGCAGCCCACAACCAACGAAGTCGAACGGCGGCGCCTGGGTTTCGCCATGCGCCGGCAAAAACCGCTGCACCGCGTAGAGCCCCAACGCACCGATCGGCACATTGATCAGAAAGATCCAGTGCCACGTGATGGCCTCAACGAACCAGCCGCCGAGTGTCGGGCCGGCGATCGGCCCCAACTGGCCGGCAATCGAAATGAACGCGAGCGCCGACACGTATTGCTCGCTCGAGACGCTCCGCAGGACGGCGAGCCGGCCGATCGGCAGCAGCATCGAGCCACCCAGGCCTTGCAGGACCCGCGCCATCACCAGTTGACCGAGCGTATGCGCGCTCGCGCAGCAGATCGATCCGAGCACGAATATCAGAATCGCCACGAAATAGACGCGCCGCGTGCCGAAGCGGTCGGCGAGCCAGCCCGACGCAGGGGTGAGCATCGCCATGGTCAGCGTGTAGGCAACCACGATCGGCTGCATCGCGAGGGGTGCGACGTGCAGGCTGTTCGCAATCGACGGCAACGCGGTGTTGACGATCGTCGTGTCGAGCGACTGCATGAAAAAGCCGGCGGCGACGATCCAGAGCAGCGCGGTCTGGGCGGAATCCTTGTTCATGTTCAATTGAGCTGCGGGGGCGGCGGGGCGGACGGACCGGCGGGCCGAGCTCGGAGCGATCGTTGGGGGGATTCCGTCATCATATTGACATCGTCGTCGATCGGGAACCCCACTAGAGTTGTTGACTGTTATCGACTTTGCCGATGACCAGGATCACAATGACGCATGCTCAATCCCATCTGGCTCAAGACCTTCGCGACCGTCGCGGCCTGCCATAGCTTCACTGAGGCGGGGCGGCAACTCGACCTCACGCAGTCGAGCGTTAGCGAACACATCCGCCGGCTCGAACAGAGCGTCGGGCGGCGCCTGTTCGTTCGCGACACCCATTCGCTCGCGATGACGCCGGACGGCGAGGCCATGCTCGCGCACGCCAGCGTGATCCTGCAAGCGCTCGCGCGGGCCGAATCGCAGTTTCGCGCGCCGCGGCTGAAAGGGCGCGTGCGACTCGGTTCATCGGACGACGTCGCGCTCGGGCCGCTGCCTACGGTGCTGGCGGCGTTTCGCGACGCGCATCCCGATGTCGAACTGGAAATCACGATCGGCATGACCGGCAAGCTATATGAATTGCTGGACGCCGGTTCGATCGATCTGCTGGTCGGCAAGCGCCGTCTGGGTGACCGGCGCGGCGTGCCGCTGTTCACGGGGCGGCTGGAGTGGCTGGCGCGCACCGGCACGCTGGTCGATCTTAGCCAGCCGTTGCCGCTGATTCTGGTCGCCGAGCCGAGCGTGACCCGGGCGGTGGTGCTCGATGCGCTCGCTGAAGCCGGTTTCAGTTGGCAGGTGGTGTGTACGAGCAGCAGTCACTCGGGCTGCATTGCGGCCGCGCGCGGCGGGCTCGGTATCACAGTTCGTCCGCAGTATCTGGCCGCGCGAGGCCTGACGCCGCCGCTCAACGCGGCCAGTCTGCCGACACTGCCCTCGGTGGAATTCATCGCGCTGGCCGCCAAACGGCTGAGCCGTCCGGCGGGCACGTTGCTGCAATTGCTGCACGACAGCGATTTGCGCGGTTCGTGGATTGGTGAATGAAACCGCGTGGGAGTGGCTAGCCTGAGCCGAGGCACTGTCCGCACTTAAGCGGGCAAGGCCGCCGCTAACGCGTCAAACTCCACACCCCACGCCGCGCGCCATGCGTGGCGCGTTGCATCGTCGACCCATGCGCCGTCGATGCCGTTCAACATGAACTGCCGCAACTCGGCGATGCTGAAGCCGAAGTGGCTATACATCAATTGCCATGCTTCGCTTGGCGTCACTTTGTGCAGTGTCGGGTCGTCGGTGTTCGGGTGAATTTTCAGGCCCAGACCCGGCATGTGCCGCATCGGATGCTGTTCGGCCCAGACTTCCGGGGCGAGTGTGCGCAAATAGTAGGAGTTGGTCGGCACCACGGTGAACACGATGCCGCGTTCCGCGTATTGGGCCGCCAACTGCGGGTTGTCGACGATCGTATAGCCATGATCGATCCGGTCGCAGTGCAGCAGGTCGACGGCCGTCTCGACATTGCGCCACGGCATGCCGAATTCGCCCGCATGCGCGGTGGTTTTGAAGCCGCCGTTGCGCGCATTGCGGTACGCCTTCCAGAACAACTCAGGCGGCCGGTCGTTCTCGC
Source organism: Paraburkholderia sp. SECH4 (assembly GCF_030511745.1). Classification (NCBI taxonomy): domain Bacteria; kingdom Pseudomonadati; phylum Pseudomonadota; class Betaproteobacteria; order Burkholderiales; family Burkholderiaceae; genus Paraburkholderia; species Paraburkholderia sp. SECH4. The sequence goes on from NZ_JALOCP010000026.1 coordinate 72,601, forward strand.
GGTAGTCGATGCCGAGGCCCGCTACTTCGTCCGCGCGATGCGCGCACATCCAGTCGACCAGCGCGACCGCTTCGTCGGGATCGGCTTCGCGGTCGATGCTCGGGATCAGTCGCGCGCTGATGCCGAAATCGCGCGCGGCGTCGCGAATCGCGGTGACGATGGCCGCTTGCGCATCCGCATAGGGAATCTTCGAGACGCGCACCGTGCCGGTAGGATTCCAGAAGAATTCGCTATGACGCACCTGGTGTGCGGCGGCATCGGCGAGATATTCGTAGGCGATGCGATGCAGGTCGTCCGCATGCGTGAGCAGATGCTCGTCGAGCGCGCGCAGCACACGCAGCACGCCGACGGGCTTTTCGCCGCGAGTATAGAACGCGTCGATCTCTTCGCGGTCGATCGGCGCGCGGCTCTTTTTAGCGAGCGCGATAAAGGTCTCATGACGCACCGCGCCCAGCAGGTGGCAATGCAATTCGACCTTCGGCAGGGCGGTGAAGAAGGCGCGATGGGCATCGGTGAGCGTAATGCCAAGGCGCGATGCGGGCACGTTGCCCAATGTCTCTTTCATGTCGGTATGGTTTTCGGTAGTGCGTAAAACTCGACGCTAATTCAGTTTAGTGCGAATGCAGGATAACAATGTGCAGCAAAGTCGGGTAACAGAGTTGCCAAGGTGCAAATCTCAATGCGGCTTGACCACGGTATAGAAGTAATAGCCGAGCGGCACGGCCAGCACATAGAGGCCCCACGGTACTTCACGGAAACGTCCGGCGAGCAGCTTGACGAGCACATAGCAGAGCAGACCGCCCGCAATGCCGGTGCCGAAACTGTTCGACATCAGCGTGAGCAGCACCATCGAAAGAACGGGCAGCGAGTCGCTGAAGTCGTCGAAATGCGTATGGCGGATCGTGCTGAACATCGATAGTCCGATCAGGATCAACGCGGGCGCGGTGGCTTCTTTCGGAATGGCCAGCGCGACCGGCACGAACAACAGCATTAGCGCGAACATCGCGGCGGCCGCGAGCGAAGAAAGGCCCGTACGTCCACCCGCTTCAACACCTGCCGCGGATTCCACAAGCGCCGTGAGCGCCGGAATGCCGAACACCGGACCGAGCGTCGCCGCGATCGAATCGACGAGAAACGGGCGGTTGATATTCGGCAGATTCGCGTTTTCGTCGAGCAGATCCGCTTTGGCGCCGACTGCGAGCGTGGTGCCGAGCGTCGAGAAAAACTCCGCCGCGAAGAACACGAACAGATACGGAATGGCGGCCACGCTCAATGCGCTCGCAATGTCGAGCTTGAACGCAATCGGCGCGATGCTATGCGGCCGCGACAGAAACGACGCGGGCATATGTGTGACACCGAGCGGCACACCGGCAGCGGCCGCAATCAGGATCGCCCACAAGATCGCGCCGGGCACGCGGCGGCCCTGCAGCACGACAGCCGCGCCAAGGCCGATCAAGGCGACCAGGGTGCCGGGTCGCGAGAAATCGCCGAGCGCGAGCGCATTGGTTTTCGCGTTGGCGACCACCATCCCCGCATTACGGAAGCCGAGCACCGCGATGAACAAGCCGATCGAGGCGCCAAGCCCAAGCTTGATTTGCGCCGGAATCAGCCGCACCACGAGACTGCGCGCGCCCACCAGCGTCAGGATCAGAAACAGCACGCCGGACACGAACGCGATGCCGAGGCCCGTCTGCCACGCGACATGCTCGCCTGCGAGCGTAATGCCGAGAATCACCGAGCCGCCGATGCCGGGCCCCACCAGAAACGGCAGATTCGCATACAGCGCCATCAGCACCGTGCTCAGCACGAACACCAGAATCGTTGCGGTCGTCGCCGCGCCGCGATCCATGCCGCCCGCCGACAGCAGCGACGGAATCACCACCAGCAGATAGGCGGCCGCCAGAAACGACGTGATGCCGGCGATCGTTTCGATACGCACGCTGGTCTTGCGTTCGACGAGTGCGAAACGCCGTTCGAGCCAGCCGCCGCGCGCTGCGGGTGCCAGGTTGTTTGCTGTAGGCATTGAAGATTCGTTATTGATCAATTGATTCATCCTGTAACCACGCCATTTATACTGCTGCGCATTGCGTCGATGCATTGCTCTCCATGACCGACCGTTCGTCCCTCTTGCCCGCGCTCACGCTGCGGCAAATCCAGTACTTCGTGACGCTTGCGCATGCACGCAGCTTCACGCAGGCCGCGCAGTCGCTCGCCTTGACGCAGCCTGCGCTGACCGCGGCGATCCGGCAGATCGAGTTCCTGCTCGGCGGCCCGTTGTTCGCGCGCTCCGCGCATCGGCTGACGCTCACGCATGCGGGCGCGAGCGTGTTGCCGCTCGCCGAGCGTCTGCTCAATCAGGCGCGCGGCACCTTCGACGATATGGCGAGCACCTTCGCCGAACGCGTGCAGACGGTGCGCATCGGACTGATTCCGTCGGCTGCGGCGCGCCTGTTGCCCGCGCTCGCCTTGTTGCGCGCACAACAAGCGTCGCTGCGCTTCACGTTGAACGACATGCCGAACACCGCCTTGATTGATGCCGTGCGCCAGGGGGCAGTCGATTTCGGCGTGGGTGTGCACGAACCCGATGCGGCCGCGGCGGACAACGACGGCGAAGCCGCGTTGCGCTACCAGGACCTGTTCGAGGATCAGATCGTGGTGGTGGTGCGGCGCGACGATCCGCTCGCGCAGAAAAAGAGCCTCGCGTGGGCAAAGCTGGTGGGCCGCGACCTCGCGGTGTTCGTGCGCGGCAGCGTCAGCGATGCATTGCAGCGCACCGGCGGGGCCGAAGGTCTGCAACTGACGGTCGCCTACCGCGTCGAGTACACGGAGCCGTTGTACGAACTCGTGCGCAACCGTCTGGCGATTGCAGTGCTGCCCAGTCTCTACACCATGCATCTGCACGACACGGAACTGATCGCGTTGCGCCTCGACAAGCCGCGCGTCACCCGTTCGATCGCACTGATTTCGCTCGCCGGCGACGACCGCGGCCCGCACGTGCGTGCTTGCCGCGAATGGCTCGCCGCGCATATCTGACACAACGCGTGCGGTATGCATGACCGTTACCGAGCCTTTCACGAGTTCACGCGTTCGCCGCTTCACGGCAGTGTGGCGAGCCGTGCGCGCAAGGCGGCATAAAAACCGTCCGCGTCGACTTCGGTGATCCAGGTCGCGTTCGGCTTGCGGCCGCTGTGTCCGCTCCAGTCCACTACGGTTTCACCGAGCGTCCATTCGCCGACTGTCTCGATCATCACGTTGACCTCGCGTCCCTTGAACAGGGACGGCTCGATCAGGTAGCCGGTCGCGCAGGGGTCGTACATGGGCGCTTCTTCAATGCCCCGGCGTCCCTTCTGATACGCGACTTCCGCGGCCATGATGTCGGCGGCCATGGTGCCGCAGCGATTGCCGAGCGCGCGAATCGGCGCGATCCGGGCCGGCGTGATCGGCGCTTTCACGGCGACGTCGCGCGGCAGCACGACGATCGGCACACCGCTCGCAAACACGACTTGCGCGGCCTGCGGGTCGACATAGATGTTGAACTCGGCCGCGGGCGTGATGTTGCCGCGCTCGAAGAAGGCGCCGCCCATCAGCACGATTTCGCGGATGCCGTTGCGGATCTCCGGTGCTTCGGCGAACGCGGTAGCGAGGTTGGTCAACGGCCCGAGCGCGCACAGCGTCACGCTATGCGGCGGCGCCGCGCGCAAGGTGTCGATGAGGAAGGCGACCGCATGCTGCGACGCGAGAGGCGCGAGCGGTTCATGCAGCGGCACACCTTCGAGACCGGTCTTGCCGTGCACGTTGGCGGCCGTGATCAGTTCGCGCGTGAGCGGGCTCGGGCAGCCGGCATAGACCGGCAGCGATTGCGACTGCTCGGCCCAGTCACGCACGATGCGCGCGTTGCGTTCGGTGAGGTTGAGCGGCACGTTGCCCGCGACCGTTGTGATCGCGCGCACGTCGAGCCGGTCGCTCGCGCCGAGGGCGAACAGGATCGCAATCGCGTCGTCCTGACCGGGATCGCAATCGATGATCACGCTGCGGCGCGCGCCGCTTTGCAAGGCGGGCGCGCTCGAAGAGGACGTGCCACTGGCCGCGTCAGCCGCTCCCGCACCACCTGAAGCGGTGGCCAGCATCGGCCACGCCGATGCACCCGCAGCCAGTCCCATGGCCGTGCGCAAAAACGCGCGCCGGTCCTGCGTTGGATCGAAGGCGTTCATCATCGTCAGAATACGTGGCGCATGCCGACCGTTGTGATCATCTGACGGATGCCGGTGGATTGCGCATACGCGAAAATCTGCGCGTGTTGCGCGTCGCCAGCAGCTTGCTGGGCGATCACCGTCAGCGCGACGTCGGTGCGTTTCGACAGGAAATAGTCGGCTTGCAGATTGACCTGATGCCATTTGGGGCTCGTGTTGATCACATCGTATTTGCCGTCAGTGAAGGCATACGCTGCGCCGAGAACGAGCGCGGGCGTCACGTGGTAGTTCAGGTTCAGGTTGTAGTTCTGCAAATGCAGATGCGAACCGTCGAGATAATCGTAGCGGACATCGGTGAAGAGCGCTGCAAATTGCGCAGGGCCGGCTGTATAGAAGCCACCCGTGCCGAAGATGCGCTGCTTGCTCGCGTACGCGGCCGGATGCAGTGCGCTCTTCGCGAAGATCAGCAGCGACGACGCATAGTCGTTCGAAATCGCGCCGTCCGGATTGGTCGCGCTAAACGGGTGGTTGTACTGCGCGTAGACCACGCTCCACTTCAGCGGGCCGTTCTCGTAACCGGCACCGAAGCTGTATGCATTGTTGTTGGCGAAACCGGTGGCGTTGCTGAAACCGTACTCGGCCGTGGCCTTCAGGCCGCGATAGTCAGGCGTCACGTACTTCACCGCATTCTGCACGCGGATGTCGTTATAGCCATTGTCGTTGTCGCCGATGTTCACGCCGTTGCTCGCAATGATCACCGGGCCGACGTAGTCGTGCACTGTGTCGTACTGACGGCCGAAGGTCAACGTACCGTACGTCTTGCTGGCGAGCCCGACGAACGCCTGCCGGCCGAATTCGCGGCCGTTTTGCGACGCGGTGCCGGTCATCACGTTAAAGCCGTTTTCCAGTTGGAAGATCGCGGTCGTGCCGCCGCCCAGATCTTCGATGCCCTTCAAACCCCAGCGCGGGTTCTGGTTGGTCCCCGAAAGTGCTTGCCACGCGTTCTTGCCGCCCTGATTCGTCGCATAGCCGACGCCCGCCGAAATCAGGCCATACAGCGTCACGCTGCTTTGCGCATGGGCGGCGCTGGAGAGCGCGCCGGCAATCGCGAGAGGGGCGAACTTGAGTAGTTTCATCGTGGTCCAGTAGCGGGAAAGGAGGGCGCCGAGCGGAGGGCGCATTCGAACTGGGCTCGACTATACGAAGCCGTCGGCTATAAAAATAATGTTGTTTTCTTATAGTTCCATAAATTGAATCTATTCAACGAGGTCTCCGTGCGCCGCCGACGGTCTGAGTCCTGCTGAACCCAAGCGTCCTTATCGCCTGTAATGGCATCGTTGCCGGGCTTCGGGCGATTCTGTATGGTGGATCATCGATCTGCCCGATGAGACTCCGAATGACGCCCGCAACAGACCCGCTTTTGCAACCGATTCGCTCCGATGTCCTGATTGTCGGCGCCGGGCCTGTCGGCCTTTTTGCCGCTTTCGAAGCCGGTGTAATCGGTCTGTCGTGCCAGATCGTCGATGGGCTCGGCAAGGTGGGCGGGCAGTGCATCGAGCTCTATCCGGACAAGCCGATCTACGACATTCCCGCGATTCCCTCGTGTACCGCGCGCGAACTGGTCGAGCGTTTGATGGCGCAATGCAAGCCGTTCGATGTGCCCATCCATCTCGAGCAACGGGTCGAGTCGGTCGAGCAGCGCGACGATGGACGCTGGACCGTGCGCACCGACCGCGGCCTCGTATTCGACGTGGCGGCGATTCTGCTTGCCGCCGGCAATGGCGCGTTCGTGCCGCAAAAACTGACGCTCGCGGAAGCCGTGCCGCTGGAGTCGCGTCACGTGCACTACAGCGTGCAACGTCTCGCCGATTTCGCCGGCAAGACAGTGGTGGTGGCCGGCGGCGGCGATTCCGCGCTCGACTGGGCGTTGGCGCTGCGCAAGGTCGCGCGGCGCGTAACGCTGGTGCATCGTCGCAACGGCTTCAGTGCGGCGGATTCGAGCGTCGAGTCGATGCGGCGCGCGGTCGAGGCCGGCGAGATGGACTTCATCGTCGGCGCGATTTCGGGGCTCAACGTCGAAGGCGATACGCTGAAGTCGATCGCGCTGCGGCATATCGAAGGCGAAACGCAACTCGACACCGAGCAACTCGTCGTGCTGTACGGGCTGGTTGCCGATCTCGGGCCAATCGCGCAGTGGAATCTGTCGATCCACGGCGGCCGCGTCGACGTGGATACGTCCAACTACGAAAGCTCGCGGCCCGGCATTTTCGCGGTCGGCGACATCGCCAACTATCCAAACAAGCAGAAGCTGATTCTGTCCGGTTTTCACGAGGCGTCGCTGGCGCTGCGCAAGGCATACGCGTACGCCTATCCGGAGAAGAAGCGGGTGCACGTCCATTCCAGCTACGACGCGAAGCTGGCGGAAAAGGTTGGCGCGGCGGCCTGACGGCGGGCTATATCGTCCAGCCGGCGCGGGAGGCCGTCCTCCGCGGTCCGCCCCGCGAACATCGGCCCACGCGCAATGGATTCGTCTGCACATACTTGTCGTCCCGTCTTGCATTCATGAATCTGACTTCTACAAATTTAAATTTGACAGTATCTGACTATGCAGATATATTGATTCCAACCAACAAGGAGCTGCGCATGGATCACTACACGCCGGAGAGTTTCGGTCTGACAAACAGTGTGGGGTTCGCCATCAACAAGGCGCGCAACGTGTTGATTACGGAAATGGACGCCGCGCTTAAAGATCTGGATATCACCAGCCAGCAAATGGGCATCCTGCTGTCGTTGCGTCAGGACATTGCGACCACGCCGTTCGAGTTGTCCAAACATCTCGGTATCGACACGGGTTTGATGACACGCATGCTCGACAAGCTCGAGACCAAAGGTCTGCTGGAGCGCTCGCGCAGTATCGAGGACCGGCGCGTCGTCAATCTGAAGTTGACGAAGGCAGGGGAGGACGTCGCCGAGCATCTTCCGCAGATTGCTCCGGCGGTGCTGAACGGGCGTTTGAGGAAATTCACCAAAGCCGAATTCGAGGAATTGCGCCGCCTGCTGAACAAGTTTCTCGAAGACTAGCAAGCAACGAGGCAAACAACGCTGCGAACGATTGCAGCCATTTTTTTACCCTAATATCTGACAGGTCAGCAAATGATATTGCAGCTAAATAGGCAGGCAGCCAGGTCACGCATCGCGAAGGTGGGCGTGACGGCAATCTTCGCGGCCGTGCTGTCGGCTTGCGCGAACTACGCTGGCATCTCGAGCGACAAACAGATGGCACAGCCGCAGACCTACGCGACGCAACAAAGCCTCCCCGCGGATCACGGCCATTGGCCCGCCGCCGATTGGGCCGATCAATTCGGCGACGCGCAACTGAAGGCCTTGCTTGTGGAAGCGCTGAAGGGCAATCCGTCGATCGAACAGGCCCGGGCACGCGTTGCCGCAGCCGCTGCGTATAGCGACACGGCGAAGGCCAGCACGATGCCGCAAGTCGGCGCCACGTATTCGTTCACGCGCCAGCAGTATTCGGGCACGGCGCTGGTGCCGCCGCCGTTTGGCGGTTCATGGCAATCGGAGAACAAAGGCCTGTTATCCGCTTCCTACGATCTGGACTTGTGGGGCAAGAATCGCGAAGCACTCAAGGCCTCGTTGTCTCAACTGCAGGCGAGCGAGGCGGATGCCGAAGTCGTCAGGCTGTCGCTGACGTCCGCAACGGCACGGGCCTATAACCAGCTCGCCCGTCTGTACGCGTTACGCGACATCGCGCAGCAGGAAATCACGCAGCGCGAGCAGATCGACCGCATCACCGCCGGCCGCATCGCAACGGGCCTCGATACCCAGGTCGAGCGCAAGACGGCGCAAGCGAACCTCGCCACGAGTCGTGCGACGTTGGCGTCGCTCGACGGCAGCATCCTCACCACCCGTTATCAACTGGCCGCCTTGCTCGGCGCCGGCCCGGACCGTGGCCTCGCGATTGCGCGCCCAACGCTCGGAATCGGTGACGAAGTACGTCTGCCGGACAACCTGCCTGCCGACCTGGTGAGCCGCCGCCCGGATCTGGTTGCTGCCAGATGGCGCGTCGACGCGCTCACGCATGACGTGAAGGAAGCCAAGGCCGAGTTCTATCCCGACATCAACCTAAGTGCGGCTATCGGTCTCGACGCGTTTGGCTTCGGCCGCTTCCTGACCGCAGCGAGCCGCACGGCGTCGGTCGGTCCCGCGATCCATCTGCCGATCTTCGACGGTGGTCAGTTGCGCGCGCAACTAAAGGGCCGGTATGCCGATTTCGACTACGCCGTCGCGACGTACAACCAGACGCTCGTCACCGCGCTGTCCGAAGTCGCGACGCAACTCGCGCAAATCCGTTCGACCGACGAGCAACTCGGCGACGCGCAAGCCGCCCAGGAAGCCGCCCGCGGTGCCGATCAGTTGGCGCTCACGCAGTACAAGGCCGGTCTTGCGAATCAGCTAACGGTACTGAATGCCGACACCACGGCGCTCGCCGCCGACCAGCAGGTCGCGAATCTGAAGATGAACCGGCGCGATCAGCAAATTGCTCTGGCTGCCGCACTGGGCGGTGGCTATACCGACAGCGCTGATTCGCGCGCACAGGGCAGCGTGGCCGCGTCGGCAACCTCGGCCAGTTCGGCAGTACAAACCAACCCCGTCGTCGCCACCCGCTAAGACGCCATCGCGACGCTTTCACTTTCTGTCAGGACCCACAAAATGAGCGATACGATCACCACCAACCGCGAGACGGCGGACGCGGACCAAGCCAAGCAGGTGACGGCGCCTGCGAAGCGCAAGCTGCTGCTCGCCTTGCTGGCCGCCACAGTAGTGTTGGCCGGCGCGGGCTACGGCGCCTACTACATCACGAACGGTCAATATCATCAGTCGACCGACGATGCCTACGTCAACGGCAATCTCGTCCAGTTGACGCCGCAAGTGAGCGGCACCGTGGTGGCGGTGAACGCCGACGACACGCAGATCGTCAAGCAGGGCGCACCGGTCGTGACGCTCGATAACGCCGACGCGAAAGTCGCGCTGTCGAACGCCGAAGCGACGCTCGGCCAGACCGTGAGACAGGTCAGTGGCCTCTACGTGAACAACGACTTCTACGCCGCGACCGTCGCGCAACGTCAGTCCGATCTCGCGCGCGCCGAAGACGACCTCAAGCGCCGCCAGGCCGTTGCCGAAACGGGCGCGGTATCCGGCGAGGACATCGCTCATGCGCGCGACGCCGTCAGCTCCGCGCAAGCCGCGCTCGACGCCGCTCGCCAGCAGGCCGCGGCCAATCACGCGCTAACCGATCGCACGTCGGTCGAACAGCATCCGAACGTGCAGGCAGCCGCCTCGAAAGTGCGCGACGCGTACCTAAGTTACGCACGCAACACCTTGCCCGCGCCGGTTACGGGCTATGTGGCGCGCCGCTCGGTGCAGGTCGGTCAACGCGTGGCACCGGGCACGCCGTTGATGGCGATCGTGCCGCTCGACGGCGTGTGGGTCGATGCGAACTTCAAGGAAGGCCAATTGAAGCACATGCGCATCGGCCAACCGGTCACGCTGACTGCCGACGTGTATGGGTCGAGCGTCAAGTATCGCGGCCACGTAGTGGGTTTTTCGGCGGGCACGGGGGCCGCATTCGCTGTGTTGCCCGCGCAGAATGCGACCGGCAACTGGATCAAGGTGGTACAGCGCCTCCCGGCGCGAATCCAGCTTGACCAGAACGAACTGAACGCTCATCCGCTGCGGATCGGCTTGTCGATGCAAGTCGATGTCGAAACGCGCGACGAGTCAGGCACCCAACTGGGCGCGGCAACCAACACCACGTATCGCACGGACGTGTTCGCCCAGTACGGCGCCGACGCCGACGCCGAAATCGCCAGGATCATCGCGCAGAACATGCCATCGGCACGCGCTGTAGCGGCAAGCGCGACACCAAAGAACGCAGCACGGATAGCAGGTTGAACGGGCGATCTCCTGACGCCCGTTTTTTTAACCGATTAGCTGACAAGTCAGGCATTAGCCTTCTTCCATAGGTGATGAAATGAATGGTTCGCCCAATTCCGCCACGCTCCCGCCTCTGACCGGCGGCAAGCTCGTGCTGGCGACGCTTGCCGTGGCATTGGCCACGTTTATGAACGTGCTTGATTCGTCGATTGCGAACGTCGCGATTCCGACCATTGCGGGCAATCTTGGTGTGTCGGTGGACGAGGGGACGTGGGTGATTACGCTGTTCGCCGCGGCCAACGCGATTGCGATTCCGTTGACGGGTTGGCTCACGCAGCGCGTCGGGCAAATCAAACTGTTCGTGTGGGCAATTCTGTTGTTCGTACTCTCGTCGTGGTTGTGCGGCATTGCGCCGACTCTGCCGGTACTGCTCGCGGCGCGGATCGTGCAGGGTGCGGTGGCGGGTCCGTTGATTCCGCTGTCGCAGGCGATTCTGCTCGGCTCGTATCCGCGGGAAAAGAGCTCGCACGCTTTGGCGTTGTGGGCCATGACAGCGACGGTCGGCCCGATCGCCGGCCCGGCGCTCGGCGGCTGGATTACCGATAGCTACTCGTGGTCATGGATCTTCTACATCAATATTCCTGTAGGCATCTTTGCAGCAGGCGTGACGTGGGCGATCTACCGCACGCGCGAAACCCCGACCAAACGCTTGCCGATCGACAAGGTGGGGCTGCTCTCGCTGATCGCATGGGTGGGCTCCCTGCAGATCATGCTCGACAAGGGCAAGGACCTGGACTGGTTCAATTCGCCTGTGATTGTCGCGCTGACCGTATTCGCGGCGATCAGCTTTGTGTTCTTTCTGATCTGGGAGCTGACCGAGAAGAATCCGATCGTCGACTTGCGATTGTTCGGAGGGCGTAATTTTCTGGGTGGCACGATTGCGATTTCGGTGGCCTACGCGGTGTTTTTCTCGAACCTTGTCCTGTTGCCGCAATGGATGCAGGAGTACTTGAGCTACCGGTCGGTGGACGCCGGTCTGGCTACCGCACCGCTTGGCATCTTTGCCGTGATTCTCGCGCCGGTGATGGCGAAGATCATGCCGAAGTCGGATGCGCGAGTCTTGGCGACGCTGGCGTTTCTCGGGTTTGCCGGCGTGTTTTTCATGCGCTCGCATTACACGACTGGCGTGGATACGTGGACCCTGGTTTTACCGACTCTGCTGCAAGGTATTCCGACTGCATTGTTCTTTGTGCCGCTGACGGCGATCATTCTTTCCGGCCTCACTCCCGACAAGATTCCGGCCGCTGCGGGATTATCGAATTTCGCGCGGGTGTTTGCCGGGGCAGTGGGAACGTCGCTTGCTACTACGGGTTGGAATGACCGTACGATCTTGCATCATGCGAGGCTGGCCGAGCAAACGAGTGTGAACAATCCAACGTTCACTTCCGCTCTGGACGCCGTGCAAGCGTCGCTGGGCGGAAGCGCTTCTCAGGCGTTGGCGTTCTTCGAACAGTCGATGAATACGCAGGCAGCGATGCTCGGTCTGAACGATATTTTCTGGCTTTCAGCCGTGATTTTCGTGGTGATCATTGCGTTGATCTGGGTGACGAAGCCGGACAAGGCGAGTGCGGCAGCGGCGGCTGGTGCCGGGGGGCATTGAGGGACGGAGTTTCTGCGGCGTGGTCGTGGTTTGATCGAGCCCGCTGACGTTGTCCAATGAGGCTGGGTCATGAGCGAAATATGGAAGTGAGCCGGTGTATGCTGCCAGAACATACCAATAGACGCTTTTCACCATGAACAAGACTGATGTCCCCCCCGCAGGCGACAACGGCGAGACCGCTGACGAGCCGCGCGTGCTCCACGCGAACACGCCCGCCGAGGTCGATTACGGGGCGCTGGTCCAGTCGATTGAAGACTACGCAATCTTCCTGCTGGATCCGACCGGACGTATCGTTAGCTGGAATGCCGGCGCGCAAAAACTGAAGGGCTACGCGGCGCGCGAAATCATCGGCGAGCACTTCTCGCGTTTCTACCCTGCCGAAGCCGTGGCGCGCGGCTGGCCCGCTTACGAGTTGCAGCAGGCAGCGCTGACTGGCCGCTTCGAGGACGAAGGCTGGCGGGTTCGCAAAGACGGCACGACCTTCTGGTGCAACGTGGTCATCACGGCGGTGCGCGACGAGGCGGGTGTGCTGACCGGCTTCGCCAAAATTACCCGCGATCTGACCACCCAGCGCGCGTTTGTGGAAGCGTTGCGGCAGAGCGAGGAACGCTTCCGTCTGTTGGTCGACAACGTGAAAGACTACGCGATTTTCATGCTCGATCCGGACGGCTATGTGGTGAGTTGGAACGCAGGCGCCGCGCGCATCAAAGGCTATACACGCGAGGAAATCGTCGGCCAGCATTTCTCGAACTTCTACACGCGCGAAGAAGCAGCGGCCGGCAAGCCCGCGCGCGAACTGGCGATCGCGAGGCAGCTCGGCCGTGTCGAAGACGAGGGCTGGCGCGTGCGCAAGGACGGCACGACCTTCTGGGCCAACGTCAACATCACCGCCGTCTATGACGAATCGAACCGGTTGCGTGGTTTCGCCAAGGTCACGCGCGATCTGACCGAGCGCCGTGAGCGCGAAGAGCTGGAGCGCTCCGGCGAGCGCATGCGCAAGTTTCTCGCGACCCTTGCCCACGAGTTGCGCAATCCGCTTGCACCGGTGCGCAACGCGATCGGCGTGATGCAACTCGAAGCGGGCATGAGTCCCACGCTGGCGCGCTCGCGCGATCTGATCGACCGCCAGGTCACGCACCTCACGCGTCTCGTCGACGATCTGCTCGACGTCGGCCGCATCATGTCGGACAAGGTCGAGTTGCGCCTCGCGCGTGTCGATCTGGCCGAAGTGGTGGCGCGTGCGATCGAAGCGGCACGGCCGTTTACCGATGCGCGGGAACAGAGCGTGGGGACGCATATGCCGGTCGAGCCGCTGATCGTGCACGGCGACACGACGCGGCTCGTGCAGGTGCTGCAAAACCTGCTGCATAACGCGTCGAAGTTTTCGCCGCCTGGCAGCCGCGTCGAGATCTTCGGACGCGTCGATCATCAGATGGCTGTGCTGGAAGTGCGCGATCGTGGCCGCGGCATTCCGGTACGTTCGCTCGATTCGATCTTCGAGTTGTTCGCGCAGGAAAAGGAAGGGCAAAGCCTCGGCGAAGGTGGCCTCGGCATCGGCCTTACATTGTGCAAATCGCTGGTCGAATTGCATGGCGGAAGCATCATCGCGAGCAGCGAGGGAGTGGGGTGCGGCAGCTCGTTCACGCTCAGTTTGCCGTTTGCCGCAGCGCTCCCCGCAGAGCAGGCTCATCAGGCCGGCGTGGCGGGAAACGCGGTGTCTACGTTGCGTATTCTGTTGGTGGACGACAATCGCGACTCCGCCGACAGCCTCGCCATGCTGCTCGAACTCAAAGGCCACGAAGTCCGCATTGCCTACGACGGCCAGCAGGCACTCGCCGTTGCGCCGCGCCTCGCGCCCCACCTTGCCTTGATCGACCTTGCGATGCCCAGAATGGACGGTTACGCGACGCTCGAGGCGTTGCGCGCGATGCCCGCTCTGTCCGACACGGTGTTCGCCGCCATGACCGGCTTCGGTCACGCAAGCGATCGCGAACGTACGCAATCGGCGGGATTTCACGCCCATCTCGTCAAGCCGGTGGAACTCGCGCTATTCGAAGCGTTGCTGGAGCAGGCGGAAACGCGGCGCCGGCCGTGCGGTTCCGGCTAGCCGTCAACGCGCGCTTCCTGACTGGATAAACGCGGGCGCTAGCCTCGACCGCCTCGCGAGATCTCTTCACCCGCGCGATGCGGCATGCGCAGCGTGACCGGAATCGAAGCGAACGAGCACAAGCCCACCACCAGAAACGCGGGCCAGAAATCCGACCACATGATGCCTGGATGCCCGTGCAGCACGCGCGAAATCTGCAGCACGATACCGCCCACCGTCACGCCCAGACCAAGCGACATCTGCTGCACGACGCTGCCGAGACTCGTCGCGCGCCCCACGTCGCGGCTGGCGATTTCCGCGTAAGTCAGCGAGTTGAGACTCGTGAATTGCAGCGCGGGGAAGAAGCCGCCGAGCAACACGACGAACCAGATGATCCAGGTCGGCGTGCCGGGGAAAAACAGTCCGCACGCCGCGATCGCAATCCCTGACAGCGCCGCGTTGACCACCAGCACCGAACGGAAGCCGAAGCGATGCAGCACGCGCGAGGCGAACGTGCGCATGAACATGCCGCCGAACGCGGACGCGCAGGTAATCAGGCCGGACTCGAACGCGCTCATGCCGTGTCCTTCCTGCAGCATCAGCGGCAGCAGAAAGGGCAGCGCACCGAGGCCGATGCGAAACAGCGAGCCGCCGAGCACGCTCGCCTGAAAAGTCGGTACCTTGAAGAAGCGCAGATCGAGCAACGGCAATTTGACGCGCTGTGCGTACGCGACGTAGACCACCAGCAGAGCAGCGCCGCTCGCGCACATGCCGAACGCGTCCCGATTCGACATGAGTTCGCCGCCGACTAGCGACAGTCCGAGCAGAAGCAGCACCGCGCCGGCCGCCGACAGAAAAAAGCCGATCCAGTCGAGCGGTCCGGGATCCGGTTCACGCGTGTTGGCGATATACCGGTTGGTCAGATAGATACCCAAAATGCCGATCGGCACATTGATGAAGAAGATCAGGCGCCAGTGCAGATAGGTGGTGATGAAGCCGCCGAGCAGCGGTCCGGCTGCCGGCCCGAGCAGCGCCGGGACGCTCAGATAGTTCATCGCGCGGATGAAGTCGGACTTGTGGACCACGCGAAAGATGATGATCCGCCCGACCGGCACCATCATCGCGCCGCCGACGCCTTGCACGAAACGGGCGACGGTGAAGGTGGCCAGCGAGTTCGACGCGGCGCACAGGAGCGAGCCGGTCACGAAGATGCCGATCGCGGTGCGGAAAATCGTCCGCGCACCGAAGCGGTCCGCAAGCCAGCCGCACACCGGGATAAACACACCGAGACCGAGCACGTAGCTCGTCACCGCGATTTTCAGTGTGACCGGATCGCGCCCGAAGTCGCGCGCCATGACCGGCAAGGCGGTGACGATCACATTCGCATCGACGCTTTCCATGAACATCGCACATGCGACGATAAGGGGCGCAATCAGGGCTTTCTGAACGACGGTCATGAGGGGCGGGCGATCTGCGGCGGGAGGTCGCAGGCAAAGGCGACATTATTGCACCTGTACGGTGCGGATGGTTAATAGTGCAGCGCCTGATGCCGCCCCTTTTCGAGACTGCGGCGATCGCGGATGTGGCCGTCCCACAACATGCCGCTGACATTTTTGATATTTGTTGCGGTGCGGCATGGGAGGGCTATAATCGGGTTATTGCCTAGGTATAAACCCTATACAGGAGTCCACCATGAACACCGCTTCCAACGCCGCTGCTGTCCGCACTGCACCCGCCGCTAACACCTGGCTGGGCAAGCTCCGCGCACTGGCTCTGCATGCACTGAACCTGCATTTGCAAAACTGCGCTGTGATCGCTGAAGCGCATCGCCGTCCGCAGTAAGCATCGGGAAGCGCCAGTGTCACCACGGGCGCTGCAAAGTAAGGCGGGGCGCACGCATGCGCAGCGCCAGTTGCCGGATCGCACGCTTGCATAGCCGGGCTGCCGCCAAGTCACCGACCGTGGCAAGCAACCGGCGGTTTTGACCGTATCTTTTAGCGGCTCGGGATCTCGAACACCAGACAGGTCGTCGTGGCATGCGCGTAGAGCGTGCCGTCGGGGCCGACGAGGCGAGCCTCCGCCGTGGCCAGTTGCCGTCCGCAATGAATCACCTTGCCTTCGGCGCGCACGCGTTGCACGCGCGGCGTCACGGCTTTCACGTAATTCACGCTCAGCTCGGCGGTGGTGTAGCCGCGGCCCGGCGCCATCATCGTGTGCACCGAGCAGCCTAGCGCGGAATCGAGCAAGGTGGCGATCCAGCCGCCGTGCACGGTTCCGAGTGGATTCAGATGCTGCGCGAGGGGCGTGCCCTGAAAGACCGCTTGCCCGGCACTGACTTCGACGATCGTAAAGTCGAGCGTGCGCGCAATCGGGGCGTAGGGCAGCTCCGCGTTCATCATCGCCTGCATGACTTCCAGGCCGGTCTTGCCCGCCACCTGTTCGGGGCTTGCGACGCCGGGGCCCGGGCCGGCGTTAAGCGTCGCCAAGACTTCCTGCTCGCGTGCGAGCCAGCGTTCGAGCTGTTGTTCGTTCGTCAATCCGTGTCTCCTGTCCTGAGGGAAGCGTGCTTCGGAATCGATGCATCGTCATCGATTAGAGCACCAAACCGCATCAGGGCGCTGGAGGGCGACCTCTGGATTGCCGGCACGCGCAGCGCCCGTGCGTTACTTCCTGATTCGCGATGCAACCACGCGCTGCACTTTGGTCGCTCGCGCGGACAACGCGCTCATCAGAAGCGCCATCGACACCAACCCGACCAGATACACACCGGCCATCACCCAATCCTGATCTGCCATCATCGTTCTCCTTCAATTGCCGCCATTTCCGCCGCAAAAAACTAACATTGCGCCGTGCTCTTGATCTCGATTACGGCACGCGCAGCGAAAATCTTGATGGAGCGAATCAGCCTTTAAAACGGTGCGCGATCGAACGATATCGACCCCATGTCGAATCTTTGTCTCGCGATCTTCAATAAGCGTTTAAAATCCAGCCCCTTGTCGAGCGTAGCGGTCCTCATCAGCACGCCAAGCCAATCGGCAATATCGACCGTTTTATCGGCCATATTGCTCTGCCATGCGCCCCGTCATGCCGCGAAGTGCGTTCAGCTTCAATGACCGGCCCAGGTTAAAACCCGACGAATTCACTGACATTGGCTGACACTGTCAACCTTTTCAACACTTTGCCGTTATCCATTTGTAATCGCCGAAGTAAGGCGACGCCGTGACAGACGACCCGTCGCCACGACAGCTCTACGAAGGTCCGCATTGACCATGTTCCACCGATATAACAATAAATTCGACCAGCCAGGCGCGATGTTCGACCGTATATCGAAGACGCTTGGCAAGCGGAGCCTCCTCTCGCCCTTGCTCGCACTCGTCATTTGCGGGCTGTTGCTGCTCGTCTTGCAACATCTCTCGCAAGCGGTCGACTATCGCTCGGTCATGCGCGAGCTACGTCACCTGACGGCAGGCGAGTGGGCCGCGGCGCTCGGCGCGACCACGCTCAGCTATATCGCGCTGGTCGGTCGCGACGCGGTCGGCTTGCGCTACCTGGGCGCGGCGGTGCCGCGCGCGGCCCTGTGGATCGGCGCGACCGCGGGCTCCGCGCTCGGCAATGCGACCGGCTTCGGTGCGTTGACGGGCGGCGCGGTGCGCGTGCGCGTCTACGGGGTGTCGAACGTCACGCCCGCACAGATCGGCCGCATGACCGTGTTCACGAGCTTGTCGCTCGGGCTCGCGCTGGTGTTGATGACGGCACTCGGCATGGTCTGCCTCGCCGACCCGCTTGCGACGATGCTGCATCTCCCGCCGCTTACGCTGCGTTGGAGCGGCGCGGCGCTGCTCGTCGTGCTCGGACTCGCGGCCGCCGCCTGCCGCCGCGACACGCGCCCGATCCGCACGCGCTGGCAGTGGCTGTCGTTCGACATCCCGGCGCGCCGCGATCTGCTCGCGCAAGTGGCCCTCGCGGTACTCGACGTGGTGGCCGCGGGTCTCGCGCTGTGGGCGCTGCTGCCGCATGCGGACGTCGGCTTCGTGGCCTTCATCACCGTCTATGCCGCCGCGATGCTGCTCGGCATGATCGGCCACACACCCGGCGGTGTCGGCGTGTTCGAAGCCGCGATGGTGTTCACGCTGAACGGCTGCGTGCAAACGCATCAGATGGTCGCGGCGTTGCTCGCTTATCGCGCGATTTACTTCGGCGTGCCGCTGATCGTCTCGGCGGCGCTGCTCGCCGGCTTCGAAGGTCGCGCGCTGAAAAGCCGCCTGCCACTGCGGCACGCGGCAGGTGCCTACAAACTCGCGCCGCTGTTTCTGAGCCTCGTGACTTTCGTCGTGGGCGGCATGCTGGTGATTTCCAGCGCGACCCCCGCGTTCTGGCAGCGCATCCGGATTCTGCGCGACGTGCTGCCGCTGTGGGTGCTCGAAAGCTCACAGATGCTGTGCAGCGTGCTCGGCGTGCTGCTGTTGTTCGTCGCGCGTGGTTTGCTGCGGCGTCTGGACGCCGCGTGGTGGATGACCTTGCTGCTGGCGGTGCTGAGCCTCGCGCTCTCGCTGACCAAAGGCCTCGCCTTCGTGGAAGCGAGTGTGCTTGGCATGCTGATCGCGCTGCTGTTGTCCACGCGCCGCCGTTTCAACCGCCATTCGTCGCTGTTTGCAGAGCGCTTTACGGCGGGCTGGCTGGTGTCGGTGGCGATGGTGCTCGCGCTCGCCGTGTGGGTGATGCTGTTTGCGTTCCGCGACGTGCCGTACACGCGCGACCTGTGGTGGCAATTCGCTTTCGACGAACGCGCCCCGCGTGCGCTGCGCGCGACCCTGGCCGCCAGCCTGTTCGCCGCCACGTTCTCTTTCTGGCAATTGCTGCGCCCTGCGGCGGGCCGTTTCGTCATGCCTGCTCCGCAGGATCTGCAAGACGCTGCACGCATCGTGCGCGCCCAGGAGCGCAGCGACGCCGGCCTCGCGCTGATGGGCGACAAGAGTTTCCTCTTTTCCGAATCGCGCGAAGCCTTCCTGATGTACGCAAAAAACGGCCGCACGTGGGCCGCGCTTCACGATCCGGTTGGGCCGCGCGAGGAGTGGGCCGGCTTGATCAGCAAGTTCGTCGCGCTCGCGCATGCGCACGGCGGCCGCGCCGCGTTCTATCAGGTGCGCGCCAATGCCTTGCCGCTCTATCTCGACGCCGGCCTCACGCTGATGAAACTCGGCGAAGAAGCCCACGTGGTGCTCGACGATTTCGACCTGAAGGGCTCGCATCGCGCGCATCTGCGCTATGCGCTCAAGCGCAGCGAACGTGACGGCTTTGCCGTCGAAGTGATCGATCAGGCTGACGTGCCCGCGTCGCTCGAAACGTTGCGCGAGATTTCCGACGGCTGGCTCGATAGCCGCGACGCGCGCGAAAAGAGCTTTTCGGTGGCCGCGTTTACCGACGAATACCTCGCCGCGCAATCCGTGATGCTGGTGCGCCAGAACGGCGAGCCGGCCGCTTTCGTGACCTTCATGACAACCGACATGAACACCGAAGCAACGGTCGGCGTGATGCGGCACGTGGAAAGCGCGTCGCCGTATGCGATGGAATATCTGTTTACCCAACTGGCGCTGCATCTGAAGCAGGCGGGGTTTCGCTCGCTCAGTCTCGGCATCGCGCCGCTCTCCGGTATGCAGCCGACACCGCTCGCGTCGCGCTGGCATCGGCTGGCGGGCATCGTGTGGCGCTTCGGCGGCCGCTTCTATAACTTCCGCGGACTGCGTGCTTTCAAGAGCAAGTTCCAGCCGCATTGGGAGCCGCGCTATCTCGCGGCGTCAGGTTCGATGGGTGTGTTCTTCACGCTCGCGGACCTGTCATTGCTGGCAGGAGGCCGGCGTTCATGACATTGCATCCGTTTTTCAGGCTCGCCGTGGCGGCGGGCCTTGTTGTTGGCAGCGCGGCCGCCCTGGCCGCAACCACCACCGTATCCGGTGGCCGTTATGGCGACGTGACGGTGACACAGCCAGCCGGCCCCTTGCGCGGCTTCGTGGTGCTTTACTCGGCGGCCGGCGGCTGGAGTGCGGCCGACCAGCAAACCGCCGATGCGCTCGCCAAGGCCGGGGCGATGACCGTCGGTGTGGATACGGCACGCTATGCGGCCAATCTGAGCGCGAAAAAAGAAGCCTGCCATCAATTGGTGGGTGATGCTGAAGCCTTGAGCCATCAACTCGAACGGCAATCGCAATCGAGCCGCTATTTCGCGCCGATCGTCGCGGGTACGGGGCAGGGCGCGACGCTGGCGATGCATGTGCTCAAACAGGCGCCGTCGAATACGGTTGCCGGCGCGGTCTCGGTGGACGCGGAGCGCACGCTGGATTCGCGCTTCCAACCGTGCCCGCCGGACCCGACGATCATCCGCGACAAGGTGCCTGGCTTCGTCGAAAAGGCGACGCCCGGCAACGGCGATCGCACGCGGCTCGTTGCGATGGTCACGCCGCATTTGGAGACAGCGTCGACGAACGATGACGACGTCTCCGATCTGCCGCTGATCGAATTGCCCGCAGCGCATCCGAACGGCCTCATGGCGATCGTGATTTCCGGCGACGGCGGCTGGCGCGACCTCGACAAGACCATCTCGCTCGCCTTGCAGAAAGACGGCGTTTCGGTGATCGGCATCGACAGCCTCCGCTACTTCTGGAGCGAAAAGACGCCGGCTCAGACGAGCCGCGATCTCGCGCGCGTGATGCAGACCTACGGGGCGCGCTGGCATGCGGACCATATTGCGCTCGTCGGCTATTCGTTCGGCGCCGACGTCATGCCGTTCGCGTATAACCGCCTGCCTGAAGCGCTGCGCGCGAAAGTGTCGCTGATTGCGCTGCTCGGTTTCGCGCCCGATGCCGATTTCCAGATCCGCGTGGGTGGCTGGCTCGGTATGCCGGCGAGCGACAAAGCCTTGCAGGTGCAGCCGGAATTTGCACGCGTACCACCCGCGATCGTGCAGTGCTTCTACGGTGAAGACGAGAAGGACACCTTGTGTCCGGCGCTGACCAACACCGGCGTCGAGGTGATTCGTACGTCGGGCGACCATCACTTCGGCCGCGACTACAACGCGTTGGAGCGGCACATTCTGGACGCCTTCCGGAAGCAAAGCGGTGTGCGTAATTAACACACCTGTATGAAGCGCGCCGCTCGCAGCGGCGCACCGTCAAACACCCCTCATTCGTCTGTTGAGAGCGGTATCGCACATATACCGGCCGTGCCGGATCCTATGATTCTCACGAAGCCCTGGACGACAGCATTCTCTAGCGATATCGCGTGGGGACACCGGCTTTCCTCGGTGTCGTCCGCGCCTCTTTCTTGTGAAACTCTCCTGCGATAACGCAGCGCGTTACTGGGTCGCTCACGCCTCCGGCAGCGTGCTTTCGGCATAACCGGCAACTTTTTTCGCGCCCGTTCGGATAAGCCGATGGGCGCGCCGGTTCCATGCCCAATGGACCGAGATTGCGAATGCTGGATTCCTTCTTCTTCGACACTGCCGCGAGCGAGCCGGATAGTCCCGCGCTATGGGTCGATGAACGCCTCTATGGCTATGACGAACTCGCATCGCGGGCGCGCCGGATTGCGGCCGGATTGACGGCCGCCATGCCGGCCGGCCGGCTCGGACGCTGTCTGCTGTTCGCGCATCGCAGTGTGGCCGCCTACGCCGGCCTGCTGGGGATCCTCAAGGCGGGTTTTGCTTATGTGCCGCTCAATCCCAACGTACCTGCCGCGCGCATTGCAGCCGTGATCGAGCAGTCGGGCGCGCCGCTGCTGCTGGTCGACCGGCGTTGCATGGCAGTACTCGGCGAAGTGTTGCCGTTGCTTGACGACTGTCCGCGGATATTGCTGCTGGATGACGAAGGCGGGCTCCATTCCGAACCATCAGTTGCAGAAGCCGCCACGTCACGCGCACCGCACGATCTGGCCTACGTACTCTTCACGTCCGGCTCGACCGGCGCGCCCAAAGGCGTACCGATCTCGCACGCCAACGCTCACGCCTACGTAACCGGGCAACTGCAACTGCTGGGCAGGATGCCCCGTGCGCGCTACGCGCAATGGTGCGAACTCACTTTCGATCCGTCAGTACACGACATGTTCGTGTGCTGGGCAAACGGCGGCTGCCTGTACGTGCCGAAGACTGTCGAGCCGATCTACAACGCGGCCTTTATCAAGGACCACGCGATTACGCACTGGAGCAGCGTGCCCTCGGTGGCCGGCTTCATGCAGCAATTTCGCAAACTGGGCGCGAACGAATTTCCGAGCGTGCGCGTCACCCTGTTCGGCGGTGAGCCCTTGCCGCGTTTGTTGGTGCAGGCGTGGTTGCAAGCCGCGCCGAACAGCCGGGTACTGAATATGTACGGACCGACGGAAACCACGGTGGCCTGCGCGGCTTTCGAAGTCACGCCGGATTCTCCCGGCGATCCGCAGCATGCGGTTATGCCGCTCGGCGGCGCATTGCCGGGGATGGAACTGTTGATCGTCGACGCGGCGCTCGCGCCGGTAGCGCCCGGTGAAAGCGGTGAGTTGCTGATCGGCGGGCCCCAGTTAGCCGCGGGCTATCTGTCAGCGGACGAGCCAGGCAATTGCCGTTTTGTCTCGATGACCTATCCGGGCCGCAGGTCGCAACGCTGGTATCGAAGCTCGGACGCCGCGCGCGAGGTAGCCGGGCAGGGCATTGTGTTTCAAGGGCGGCTGGACACGCAGATCAAGATACGCGGCAATCGGATCGAGCTCGAAGAAGTCGAACATGTCGTGCAGGCATGCAGCCAGGCGGCGCTCTGCGCGGTGGTCGCATGGCCCGTCGACGATGCGGGCCGTGCCGGCGGCCTGATTGCCTTCGTGACCAGCGCGCAAGGCAGCGCGCTACAGATTCTGCAGGCGTGCCGTCAGCGCTTGCCGGTCTATGCCGTGCCGCAACGGATCGTGCAACTCGACGCGTTGCCGCTCAGTACGAACGGAAAGATCGACAGGAAGGCGCTCGCCGAATGCTGTGCAAGCAGCGATGCGCTCGCCTGATGCATCGATGCTGTAGCTGAAAATTCAGGTATTCGGGGTGTCAAATGAAAAATCACATGCGCGGCCTGCTTCAGGAGATCGCCTGTCTCGACGTACCGGTCGATGCACTAGGTGATCGCGACGATCTCTATGCGGCAGGTTTGTCATCGCTCGGATCGGTTCGCCTCATGATGGCCATCGAAGAAACCTTCGCCATCGAAATTCCAGCCGCGCTGATTACCCACGATCTGTTTCAGAGCATCGATTCCCTCGCTCGCGTGATTGCGCATCTCGTGCCCGAGGAATCGCTTGCGCCGCGAACCTGACGTGGCGCTCCGGCAACCGATCATGACGAATCCGTCCACCATGACGCCGGTAACTTTCGACGGCTGTTTCGGATGGCTGCACCGGCCGGCTGGCGCTCAGGCGGAGATGGGCGTGGTGCTCTGCAATCCGTTCGGCTATGAAGCACTGTGCACGTATCACGGCTGGCGCGAATTCGCCGAGGCGCTCGCGGCGCGCGGCATGCCCACGCTGCGCTTCGACTACCCCGGCACCGGCGATTCGAGCGGCCACGAGGAAGATCCGCAGCGCTTACGCGCATGGCTCGACAGTATCAAGACGGCTGCGACGTGGCTTCGCGCCGAAACCGGCGTGACGCGCCTGAGTCTATGCGGGTTGCGTCTGGGGGCCACGCTCGCGGCGTTGGCCGCCGAGGAGTTGGGCGGCGTCGAAAATCTCGTGCTGCTCATGCCGGTCAGTTCGGGCAAGAGCTATATCCGCGAGTTGGAAATCCAGCATCAAAGCTGGCTCAGTGCGCAACAAGCGCTCGGACTCACTCCCGATGCGGAGGCTGCGGAAACGATCGGTGCGCATGGCTTCCGTCTCTATCCGGACTCGCTCGAGATGCTCGCGAAGATCGATCTCGAGCAGGGCGTGCAATGTCCCGCGCAGCGGGTGCTGCTGCAGGACCTGAACGAAAGTGCGCGTCTGAAGCGGCTGGCCGCGCATTACCAGGCGCAGGGCGTCCAGGTTGACCTGCAGATTTTCAGCGAGTACAGCAGGTTCCTGCTCGATCCTAGCTACAGCGAGACGCCTGGCCAGGCTTTCGATAGCGCGCTCGAATGGCTGGGTGCGAGCGCAGGCACAGCGGCCGGGACGGCCGTCGAGATGCGAGGCTGCGCAGCCACCGCGAGGATCGAGTTCGCGCATGGCCGTGAGACGCCAGTCGTGTTCGATGGCGGGCGTTACGCCGGCGTGTTCTGTCAGCCATTGCGCGCACTTGAAGGCGCCCCGGCGGTGCTTTTCGTCAACACGGGCGGCGTGCACCGCGTCGGCGACGGCCGCTTCACGGTGCTGATGGCGCGGCATCTCGCGGCTCAGGGCATCGCGTCGTTGCGCATGGACCTCAGCGGTCTCGGCGACAGTCTTCGTCGTGATGAAGCGCTGACGCTCGACATGGCGTACGCCCGGTACGCAGTCGCCGACGCCAGGGCCGGGGTCGACTGGCTGGTGGCAAAGGGCCATTCGAAGACCGTCATGTTCGGCGTCTGCACGGGCGCGTACGTCAGTCTTCATACGGCGCTCGCTCACCCAGCCGTGGCAGGCTGCGCCTCCGTCAACCTGCCGTTTTTTGTGTGGGGCGGCGCGCGGACGCGGCCGGGCGCGCAGCACGTGGCGTCGAGCGTCGTCTACCGGCGCGCGATGCGCAATCCACGCAAGTGGCTGCGGCTATTGACCGGACAGGCGAACGGTCGCGCGATCATCGCGGAACTCACGCGCCGTCTATGCGCGCGCATCACCGCGCGTGTCAGTACGGCGCTCGAACGGCTCTTCGGGCAGTCGACGCCAGGTGGATCGGTCCGCAGAATCGCGCTGGAACTCGAGCGCAAGGGTGTGCGAACCGCGCTGATGTACGGTCCGCTCGACGAGGGGCTGGACGAGCTGGAGATTCATTTTGGACCGAACGGCAGCCAGCTCGGCAAGCTGAGGAACGTCAGCGTAAAGGTGGTGGGGAAGGTGGATCACGCGCTCTTTTCACGCGCGGCGCGTGATGCGGTGATGGCGCAGTTCGACGCGTTTCTGCGCGAAAGCGTGCTGGGTGCGCGGCGTGAAACCGTCGCGCCGAATCCCCGCTTGCATGTCGCGGAAGTCCCGCAGCCTTGAGTTCGCGGTGTCTTCCGCGGCACCGGTTTCCGCGTGGGTTGCCATGCCGTTTGCCGCGCTGGCAGCAATACTGCGTGACGCGGTCGACCTCGTGAGGCCCATAGACGACGCTGCCCGGCGTAACGAACAGGGATTGACAAAGCCCGTCCAGTCAACGAAGATCGGACGCATGAACTGCCTCGACATCCGTATTGCGCTGATTATTAGCACCATTCATCGAATGGTGGGTTAGCGCGCGTCTGATACGCAGTGACAATAACCCGCCCCACGAGGCGGGTTTTTTTATGTCCGCTTTCTGCCTGCCTCCTGGTGATCTCTTTGATGACTTGTCCTTGCCGCACAGGAGCTTGCCTTGCCGTTACACGAACTCAATAAGGTCGACGAAGCCGCTGACAGCGTCGCATTGCGCCACGACTACCTGAAGAAAACCCTGACCGCGCGCGTCTATGACGTAGCCCGCGAGACCGAACTCGAACGCGCGCCGAATCTGTCGGCACGGCTGCGTAATCCGGTTTATCTGAAGCGTGAGGACAACCAGCCAGTGTTCTCGTTCAAGGTGCGCGGCGCGTACAACAAGATGGCGCATATTCCGGCGGATGCGCTGGAGCGGGGCGTCATTACCGCGTCGGCGGGCAATCATGCGCAGGGCGTCGCGTTGTCGGCAGCCCGCATGGGGGTGAAGGCGATCATCGTGGTGCCCGTGACGACCCCGCAGGTGAAAGTCGACGCGGTGCGCGCGCATGGCGGGGCGACCGTCGAAGTCGTGCAGTTCGGCGAATCCTATAGCGATGCGTACGGGCACGCGGTGAAGCTGCAGGAAGAACGCGGCCTGACGTTTGTCCACCCGTTCGACGATCCGTACGTGATCGCCGGCCAGGGCACGGTCGCGATGGAGATTCTCAGCCAGCATCAGGGCCCGATCCACGCGATCTTCGTGCCGATCGGTGGTGGTGGCCTAGCGGCAGGTGTGGCCGCGTACGTGAAATCGGTGCGCCCGGAGATCAAGGTGATCGGCGTGCAGACCGACGACTCGTGTGCGATGGCGGCTTCCTTGAAAGCAGGCGAACGGGTCACATTGAACGAAGTCGGGCTGTTCTCGGATGGCACGGCCGTGAAGCTGGTCGGCGAGGAAACCTTCCGCCTGTGCCGCGAATATCTCGACGACGTGCTGCTCGTGAATACCGATGCGCTGTGCGCCGCGATCAAGGACGTGTTCCAGGACACCCGCAGCGTGCTGGAGCCGGCCGGCGCGCTGGCCGTGGCGGGCGCCAAACAGTATGCCGAGCGCGAAGGCATCGAGGACCAGACGCTGATTGCGATCACGTCCGGCGCGAACATGAACTTCGATCGCATGCGTTTCGTGGCGGAGCGCGCTGAAGTCGGTGAAGCGCGTGAAGCCGTGTTCGCCGTGACGATTCCGGAAGAGCGCGGCAGTTTCCGCCGGTTCTGCGAACTGGTGGGCACGCGCAGCGTCACCGAATTCAACTACCGCATTGCGGACGCGAATTCAGCCCATATCTTTGTTGGCGTGCAGATCCGCAATCGCAGCGAATCGGCGCAGATCGCGGGCGCGTTTGAGGCGCATGGTTTTGCCACCGTCGATCTGACTTTCGATGAACTGTCGAAGCAGCACATCCGCTACATGGTCGGCGGCCGTTCGCCGCTGGCCCACGACGAACGTCTGTTCCGTTTCGAGTTTCCGGAGCGGCCGGGCGCGCTGATGAAGTTCTTGTCGTCAATGGCGCCGAACTGGAATATCAGCCTGTTCCACTATCGCAACCAGGGTGCGGACTACAGTTCGATTCTGGTCGGCATCCAGGTGCCGGAAAGCGAGAACAGCGAGTTCGACCACTTTCTCACGACGCTTGGTTACCCGTGCTGGGAAGAGACGCAGAATCCCGTGTACCGATTGTTCCTCGCGTAACGGAGCGAATTGCAGCGTGGCAGAAGACAGCGCCTGGCGACAGGCGCCGCTGCTTCGCCTATTAACGAGCGTGCTTACCCTGCCAGACTTTGCCGAAATGCACGGACATATACACGCCTAAGACCAGCGCGCCTGCAAATACCGCGAGGCAGTTTGCATTCACACCGATCGTGACAGGCTGCCGCGTGAGCAGATAGAGGCCGGCCAGCAGATTGAAATATCCCCACAGCACGTTGACCAATGCCGACGAATCGCCGACACCCCGCGGTTTCGCGAAAGGTGTCGGAAACGGCTCGCCGCGCAGGCCGCTCGCGAGGTGCGGGACGCAATTGCACAGAAACGCGCCGGAGAAAAACAGGGCGAGATAGCTCATGGAATGGTTCGTCTGGTTAGCAAAAAACGCGATCGGGCGACATGGATCATGCCGCATTTATGCGAGGGTATCCTCTCAAAAGATAGTAGAGGATGCCCTCGCATATGTCAAACCCGACCAGACCGGACTGCGGACGGTGAGCAACGGCGCACATGCGGTGCGGCGCCAGTAGTCTTGGCCGTCGCCAGCCGCGGGGTTAACATGCACGCTGGAATCCACATCACGATGCGAAACTAGGCTCGCAAGAAAACAGCGGTTAAAAC
Source organism: Paraburkholderia sp. SECH4 (assembly GCF_030511745.1). Classification (NCBI taxonomy): domain Bacteria; kingdom Pseudomonadati; phylum Pseudomonadota; class Betaproteobacteria; order Burkholderiales; family Burkholderiaceae; genus Paraburkholderia; species Paraburkholderia sp. SECH4. The sequence goes on from NZ_JALOCP010000026.1 coordinate 100,209, forward strand.
TCTCCGATATGGCAACGACACTTTCTAGCGGTGCGCAGGAGCCGAAACGACAACGGGGGCATCTACGGGTCGCGGCAATCATGGAAGCAGGCGTTGCGGTGTTTACCGAGAAGGGCTACGACGCGGCCACCATGACCGAGATCGCCGCGCGCTCGAACACCGCGATTGGCTCCTTGTACCGGTTCTTCCCGTCCAAAGAATCTTTGGCGGATGCGCTGCTTTCGCGCTATGTGCAGGACACGACGAGCAGCTTTACCGCGCTCGCCGATCAGTCGTCGGCAATGACTCCAGGCCAGCTCGCCGATGCATTCGTCGATTTCATGCTGTCGCTGCAATCGCAGCGCAGTCTGGCAATCGCACTTGTTGATGCGCGCGGTGGCAGCGACGAGCGGCGCGCACGTTTTCGCGAAACGATGCGCGGCAGCATCGCCACGATTTTGCGTAACGCGATTCCGCATCTGACGAAGGCGCAGTCCGAGACGAAGGCGGTGCTGCTTCTGCATGTGCTCAAAGCAGTCGCCGGGGCGAACGACGAGAAGCCCGCAGTGCGCCGGAGGTTGCTTGCCGAGATCCGGAAATTGACCAGGGTTTACCTTGAGGCCGCGCAAAGCGACACGGACGATCGGTTATCGGTCGAGTAAGCGCAAGAGCCGACTGGGCAACGGGATGACGCATTGACCTGTGTCCAGTTCGCTCGAACCGGTACATTCGTTATCTCAAAACTAGATACTGCATATCCTCCATATCGCGTTGCGCGATACAGCGCATGATCGTCAAACTGCGTGCATATCAAACGCCGCATTCAGGAGACAACTCATGCGCACCCAAGTTGGCATCATCGGTGCCGGCCCTGCGGGCCTGCTTCTTTCCCATCTTCTTCACTTGCGCGGCATCGATTCGGTCGTGCTCGAATCGCGCACTCGCGAACAGATCGAATCCACCATCCGCGCCGGCGTCCTCGAACAAGGCACGATGGACCTGCTCACCGATGCAGGTGTCGGCGCGCGCATGAAGGCCGAAGGGGCGTTGCATCACGGCTTTGAACTGGCTTTCGAAGGCAAGCGGCGCCGTATCGACCTGACCGGGCTCACCGGCCGTTCGATCACCGTCTACGCCCAGCACGAAGTCATCAAGGATCTGGTCGCCGCGCGCCTGGCTGCTGACGGGGCATTGCGTTTCGGTGTGACGGAGACGTCGCTGCACGGCATCGATACCGATCAGCCGTCGATCCGCTATCGCCACGAAGGCGAAGCGTGCGAATTGCAATGCGACTTCGTGATCGGCTGCGACGGCTCGCAAGGTGTGTCGCGTGCATCGATCCCGCAGGCCTTGCGCAAAGATTTCGAACGCGTCTATCCGTTCGGCTGGTTCGGCATTCTGTGCGAAGGACCGCCGTCGTCGGAAGAATTGATCTACGCGCGGCACGATCGGGGATTTGCATTGGTCAGCACGCGCTCGGCGAACGTGCAGCGCATGTATTTCCAATGCGACCCGAAGGATTCTGTCGACAACTGGTCCGACGACCGGATCTGGGCCGAGCTGCACGCGCGCGTCGATTCGCAGGACGGCCAGCACATCGTGGACGGCAAGATCTTCCAGAAGAACATTGTCGGCATGCGCAGTTTCGTGTCGGCCACGATGCAGCATGGCCGGCTCTTTCTCGCCGGCGACGCTGCGCATATCGTGCCGCCCACCGGCGCGAAGGGCATGAATCTCGCCGTTGCCGATGTGCGTGTACTGACCCAGGCGCTGAGCGCGTTCTACGTCGAAAATCGCACCGATCTGCTCGACAGTTACAGTGCAACCGCGCTCAAGCGTATCTGGCGCGCGGAGCATTTCTCGTACTGGATGACGAGCATGATGCACCGCATTGAAGGCGCCTCGCCGTTCGAACAGCAGTTGCAGGTGGCCGAGCTCGAATACGTGACCACGTCGCGTGCGGCGGCTACCGTGATGGCGGAGAACTACGTGGGCATCGCCGCCGTTTAAGTGGGATGGAGATCTGCGCGCGCAGCCTTGTGTCGCCAGCGTTTATAGAATGTGCGCGGGAAATTTTTGCTCAGACGAACCCCGGCGGGACCCGCGCACTCCGGCAAACCCTTGATGGGCGGGCTTCCGCGATTGTCGTGTCAAAAGCAACACTGAATTCAGGAATGGAGGATTTATCCGCGTCTGATCGACCTCTAGACTGCTTCCACCGACTGCACGATCTGTGACATCTGCAGCGCGTATAAGACATTCTCTAGAGGTGGTTTCATGAAATCGCTCATCAAAGCTGTTGCTATTGCCGTTGTTCTTGGCGCCCCGATCGCTTCGTTTGCGCAATCGAATCAGCCTGCCCCGCAAGACGCGCAGGGCACGCAAGCGCAAGTTTCCACGCAGCAGGGCGCTGCTCAAGCCGATACCAGCGGTTATGGTTCGGCCAGTCGCGGCACGTGGCAAGCAGGTCACGGCAACGACATGTCGGTAAGCTCGTATTCGCCGCCGATCTATAACGCGCGCTAAGGGCACAACGATAGGGCACAACGAAACACGCGGATCATTCCGGCGCAGTTCGGCTCGTTCAATATCTGCGAGTTGAAAATAAGAGGCCGGTCATCGGAACAAGTCCGATGACCGGCCTTTTTTCGTATCCGTCACGCGGTTATGGCGTGCGCAACAAGGTCATTTCGTTGCGCAGCAGGGCGCGAAGGTCCTCGTCGGTGGGCCGCGTACCCCAGTGCCGAGCTCCCGCCACTGATGCAATCGCGATCCACGAATGAGGTGGGAACCATTCGCGGAGCACGGCGCCATCCTGACGCAAACATAGTTGGCCGGTTTGTTCACTGTATTCGGCGGAGATGAGCGTGCCGTCGATTTGTGCGGTTACACGCCGTGGATCGCTGCGTAGCAAATCGTCGCTCCTGAAAAAGGTGTGGCGCGAATGCCTGCGCGGGCCGGCGGCGTCAGCGACGCTGCACCGGCCCATGCATTAGTGATCGCCCCGGCCGTGGTCATCGCCATGGCCGTGCCAATCGCCGTGATCGCCGTCGTGGCCGTGCCAGTCGCCGTGCGGGCCGTCGCGATAGCCGCGCGCGTCATGCCATTCGCGCTCGTGATGGCGTTCTTCCCACTCGCGTCGTTCCCAGTAGCGGTGGCCGTCGTAATAGCGCTCGCCGTACCAGCCCGGACTCACTATTACCACCGGCGGAGCGGGTACGTAGACAGGCGGAGGCGGAGCATAGACCGGCTCAGGGGCATAGGCCACGCCTGGAATGCCGATGTTCACCCCCACATCGACGTGCGCCAGCGCGACAGAAGATGCACCGATCCCCAGGCCTGCAACGATCGCCATGGACAGCCAGCGGTTTCGTGAATTGCTCATGTTTTATTCTCGGGTTTTACGATTGAGAGTGGAGTGCGCAGCGCGAGCAGCGCTTAGTAATGGTCGTGATCGTGGTAGTAGTGGTCATGGTCGTGATAGCCGCCCTCTGGCACGATGATGCAACCGCCCAATGCACTCCCGAGGGTGACAGCCAACAGCACCAGCGCGAAAATTCGTTTCATGACGTTGCCTTCCCCTTTGCGTGTGATCGAACTCTACTGAGCGGCTGGATTACCGGTGTGTTCGTGTGTAACAGGACGTGTCGATTCATTCGCATGTCGGCCGCGCATGTGACACGGTATGGGGACGCGTTGCGACGCTGCGATTAGTCGTTCCGCCAGCGAGAAATCGGTGGGCAACCCGCGGTGGGCAACCCGTTGAGCGCGCTATGAAAAACGTCGGGCCTTCATGCATCCGCCGTGCTCGGGCAGGTTGAAACACACGCGTATGAACAACCGAGGCAAGCAGGGCGTGGCAGGTCGCTACGCGTATGCCTGACGGATACATTCAGTTGCAGACTAGGGATGTGAGCCGACGCGATGGGGTGCGGTTTGCACTTTCTACGTGGTTGCTGATGCGTTGCCGATGCGTCGCCGCCCCATGGGCGTGAAAGAGATCGTCAAACGCGGCATCAGCTTTTCTTAAGGTTTGATCCGTAGCATCCTGCGTGAGCGCGCCCAGAATGTGTGTATCCTCGGCGCAAATACGCTTTCTTCATTCAATGGCTTCACTGCGGCTAAAACATTCTCATGACTATGCGCTCGGACTCGGCCAGTTTCTCACGCTATGCATCAGGCTATGACGGTATAGCCAGGTTTCTTCACTGGCTGGTGGTTCTGTTGATCGCCGCGCAGTTCGTGATCGGTTGGACCATGCCGGATATTCATAAGGGCACGCGGCCCGACGGCCTGATCGCGTGGCATCTCGGCGTGGGGGCAGCGCTGATTGCAGCGGTGGTGGTGAGAATTGTCTGGCGTCTCACGCACACGCCAGCACCAGCACCAGCCTCGCTCTCGCCTTTCCTCCGTGTCGTTTCGGACATCACGCACGGTCTGCTTTATCTCGCGCTGGTGGCTGTGCCTTTGTTGGGATGGGCCAACGCTTCTTCGCGTGGATGGTCCGTCAAGCTGCTCGGCGTACTGCCATATCCCGGCATCTCGGCGGTCGGTTCGTCAGTGGGGCATGAAATGGGCGATATTCATGGATATCTGGCCTGGGTATTGTTCGCACTGGTTGCACTGCATATCGCGGGCGCGTTGTTTCATCGCTTCGTGCTCAAGGATCAGACAATGCAGCGGATGCTGCCGTGATCGGTTAGTGTGCGTTAGCGGCTTGTTGCTTCTCGTGTATTAATCGCCTGTCGTCTGCGTGCGAGCCGCGTTCCGTCGGTGGCCAACGGGCCTACCAATATCCTTCCCTGATGCCTGGATCATGGCGATTTCGACGTCATTGCATCGGCGCGCGATCGCCACTCCCGAGTGCGTGATAAGCACATAAAAAAACAAGTCTTTTACGCGCGCCGCTAACACTGGTTAGCATCGTGGACGTGCGCTAAAGCCGGATCACCGTGATCGATATGGACGCGTTGCGGGAAGTGAGCGATGCAGCGTGAGAAAACTCATAACGATATAAAAAGCTCTTCTATCAAGTGTCCAAAGCGCGATAGATTCGCGGCGCCCACTCTGCCGATAATGGTTCGTCGATTCAGCAGACAGAGCCAATCAAGTGTTGATTCAACCGGCGCTCTGACCTGTCTCATCCTCAAACCCAGGAGTTGCATCGCATGTCGAATCTCAGTCTCGCGACGTCCAGCGCATTGGACATTCATCCCGTCACCGGCCGCATCGGCGCGGAAATTCGCGGCGTGCGCCTGTCGGGCCAGCTCGAACCGGCCACCGTCGAAGCGATTCGCGCCGCGCTGGTGCGCCACAAGGTGATCTTTTTCCGCGGCCAGACGCACCTGCAGGATACCGATCAGGAGGCCTTCGCCAAGCTGCTTGGCGAGCCGGTTTCACACCCCACGGTGCCGGTGGTGGACGGCACCGACTACCTGCTCGAACTCGATTCGCATCGTGGCGGCCGTGCGAATTCGTGGCACACGGACGTGACTTTCGTCGACGCATATCCGCAAGCGTCGATCCTGCGCGGCGTGACGATTCCGGAAGTGGGCGGCGACACCGTCTGGGCCAACACCGCGACCGCATACGACGATCTGCCGCCGCCGCTCAAAGCGCTCGCCGAGCAACTGTGGGCCGTGCACAGCAATGAATACGACTACGCGAACTATGGCAACGTCGGCGAGCGCGGGCGAGATGCCGAAGCGCTCAAACGCTATCGCGAAGTGTTCGTGTCGACACGCTATGAGACCGAGCATCCGGTCGTGCGCGTGCATCCGGAATCCGGCGAAAAGACGCTGATTCTCGGTCATTTCGTGAAGAGCTTTGTCGGTCTCACGCCGAGCGCGTCGGCGCATGTGCTGGAACTGCTGCAGGCCTATGTGACGCGTCTCGAGAACATCGTGCGCTGGCGCTGGCAGGCAGGCGACGTCGCGATTTGGGACAACCGCGCGACCCAGCACTACGCCGTCAACGACTACGGCGATGTTCACCGCGTGGTGCGTCGCGTGACGCTGAAGGGCGACGTGCCGGTGAGTGTCGACGGTCGCCGCAGCTTTACGCGCAGCGTCGAACCGAATCTGGCTGCGAAGGCTGCTTGAACGTCGCGGGCCGCGTATGCATGCGTACACTGCGCATGCCACACTGCTTGCGTACGTGATGAAGGCGCCCCGAAGAATTCCGTCGAATTTTTTGGGGGGCCTGCGTTTTTCAGTTCAACCCTTCGACAATTACATGCTCCGTCGCTTCGCGATACCCGAGCCGCATCGAGATCGCGAGCCCCGACTGCTTGAGTAGCGCGACGTAGTGCGATTTCGTGTCGGCGCCGCAGCGCATCGTCGGAAACGAAATCGACAGGCCGGCGATCACGCGGCCAAAGCGGTCGAACACCGGCACCGCGAGACACTGCAGCCCTTCTTCCTGTTCCTCGTTGTCCTCGCCGTAGCCTTGCTCGCGCACACGCGGCAGGATGCTCAACACGGCGTCGGCACAGGCGAGCGACTTTTGCGTCGACTTGCGAAATTCCACGTGTGAGAGTACTTCGCGCGCTTCTGCCGGGTCCATCCACGCGAGCAGCACCTTGCCGATCGCCGTGCTGTGCAGGGGATTGCGGCGGCCGATTCGCGACTGCATGCGCAGCCCGTAGTCGGCGTCGATCTTATGGATGTAGATGATGGCGTCTTCGTCAAACGCGCCGAGGTGGACCGCCTCGCGCGTGACCTGGCCGATGCGGCGCATCTCGACATCGGCCTCGCGCACGAGATCGACGCTTTCCAGCGCCTTCGCGCCGAGTTCGAACAGGCGGATCGTCAACCGGTAGCGCTCGGTTTCGATTTCCTGCGTCACATAGCCGAGCGCTTTCAGCGTCTGGATCACGCGGTGCACGGTGGTCTTCGACATGCCGAGCCGCTGCGACAATTCGCTGATGCCGATCTGCCCGCTGTCGCCGATCGCGCCAAGAATCGCGAAGACCCTGCCGATCGACGAGGCCGATTCGCCTCTGTCGTTAGCCATACCGCCCGCGCTGTCCGCTTCCTGCATGTGTACGGCGTCGTCGTCCTTGCGCTGCTTGCCCATTGCTGCCATGTCCGTCATTCCCTGTTGATGCCAAACCGATCAAAATCCGCTCACAGCCCGATGCCGATCGCCCCCAGCGCCGAGAGCATACCGCGTCGCGCGAGCCGCGTGACCTCTCTGCTTCCATCACGCTAGCGCGCGAGCCAGCCGCCGTCCACTGCAAGCGTATGGCCGTGCACGTAGTCCGACGCGGACGACGCGAGGAACACCACCGGTCCCGCGAGATCCGCCGGCGTGCCCCAGCGGCCCGCCGGGATACGTCCGACGATTTCATCGTTACGCTGCGCGTTGCCGCGCAGCGCCGCCGTGTTCGCGGTGGCCATGTAGCCCGGCGCGATCGCGTTCACGTTGATGCCCTGCGCGGCCCACTCGTTCGCGAGCAACCGCGTGAGACCGAGCACGCCGCTTTTCGACGCTGTATACGACGCCACGCGGATGCCGCCCTGAAACGACAGCATCGACGCGACGTTGATGATCTTGCCGCCGCTTGCCTGTTTCACGAACTGCCGCGCCACGGCCTGCGAAAGAAAGAAGACGCTCTTCAGGTTGACGTCCATGACGGCGTCCCAGTCGTCTTCGCCGAAGTCGAGCGCGTCCTTGCGGCGGATGATGCCTGCGTTGTTCACGAGCACGTCGACGCGGCCGAACGCTTCGACTGCGGCGCGCACGATGTCGTCGACTGGAGCGATCGAGGCGAGATCGGCGCGCACATCCGCGAAGCGGCGGCCGGTGGCTTCGACGTGCGCGGGAGTATTGCCGGCGTCCGCGCGGCTCACGCCGACGATGTCGCAGCCGGCCATGGCGAGCGCGACGGCCATGCCGGCGCCGAGGCCCGCATTGCTGCCGGTGACGATGGCGACCTTACCGGTCAGATCGAAGCTGTTCACTGTGCGTAGGTTCCTATGTCGTTCGCGGTGCCGGTGGCGTCCAGGGTGCTCGTGGTACCTATGTGCCTGCGGTGCTTGCGGTGCCCGTGCAGCGCTGAGGGAGGAGCCTGCTCGCCTTCAACGCAGATCGCGCACCGCAATGTGATCCATGTCGCTGAACACCTGGTTCTCGCCGACCATGCCCCAGATGAACGTGTACGCGCGCGTGCCGACGCCAGAGTGAATCGACCAGCTCGGCGAGATCACGGCCTGCTCGTTGTGCACGAGGATGTGCCGCGTTTCGTCCGGTTCGCCCATCATGTGGAAGACGGCCGCGTCGTCGGCGACGTTGAAATAGAAGTACACCTCCATGCGGCGCTCGTGCGTGTGGCACGGCATCGTGTTCCAGAGGTTGCCCGGTTCGAGCTTCGTCATGCCCATCGAGAGCTGGCAGGTGGGTAGCACCTCGGGAACGATGAACTTGTAGATGGTGCGGCGATTGCTTGTGGCGGGGTCGCCGAGCGTTTCGGGCGATGCTTGCGCGAGCGAGATCGTGCGGGTGGGGTGCGACTCATGCGCGGGCGCGCAGTTCAGGTAGAACTTGGCGGGGCGCGCCGCGTCGTCGCTGCCGAACGCGACGGCCTGCTTGCCCTTGCCGATGTAGATCGCCTCTTCGTTGCGCACCGTATAGCGCGTGCCGTCCACGTCGACCCAGCCATCGCCGCCGATGTTGATCGCGCCAAGCTCGCGACGCTCCAGCAGATAGCCGACGCCGATCGCTTTGCCTAGCGAGGTAGGCACCTCGACCGCGCGCGTCGCCGGCCACACGCCGCCCACAATGATGCGATCGATATGGCTGTACGTGAGGCGCAGCGCGTCGCGTTCGAACACGTCTTCGACGAGGAACTGCTTGCGCAGTCCGGCGGTATCCAGGGTCTTCGCGTGCTCGCTGTTGATGCTCTGTCTCACTTCCATTGCTCTTGCCTCCGGTCGGATGGGGTGTCTTGCCGTGCCGTTTTACGACGGCGTTCTGTTGCTGACTGTAGCGCAGAATTTCAAATCTGGAACATCGGTCCGAAAATATTGCACTGCCACATCAAGCGCGGCAAGCCTTCTGGGTGACACACGGGTAAACGATGATCAGGAAGTCTATCAAAATCGGAACGTTGTTCCTATCGCGATGCTATATTGCGCCGAAAGGGAGTCGCCCGGCGCAAGAACGGGACATCACCCCGGGTGATCCACCCGACAACTGGACGCAAAGTCCATGGAGGAGGCATGAAGCTCAAGAAGGCCATCGACCGCATTCCAGGCGGCCTGATGCTGGTGCCGTTGCTGCTCGGCGCCTGTGTCCACACGTTTGCGCCGGGCGGAGGGAAGTACCTCGGGTCGTTCACCAATGGATTGATTACCGGCACCGTGCCGATTCTGGCGGTGTGGTTCTTCTGCATGGGCGCGACGATCGACCTGCGGGCGACCGGCACGGTACTGCGCAAGTCGGGCACGCTGCTCGTGACCAAAATGGTGGTGGCGTGGATTGCAACGATCGTTGCTTCGCACTTCATTCCGATCGACGGCGTCAAGGCGGGCCTGTTCGCGGGCCTCTCGGTGCTCGCGATCACGACGTCGATGGACATGACCAACGGCGGTCTCTATGCGGCCGTGATGCAGCAATACGGCTCCAAGGAGGAGGCGGGCGCGTTCGTCCTGATGTCGATCGAATCGGGGCCGCTCGTCAGCATGATCATCCTCGGCGCGACCGGCGTCGCGTTCTTCGAACCGCGGCTGTTCGTCGGCGCGGTGCTGCCGTTCCTGATCGGCTTCGCGCTGGGTAACCTGGACAGCGAGTTGCGCGAGTTCTTTGGCCGCTGCGTGCATCCGCTGATTCCTTTTTTCGGCTTCGCGCTCGGTAACGGTATCGACCTGAATGTGATCGTCACGAGCGGCTTGCCGGGCATCGTGCTGGGCCTTGGGGTGATCGTCGTGACGGGCATTCCGCTGATCCTCGCGGATCGGTGGATCGCGGGCGGAAATGGGGCGGCGGGGTTGGCGGCTTCGTCGACGGCGGGGGCCGCGGTGGCGAATCCGGCGATCATCGGCGAGATGATTCCGCGCTTCAAGCCGCTGGTGCCGGCTGCGACGGCGATGGTCGCGACGGCGTGTCTCGTGACCGCGATTCTGGTGCCGATTCTGACCGCGCTTTGGGTGCGCCGGCATCATACGCGCGATGCGTTGCGCGAGGAGTTTGCGGCAGCGACGACGCCACCGCAGCCGCTTAGTGAGCGGGACGTGCACGTTTGAAGGGGTGGGGCGGCTGGTTTGCGTCTGAACGCGAAGAAGTGGGGCGAGTCACGTGACGTGGAGGTGGGGCTTCACCGCCCCAGCTTCCTCTCCAACATCGCCTTAAGCTCCGCCCACTCTTCATCGATGATGCTAAAGCGCACCGAATTGCGCTTGCGCCCATCCGGCATGATCCGCTCGTGCCGGACAATCCCTTCCTGTTTCGCGCCGATCCGCAGAATCGCCGCTCTTGATTTCTCGTTGAGCTCGTCGGTAGTGAACTGCACGCGCACGCACTGCATCGCTTCGAACGCTTGACTCAGCAGAAGGTACTTGGCCTCGGTGTTCACCGCCGAGCGCTGTACCGATTCGCCCAGCCACGTGTGGCCGATTTCCAGCTTCCGGTTCATCCGATCGATCTTCCAGAACCGCGTGCTGCCGACAATCGCCCCGGTGTCGCGCCTCACGATCACAAACGGCATCACCGTGCCGGCCGCGCGCCCGTCGAGCGCGGTCGCGATATAGCTGCCGATGGTTTCAGGACCCGGCACGACAGTCAGCTTCATATTCCACAATTGCCCGTCCACGGCTGCGTCGAGCAGTGCCTGGGCGTGTTCCTGTTGAAGTGGCCTGAGTTCGACGGCTTGTCCGATCAGTGTGGGTTGCATGACGTGAGGGAAGTTGCAATAAACAAAAAAGTCCGCGAACGAGCGCTCGCGGACCTGGCACAGCAATCAATCAGGCGGGCGAAGTCAGAAACCTCGCCCTGAAAGCCTGATGACGGCCTTCGGCGTTTTAAGCCGCCGTCACCGAAACCGCCTTGGTAACCAGATAACCTTCCATCGCCTCCGGACCGCCTTCCGACCCATAGCCCGAATCCTTCACGCCGCCAAACGGCATTTCCGGCCAGGGCGTGGCAGGCTGGTTGATCCACAGCATGCCGACTTCCATCTGTTGCGACAGCAGATGCACGTTGCGGAACGACTTCGTGAACGCATAACCCGCGAGACCAAACGGCAGACGGTTCGCCTCGGCGATCGCTTCTTCGAGCGTGTCGAAACCGCGGATCGCGGCGATCGGGCCGAACGGCTCGTTGTTGAACACGTCCGATTCGAGCGACACGTTGGTCAGCACGGTCGGCGCGAAGAAGTTGCCTTCCGAGCCCACGCGTTCGCCGCCCGTCTCGATCTTTGCGCCGGTCTTGCGCGCGTCGTCGAGCACCTTGCTCATCGCGGTCAGACGGCGCGCATTGGCGAGCGGTCCGATGGTGGTGCCTTCCGCCAGACCGTCGCCGAGCTTGAGACCTTCAGCATGCTTGACGAGCGCCGCGGCGAATTCTTCGCGGATGCTGTTGTGCACCAGAAAGCGCGTCGGCGAGATGCAGACCTGGCCGGCATTGCGGAACTTCGCGGCACCCGCGGCCTTGATGGCCAGCGCCACGTCGGCGTCTTCGGCCACGATCACAGGCGCATGACCGCCCAGCTCCATCGTCGCGCGCTTCATGTGCGTGCCGGCCAGCGCGGCCAGTTGCTTGCCGACCGGCGTCGAGCCGGTGAACGTGACCTTGCGGATCACCGGATGCGGAATCAGGTAGCTGGAAATCTCCGCCGGATCGCCGAACACGAGGCCGACCGTACCGGCCGGCACGCCGGCTTCGACGAACGCCTGCAGCAACGCCGCCGGCGACGCCGGGGTTTCTTCCGGCGCCTTGACGAGGAACGAGCAGCCGCACGCGAGCGCCGCGCTCAGCTTGCGCACGACCTGATTGACCGGGAAATTCCACGGCGTGAAGGCCGCCACCGGGCCGATCGGCTCCTTGAGCACGGTTTGCTGCACCGCCAGATTGCGCGGCGGCACGACCCGGCCGTAGACGCGGCGGCCTTCGTCGGCGAACCACTCGATGATGTCCGCCGCGGACAGCACTTCGACGCGCGCCTCGGCGAACGGCTTGCCCTGTTCCTGCGTCATCAGGCGGGCGATGTCGGAAGCGCGCTCGCGCACCAGGGCCGCGGCCTTGCGCATGGTGGTGGCGCGTTCGTTGGCCGGGATCTTGCGCCAGGCTTCGAAGCCGCGCTGCGCGGCGGCCAGCGCGCGATCCAGATCGGCGATACCGGCGTGAGCCACCTTGCCGATAGCTTTGCCGGTGGCGGGGTTGATGACGTCGAGGGTTTTGCCGCTGGCGGCGTCGCACCACTCGCCGTTGATCAGAAGACGGGTGTCGGTATAGCTCGAGGTGGCCATGCTGGGTTCCTGTAAGTGGGGAGAACGATAGCTCGCGCGGTCGTGATGCATTGGGCTGACCCTGCGCGGCCAAGGATGGACTGCCGATACCAATCATCTTATCTGATTGCGCGCGATCGCATCGGCGCTGAGCCCACGGGCGGCGGGCGGCACGGGCTTTGCTACTCCGGTTGCCGCGGCGCAGAAACGGGTACCTGAGGGCTACCTGAGCGGTGCCGCGCAAACAGGCGTAAAGTCAAGCAGCAGTAGCACGAACCGGCGGGAGCCGGTGAATGCAACCCAATCAACCAAGGTGCAAACGAGGAATCGACATGCCAACCGGTACAGTGAAGTGGTTCAATGACGCAAAGGGCTTTGGCTTTATCACACCGGACGACGGTGGGGAGGATCTGTTTGCCCATTTCTCGGAAATTCGCAGCGAAGGGTTCAAATCGCTGCAGGAAAACCAGAAGGTCAGCTTCGAAATCAAGCAGGGACCGAAGGGCAAGCAGGCGGCGGACATCAAGCCGGTGTAAAAGCAGTGACCGGTCCGCACGCGCAGGCGGGCGGACCGGCAGTGGTTTTTCGCGTCCAGGCGCGATTCGCTCGCGCTTCTAACGCAAAACGCGAGTCGGGTTACGCGTAGGCGTTTCGCGCCTCACCCATCCCATCGAGCAATTCGTTTCGCACGCCGGCGAGCGCCGTGTCGCGCCGGTCACGCGGATACGGTGCGGCAACGTCGATGTCGCACACCAGCCGTCCGGCGCCACGCTGTCCCTCAGTGTTGAGCAGCAGGACGCGATCGGACAGATACAGCGCCTCATCCAGATCATGCGTGACGATCAGCGCCGCCGAGCCGTGCGCGCGCGTTAGCGACAGCAAGAGGTCCTGCAGGCGCATGCGGGTCATCGCGTCGACGGCGCTGAACGGCTCGTCGAGCAGCAACAGGTCGGGCTGGGAGAAGAGGCCGCGCGCGAGCGCCACGCGTTGCGCCATGCCACCCGAAAGCTGCTTGGGCAATGCCGCGCCGGTGCCGGCCAGACCGACCTCATCGAGCAGTTGGCCCACACGCGGGTCCGCGCCTCGCCGTGGACCGGCGGAAAACGCGATGTTGTCCGCCACGCTCAGCCATGGCAGCAGGCGAGGCTCCTGAAAGATCACGCCAAGGCGCGGCGACGGGCCGTGTTGCGCCAGCCCGTCGAGCAAAATCTCCCCCTCGAAGTCGCGATCGAGGCCGACCAGCACGCGCAGCAGCGTGCTCTTGCCGCACCCGCTAGGGCCGACCAGACTGACGATCTCCCCGCGCCCGATACCGAACGTCACGCGTTCAAGCACTGCGCGTGCTTCGTAGCGCTTGCTCACGGCACGAACCTGGAGCAGCGGCGGCCGACTTGAAAGATCTGCTGCGTTCAACGCGCACCTCGCCAGGAAGACGGGTCGTTCGCCGTATCGCGCCATGACAGCACGCGCGCTTCGATCGTTTTAAGGATGCTGTCGCTGAGCTTGCCGAGCAGGGCGAGCAGCAGAATTGCGCCGAACACGAGATCGGGCCGGCCGGTTTCCCGGCCATCGCTCAGCAGATAGCCGAGGCCGCGGGTGGCGGCGATCAGTTCGGCGGCGACCATGAACATCCACGCGAGACTCAAGCCCGTGCGCAGTCCGGTGAAGATCTGCGGCAATGATGCGGGCAACAGGATGCGCGTGAATAGCGCCCGCGGACTCAATCGGTTGACTTCGCCGAGTTCGATCAGTGTCCTGTCGACGCCACGAATGCCGGCCACGACGCTCAATTGCACCGGAAAAAACGCGCCGATGGCAACGAGCGTGATTTTCGGCGCTTCGTCAATGCCCATCCACAGCAGCAGAATCGGCACCCAGGCGAGCGACGGAATCGCGCGCAGTGCCTGAAACGCAGGGTCCAGAAGTGCGTCGAGGCGGCGGCTCAAGCCCATTGCCGCACCGAGCAGAAGGGCGAGTGCGGAGCCGATGCCGAAACCCACGAGTACGCGCATCGAGCTGGCGCCGATGTGGCGGGTGAGACGCTCGCCACCCAGTTGCCACAGCGTTTCAGCAATCGTGCTCGGCGCCGGCACGAGGTGCGCCGGCAACACCGAAGCACGCACCAGCACTTCGATCATGGCAAGAAAGCCAAGCGGCAGGATCAATCCGGCCATGCGCCAGCGCTTGAGCGGGTCGCGCGGCAGCGGCGCGGCGCGCGTTGCATCGGCGGCTTGCGGCGCGCGATGCATCGCGCGTTCATCCGTTGTGTGCGATCGGTGCTGAAGTCCGAGCGATTCGTCGGTAGCCATGGGAGTCGGTCGGAGGCGCGCCGGCTCACTGGCCGCTGTTCGCGGCGATAACAGGCTGCGCCGTCTTCACGTCGATCAAGGCGTCGATGACCTGATTCAGATCCGTGCCCGGTTTCACCAGTTGCTCCTGCGCGAGAATCGGCGCGGCCGCTTTGAGTGCGGCAAGTTGCTGCGTGCCCGGCTGCGGATGGCCGAAATCGTTGCGGCTCAGTTGCAGTCTGGCGACCGGCAGCGACAGCTTCGATTCTTCCGAGATGATCTTCGCGGTTTCCTCTGGATGCGCGGCGATCCACAGGCGCGCTTTCTCGTACACCTTGAGCACCTGCGCGAGCGTCTCGGGATGGTCGCGAATGAAATCCTCGCGGGCGTCGAGCAAGCCCCACGTATTGAAGTCGACGTTGCGATACAGCAGCTTCGCGCCGTCGTCGATTTGCGCGGCGGCCATGTGCGGGTCGAGGCCGGCCCAGGCGTCCACCTGGCCGTTGGCGAGTGCGGTGCGCCCGTCCGGGTGCTGAAGGTTGACGATCTCCACGTCGTCGCGCGAGAGGCCTGCGGTATGCAGTGCGCGTAAGGTGAAGAGGAACGGGTCCGTGCCCTTGGTGGCGGCGATCTTCTTGCCCTTCAGGTCCGCGAGGGTTTTGATCGGCGAGTCCTTGCGTACCACGAGCGCGGTCCATTCGGGACGCGAGAAAACATACACGGCGCGAATCGGATTGCCGTTGGCTTTGGCGAGCACGGCGGCCAGACCCGCCGTCGAACCAATGTCGATCGCGCCGCTGTTCAGATATTCGAGCGCGCGATTGCTGCCGAGGCTCAGCACCCATTTGACCTGAGTGTGCTGTGGCGCGAGTTCCTGCTCAAGCCAGCCATTGCGCTTGATGACGAGGCTTTCCGGTGAATAGTAGGCGTAGTCGAGTTTCAGTTCGGCAGGCGGCGCGGCGCGTGCGATACCCGGTGCAAGGAGGGCGAGCGCGGCCGTTGCCGCGATCAGCAACGCGCTCAGGCCGGCTTGCAGACGTTTCGCATGCTGCGGGTGTGAGGAAATCGAAGAAAGCGAAAAGCGCGCCGTGCCCCGCGGGATTTTCATTGACTGGTCCTGTGATGGTCGTTTAGTTGTGACCGGTCAATGTAGTCAATGCGCATGCTGAACTGAACCAATAAAAACTCACAATCAAAGCAGATCGGCCGCTATGGCGGATGTGGGCCGCTCATTTTTCGTCCTCGGCTGGCTCGACTGGGTGAGACATGTTTCGCGCTGACAGACAGCGGCACTGCAATTAATGTGTTTCGCCTATAAAATACGAAAGCGCATGCGGGGCGGAGCCCGGTATGAACCACTTAGAACAATGTGGGCCGGGAGTATTTTTCTTAAGGTTTCCTTCAGCTTTGCTCCGTAGTATTTGCGCGATTCGCTGTGCCCGCGCGCATCCCCACGGGCAATAGTTCCGATAGTTTTCCGACAGAAAACTGAAAGCGCCGATCAAAGGCTTGCTGGAGCATTAATGAAAACCCTCTTCTTGCAAGCGCCGTCGTACGACGGCTTCGATGGTGGCGCGGGTTCGCGCTATCAGGCCAAGCGTGAAGTGCGCTCGTTCTGGTATCCGACGTGGCTCGCGCAGCCCGCCGCGCTCGTCCCCGATAGCCGCGTACTCGACGCCCCCGCCGACGGCCTGTCCGTCGACGCATCGCTCGACATAGCACAGCAATATGACCTGGTGGTGATCCACACCAGCACACCGTCCTTTCCCACCGACGCCCTGTTCGCCGAAGACCTGAAGAAGCGCAAGCCTTCGGTGCTGATCGGCATGGTCGGCGCGAAGGTCGCGGTCGATCCGCACAATTCGCTGACCGCGAGCGAGGCGATCGATTTCGTCTGCCGTGAAGAATTCGACTTCACCTGCCAGGAAGTCGCTGAAGGCAAGCCGTTCGCCGGGATCAAAGGCCTGAGCTATCGCGCGGCAGACGGTTCGATCGAGCACAACGAAGCGCGCCCGATCCTGGAGAACATGGACGAGCTGCCGTTCGTGGCGCCCGTCTACAAGCGCGATCTGAAGATCGACAACTATTTCATCGGCTACTTGAAACACCCGTACGTGTCGATTTACACGGGTCGCGGCTGCCGTTCGAAATGCACGTTCTGCCTGTGGCCGCAAACGGTGGGCGGGCATCGCTACCGCACGCGTTCGACCGAGAACGTGCTGGAAGAAGTGAAGTGGATTCGCGACAACATGCCTGAAGTCAAGGAGATCATGTTCGACGACGACACCTTCACCGACTTCAAGCCGCGCGTCGAGGAAATCGCCCGCGGTCTCGGCAAACTGGGTGTGACGTGGTCCTGCAACGCGAAGGCGAACGTGCCGTACGCGACGCTGAAGATCATGAAGGAAAATGGCCTGCGCCTGCTGCTGGTCGGCTATGAATCGGGCGACGACCAGATTCTGCTGAACATCAAGAAGGGCCTGCGCACCGACATTGCGCGCCGCTTCAGCGAAGATTGCCGCAAGCTCGGCATCAAGATTCACGGCACCTTCATTCTCGGCCTGCCTGGCGAGACGCAGGACACGATCCAGAAGACCATCGAGTATGCGAAGGAAATCAATCCGCATACGATCCAGGTGTCGCTTGCCGCTCCGTATCCCGGCACGACGCTTTACAACCAGGCGGTCGAGAACGGTTGGCTGGAAGAGAACAAGGTCATCAACCTCGTCAGCAAGTCGGGGGTGCAGCTCGCGGCGATCGGCTATCCGCATCTGTCGCGTGACGAGATCTACCACCAGCTCGAAAACTTCTATAAGCGCTTCTATTTCCGTCCGTCGAAGATCTGGGAAATTCTGCGCGAGATGCTCACGAGCTGGGACATGATGAAACGGCGCCTGCGTGAAGGCGTCGAATTCTTCCGCTTCCTGCGCGCCCACGAGGCGTGAGCGCCGTGCATCTGCTCGCCGTCACGCTGGCCTATGCGTGTGCGGCGGGGGCGGTTTTCGGCATCGCCTACACGGTGTTGGCGGGTGCCCTGATCGGCCGGTTCTTCGCGAGAGCGGTGTCCGAGCCGACCAGCTTTCCGCCGGTCACGATTGTCAAACCGCTGCACGGCAACGAGTGGGCGTTGCTCACTAATCTCTCGAGCTTCTGTCAGCAGGACTATCCGGGCCCCGTGCAATTCCTGTTCGGCGTGCATGATTCGGCCGACCCCGCGTTGCAAGCCGTCGAGGATCTGCGGCGGCTGCATCCGGAAGCGGACATCACCGTGGTCGCCGATGCGCGTCTGTACGGCCCGAACCGCAAGATCAGCAACATCCTCAATATGCTGCCGCAGGCCCGGCACGACGTGCTGGTATTCGCCGACAGCGACGTGAGCGTCGGTCCGGATTATCTGCGCAATGTAGTCGGCGAATTGCAGAAGCCTGGCGTCGGTCTCGTCACCTGCGTGTATCGCGGTGCGCCCGATCCCGGTTTCTGGCCGCGATTGTCGGCCAAGGCCACCAACTACCAGTTCCTGCCCGGCGTGGTGACGGGGCTTGCGCTCGGTCTCGCACGCCCTTGCTTTGGACAGAGCATCGCGATGCGACGCGACACGCTGGAAAAAATTGGTGGCTTCACGCCGTTCGTGCAGCACCTGGCCGAGGATCACGCGATCGGCGAGGCCGTGCGCATGATCGGCGAGAAAGTGGTGATTCCGCCGTTCACGATCTCGCATGCCTGCGTTGAAAACAGCGCGACGAAACTGATCGCGCATGAACTGCGCTGGAGCCGCACGATTCGCAGCATCGATCCGCTTGGCCACCTCGGCTCGGTGCTGATTTTTCCGCTCGCCTTTGCGTTGCTCGCCACCGCGTTCTCGGGTGGCGCATGGTGGGCGTGGTCGCTTGCGCTGGTCGCCGTCTGCGCCCGACTCGTTTTGAAACTGCTGTCCGACCGCGCGTTGCGGCAGGCGCATCGCGACCTGTGGCTGTTGCCGTTATGGGATATCGTATCGTTTTCGATTTTCGTGGCGAGCTTCTGGTCCTCGCGCGTGATCTGGCGCGGTTTCAGTTTCAAGGTGGATGGCGACGGCCTGTTGTCGGCGGCGCAGGACGGAATGACGGATGAACAGCAGGCTGGGTAAGCAATGAAGCGCGGGTATCTGGAAGGGAGTTGCGAGGACGATGCAGCGTGCCGGAAGCACGCGCGAAGGGTGGCCCCATGATGAAGCATCTCGGCCGCCTCGCCGCGCTTGCCGGCTTGCTGGTGTCACTGTGGCTGGTCTGGCAGGACAATCCCGGCGCCGTGCTTGGTGCACTGCGCGCGGCGGGCGCCGGCCTCGTTCTCGCGGCGATCGCGCACGTGCTGCCGATGCTCGCCAATGCCTGCGACTGGCGCTCGCTGATTCGCGGCGCGAACCGGCCCAGCATTGCCAACATGCTGCATCTGGTCTGGGTGCGCGAATCCGTCAATTGCATGTTGCCGGTGGCGCGTATCGGCGGCGAGGTGGTGTCGTTCCGGATGCTCAAGCGCTGGGGCGTGCGGCCGTCTACGGCGGTCGGCAGCATCATCGTCGATATGCAGCTCACGGTGATCAGCCAGTTGCTGTTCACGATGGTCGGCATCGGTTTTCTGTTCGCGCATGCGCACTCCGACACGCTGCGGCTCGCCGGGCAACTGGCGTGGGGCGTGGTGGTGCTCACGCCGCTGCTGGTGCTGTTCGCACTCGTGCAGCATGCCAGCCCGTTCGAGCGCATCACACGCGCGCTCAATCGGATGACGAGCGGCAAGCTTGCCGCGCTCGTCGGACAATCCGCTCAGATCGACCAGGCCATCAAGCTGATCTGGCGCCGGCGCGGCGTGGTGCTGCGCTATCTGTTCTTCTGGCAACCGCTGCAGTGCTTCCTGACGTCGCTCGAAATCTGGCTCGCGCTGTACTTTCTCGGCGTGCACGTCACGCTGGTCGAGGCGGTGGTGATCGAATCGCTGATCCAGGCGATCAGCAGTGCGGCGTTCTTTGTGCCGGGCGGTCTGGGCGTGCAGGAGGGCGGTTTCATTCTGATCGGCGGCGCGCTGGGTCTCGATCCTTCCATCTGCCTCGCGCTCGCCGGCGCGAGGCGCATTCGCGATCTGCTGGTCTTCGTGCCCGGACTCATTGCGTGGCAATTTGCCGAGTCGGGCAATCGCGAGCCGAAGCGGGCGGAATCAGCAGGGCGGACGGTCGTGGGCGAAGCCAGCCAGCGCTAGTACAACACCTTCATTCTTCCGCTCCCGCATAAGCGGGAAACGACACTTCCACCGCCAGACCGCGCTCGCCGATCCCTGTGCCGAGATGCAGGTTCGCACCGAAATGCTCGGCGATCCTCGCGACGATCGACAGGCCCAGCCCGCTGCCGGTGGCCTGATTGCCGGTCGCGCGGAAAAACCGGTTTGTGAGGCGCGCGAGGTCGCTAGGCGCGACGCCGGGGCCGTCGTCGCGCACGGTGAGCTGCACCCGGCCCGCGTCATACTGCACCGCGACCTCGATGCTGCCGCCGGTGCGGCCATATTTGATCGCGTTATCGAGCAGATTGTCGAGCAGGATACCCATCAGCACGGGCTCCGCATTGATCTCTGCGCGCATGTCGCCGGTGAGCGCCACGCGAATGTCCTTTTGCTGCGCATTGGGTTCGTTGGCAAGCAGCGCGTCTTTCGCCACGGTCGCGGGTCTGAGTGGCGATGTGGCGAGCGTTTCGTGCGCATCCAGACGCGCGAGCAGCAGCAACTGCTCCGCGAGCCGCGCGCTGCGGTCGACGCCTTGCACCACGCGTTCCATTGCCAGCCGCTGTAACGCGGTATCCGATTCGGCCAGCGCGACCTG
This sequence comes from Paraburkholderia sp. SECH4, assembly GCF_030511745.1. Lineage (NCBI taxonomy): Bacteria > Pseudomonadati > Pseudomonadota > Betaproteobacteria > Burkholderiales > Burkholderiaceae > Paraburkholderia > Paraburkholderia sp. SECH4. The sequence continues at coordinate 120,761 of NZ_JALOCP010000026.1, forward strand.
CGCCTGCACCTTGATGGCGGCGAGCGGCGTCTTCAGCTCATGGGCGGCGTCGGCGGTAAACGCGCGCTCGCGTTCGATAGAGTGCCGCAAGCGCGACAGCACCAGATTGATCGCGTCGACGAGCGGGCGCACCTCGGTCGGCGCGCGGCCAATATCGACCGGTTCCAGCCGGTTGATATCGCGCGCGCGAATGGCGCCGGAGAGGACCTTGAGCGGCACAAGGCTCCAGCCGATGCTGAACCATACCAGCAGCGCCAGCACCGGCAGCGCGAGCAGCGTAGGGCGGGCGATCCGGCTCGCGACGCCGCTCACCAGATCGCTGCGGGTATTGGCCGGTTCGAACACGCGCACCGTGTGGCCGAGCGCGGTGTCGCGCAAGGTGAACGTGTGCCACATCTGACCACCCAGCGTCATGTTTTGTGCGCCGCTGGCGGGCGGCACCGGTAAATCCCATGCTTGCAGCGCGCGCAATTGCGGGCTGCCCGCCAGCACCTCGCCGTTCGCGCCGCGCACCTGGAATAGCGCGTCGCGCGGCAGGGAATCGTCGTCGTCGCTGTCGTTCGCGCCGGGTTCGCCGCCTTTTTCTTCTTCGCGCACGTCGATGCGCGCATTGGCCAGGGTGGTCAGATTGCGCTCGTCGAGCAGCGCGAGGATTTGCGCGAGCTCCGCGAGGCGCGCTCCTTCCCATTCGCCGACTTCGCGCGTGGCCTGACGATAGCTCGAGATCAGCGCGATGCCCCACATCAGCACGATGCTGGCCAGGACCAGCATCATCAGACGGCGGCGTATCGATGCCGACATTACGCTTTCTCCACCACGTAGCCGATATTGCGTACGGTTCTGATCAGCTTGGCGCCGAGCTTTTTGCGCAGGTTGGACACATGGACCTCGATCGCATTACTTTCGATTTCTTCCTGCCATCCATACAAACTCTCTTCGAGGCGCGAGCGCGACTGGGGAATGCCCTGATTGGTCAGCAACTGCATCAGGATGGCCCATTCGCGCGAGGTGAGGGGCACGCGCGTATTGCCGACTTCGACGGTTTGCGCGGCGGGATTGACCGTCAGATCCTGATAGCGGATCAGCTCGACGCTGCGCCCCTGCGCGCGGCGCAGCAGGGCCCGGCACCGGGCAATCAGCTCGGTCAGGTCGAAGGGCTTGCCGAGGTAGTCGTCGGCGCCTGCTTCGAGGCCGCCGACGCGGTCCACCACGGTGCCCTTGGCGGTCAGCACGAGCACCGGCACGTCCTTGCCGGCGTCGCGCAGCCGCCTCAGCAGGTCCATACCCGAAACCCTGGGCAAGCCGAGATCGAGCAGGACCAGCGCATAGGCGGTGGTGTCGAGGGCGAGACTGGCCTTGTGGCCGTCGCGGGCCCAATCGACCGTGAAACCGGCTTGACGCAGTCCCGCTTCAATACCGCAGCCGATCAGGTCGTCGTCTTCTACGAGGAGTACGCGCATGGGGGAGAGATTCCGTTTTATGTCTATTGCATGGCGGTGACAGTTTTTTTAAGCAAGCGCCGAGTCACACACCCGAAGTGTAGCTATCATGTTCATTGGACGCTTTATACCTCTTTCTTGCTTAAGGTTTCCTTCAGCTTGAATCGCTACTATCGCCCCTCAGCAGGTAACTGTCGCGTGGCTCGACATGAGCGCGCGAACTACGTCATGTTGTCAGGTCATCGCAACTTAATCGTAAGCACATCGATGGAATGTACGGTTGGCGCTTCTGTCGGCGCGTTTTACCGGCGCAGGTGCCGGCGAATCGCGCCACTGCACGATGCCGCGCGTTCCTTCAGGTCACGAGACCACGCCATGAAGCCAGTCACCACCGACATGCTGCGAGCCCATCTAATGGCGGCTTCGCTTACGGCCATGGGTACCGAAGCGCTCGCTTTACTGGCACTGCTGGTGCTGCCGGTTTCGCAGCAGGTCTTCAGTTCCACGGGGTTTCAGACTCTTGCTCTCGCGCTGATCGTGAGCGGTGTCATCGTGATGCGCCTATTCGCGCAGGCCGCTTTCGACCTCGCGATTCAGGGCCAGTACGCCACGCTCGCCGGCCGGCCGGTGTTGATTGAGGCGGACTGTCCGCGGCGCTGGTTCGTCGTTCTTCATCTACGCTTTACCGGCAAACCGTTCGTGCTCGCCGGGCACTGACGGCTACAGGCGATGGTGGCGCACGCATTGACAGCATGCCAATGGATCCTGTTATCCGGCTGCGTCTCGGCCTCGCTCTATGCGATGCTGGCAGCGGTGGCGATGCCGTTCTTCACGGTGCGCCGCGGGGCGCGCGCAACGGTCGCTAGCGTCCCGGCTGCCGCCAGTGCCGCCGCCCGGGCTTCGCATTCTCTGCCTCCTTTCACGAATGTCGGCGTCAGCGTGCTCAAGCCGCTGTGCGGCGCCGAGCCGCGTCTCTACGAAAATCTCAGAACCTTCTGCGACCAGCGCCACGGGCATTTCCAGCTCGTCCTCGGTGTCTCTTCGCCGGACGATCCCGCCATCGCCGTGGTGCGCCGTTTGCAGGCCGCCTATCCGATGCACGACATCGAGCTCGCGATCGATACGCGCGTGCACGGCAGCAATCTCAAGGTCAGCAATCTGATCAATATGGCGGAGCGGGCGCGCCATGACCTGATCGTGATCGCGGATAGCGACATCGCCGTCGAAGCGGACTATCTCGACACCGTAGCGGCGCCGCTCGCCGATCCGCGCGTGGGGGTGGTGACCTGTCTCTACGTGGCGCAAGGCGTCGGCGGTTTCTGGCCGCGGGTCGGCGCGCTGTTCATCAACGAGTGGTTCGCGCCGTCGGTGCGGGTCGCGCATGCGGCCGGGTCGCGCCGCTTCGGTTTCGGCGCGACGCTTGCCTTACGCCGCGCGACGCTCGAGCGCATCGGCGGTTTCGCCGCGCTGAAAAACTGCCTCGCGGATGATTACTGGCTTGCCGAACACGTGCGTGCGCTTGGGCTGAGCACGGTGCTTTCGCGCGTGATGGTGGCCACCGATGTCATCGAGCCGACTTTTTCCGCCTTGTGGCAGCGTGAGACGCGTTGGCTGCGCACGATCCGCTCGGTGAACACGCTTGGCTTTGCATTTCTGTTCATCACGTTTCCGACGCCCTGGCTCGTGGCCGGCGCGTGGCTTACATGCAGTCTCGCGAACGGACCGTCCGCCGGCGTGCATCTGTGGGCGGCACTGGTGAGCGGCGCCAGCACGGCGGCCGGGTTTGCTGCGCGCATGCTGATGCATCTGCGTTCCGCGCGTCACGAACGTACTTTCTGGCGCGACTTGCCGCTCGTGCCGTTGCGCGATACCTTGCTGGCACTGCAATGGCTCGCGGGCGCGTTCGGCTCGCATGTGGTGTGGCGTGGCGCACGCGTGCCGGTTGAGGCCTCCGCATCGACGACGCGCGCGAAGGCATTGGGTGTGATTGATGTCATGGAGACTTCGGATGGCGGCTGAGCCACGCGGCCTGATCGTTACTGCCGACGATTTCGGCCTGCATCCCCGGGTGAATCTGGCGGTCGAGCAGGCGCACCGGCACGGCGTGTTGACGGCCGCGAGCTTGATGATCGGCGCGCCTGCCGCGGCCGATGCGGTGGCGCGTGCTCGCGAACTCCCGGGGTTGCGGGTCGGTCTGCATCTGGTGCTGGCCGATGGCGACGCGGTTACGCCGCGCGCGGGGATTGCCGCGTTGCTCGACGAGCATGGCCGCTTTGGCGACAACATGGTGCGGGACGGGGTGCGGTTTTTCTTTTTGCCGCACGTTCGCAGACAGTTGGCGCGAGAAATTCGCGCGCAGTTCGACGCTTTTGCGAGCACGGGGTTGACGCTCGATCACGTCAACACGCACAAGCATTTTCATTTGCATCCGACGGTGCTTGGGTTGATTCTGGAGATTGGCCGCGAGTACGGGATGCGGGCGATGCGTTTGCCGTTCGAGGTTGGTGCGCCGCTATGGTTGCGGCCGTGGATTTCATGGGTGCGGGCGAGGTTGGATCGGGCTGGGATCGTGCACAACGATTATGTTGTTGGGATTGCTAATAGTGGGCGGATGGATGAGGTTGCGTGGCTTGCTGCGCTTGCCGATTTGCCACATGGGGTGGGGGAGATTTATTGTCATCCGGCGTTTGCTGGTGATCGGGTTTTGAGTCATGGGATGAGGGATTATCGGCACGCCGAGGAGCTCCAGGCGCTGTTGTCGCCAAGGGTTGCCGATGCGATTCGGCATTTGGGGGCTCGGGTTGGTGGGTTTGGGGATGTGCTCAGGGTTTGATTTCTTTGCCTGCGCGGCGCTTTTGTCCGTGTTCTTAGGGCGTTGGCCTTTTCTTGAATTGGTAGTGGCCTGCTTGGCGGTTGTTGTCTGTTTGCCTGGGGCGTTGGCCTTTCCTTGAATTGTTAGTGGTCTATTAGCGTTGCCCCTGT